>NZ_JBIAXT010000015.1:0-187237 GCF_042896945.1 Streptomyces sp. NPDC001222
AGCAGCAACGACTGACGGACACACCATCCAACGAGACTACGGATGGCCCACAACTGAAGCGCCGAAGCTGGCCTCATATTGAGCCGTCGCCGACAAGCGGCACCTCGCTCATCGGCGGAGTCAGCATCGATGATGAGCTCCAGGGGGCACCGCTGGACAGCGGCGATGATCGGGCTTCCAAAGGAGATCCCCTCGGGCGCTTCCAGCTTCGTTCGAACAGCATCTTGTGCAGTGCTCTGGCTTCATTGAGCGACGCGAACTTGGGACTCAGGGATTGTTCCGCCACACGCGAATCGTGGCAGGGCCCGCGCGAGGTCGGCGTAGTGACTTTGGCCGGGAGCTGCTTTGGCGCGAGTGATCATGGCCCCGTAAGCTTCCGGCGCGTCGGGCAGTCTGTGGACCTGCCCGGTGAAGCACGACGTTGGGGCCATGATCTTCGAGGCCCGCGCCAAAGTGGCTGGCTAAAGTGGCGGAGCCGACCGCCGCAGCCACAACGTGTTCTGACCTCATGCCCTGTGTGCCTGCCTCTTGGGCGGGAGCGGGCGGCCGGCGGTGCCGAGCGGGGCGGAGACATGAGCGCGGGCGCCGACGGCCGCCCGTGCCCGCCCGGAGGAGCGAAGCGACGACGGGTGCTTGATGTGGCAGGGAAAGTCACCGGCCTGCGCGGCCACGCGGAACCGACAACCGCTCCTTCCGGTCGCGGGGCTGGTGTCCCAGTCGTAGACCGGACGTATGGTGCTGCGGCCCCCGGTAGAACCGATGCTGGCGCAGGCCCGTGACCGGTTGCCTCCGCCCGGAGCGCTGCCCGGCGGCTTGGTCCTCCAGCCCAAGTTCGACGGCTACCGCGCCCTGCTTTTCACGCCGAGGGCATCGTCGGGGCGATCACCGGCACCCTGCCCCGCCCGCAAAGCCTCTTGGTGGGCCGCTACGACCAGGACGGAGCCTTGCATCTGGTCGCCCGTAGCACCCAGCTGCGCCCTGAGTCGGCCCGGCGTGTCGCCGGCAAGCTCACCGCTGCGAGGCCTGGGCACCCGTGGGAGGGCGTGCGATTCACCACGTCGTGGGCGTCTCGGACACCACTCGACGTCGTCCTCGTCGAGCCCGCACTGGTCGCGGAGATCGACGTGGACACTGCCCAGGACAGGGGAGCCTGGCGGCATCCTGTGCGGTTCATCCGCCTCCGTGAGGACATGGCGCCACAGGACGCTGCTGCCTCCGGCGAGGGCGCCGTGCCGGCCGCCGGGTGACCGCACGGTCGCAGCTGCCCTGTGCATCTCGAAGCAGCTTCAGGGCGTCGAGAGCGACCCTGGCTCGCGGTTACCTCTCCGCTCTGCCTGAACGGCCTGACGGTGCCCGGAGAACTTCTCCGCGTATTCACCGCAGCCACCCGCAGAAACCCGGTGACAGCCGGACAGCGCCGGACTCTCCGCCCGACCACCAGGAGCGGTCCGGCGCTCTTCTGTGTAGACCTACACCCACCCTGACCAGCAAAAAGCCCTCCCCAAAGGGAGGGCGGAAACGGGCGCCCCCGGCAGGACTCGAACCTGCGGCCAAGCGCTTAGAAGGCGCCTGCTCTATCCACTGAGCTACGGGGGCCGGTGTGGTGGCCTGTCGTGGTGCCCGGGTGCGGGCCGATCCGTGACCTTGCCGGGGACAAGGATAGGACTCCCGGGCCCTTGTCCCTGGCGCTTCCCCTCCGTGGCTCGATGTGGAGGTTCAGTGAAGCGGTCCCGATAATCGCAGGCAGGTGCGAATCGCGCATCGCTTTTGACGTCTCGCGCCCCGGGTGTTGTGCACTCGTTATGCCTGCGTCCCAGTCGCCCCTTCCGCCCCATGTGTCCTGTCGGCGCGCAGACATGCCCATATGCTTCAGAAAGCCTCCAAAATTGGGCATTCTTCGCATGTGCTGACCTTGGACGTACGGCCTCAGCTGCTCGACGCACTCTCCGCCCTGCGCGACCGTGTCGCCGCCGCACGCTTTCCGTTGCCCCTGGCGGGGGCTCCACGGGCGCGTGCCAACCGCGACGAGCTTCTCGCACAGCTCGACGACTATGTGGTGCCCCGGCTGAGAGAGCCCGAAGCACCGCTTCTGGCCGTCGTCGGAGGATCGACCGGCGCCGGAAAGTCGACCCTCGTCAACTCCCTCGTGGGCCGCAGGGTCAGCGAGGCGGGCGTGCTGCGGCCCACCACCCGTACGCCCGTACTCGTCTGCCACCCCGAGGACCACCACTGGTTCAGCGGAATGCGCGTCCTGCCCGACCTCACGCGCGTGTGGGTGCCCCACCAGGAGAGCCCCGACGATCTCGACCCCGTCGTGGAACGCGAGGAGCGGGTGCTGCGCATCGAGACCGCCGACACCCTGCCGCGCGGACTCGCCCTCCTCGACGCGCCCGACATCGACTCCCTGGTCGCCGACAACCGCGTCCTCGCGGCAGAGCTGATCTGCGCCGCCGACATCTGGATCCTGGTCACCACCGCGGCCCGGTACGCCGACGCCGTGCCCTGGCACCTGCTCCGGACCGCCAAGGAGAACCGGGCGACCCTGGTGACGGTGCTGGACCGGGTGCCCCATCAGGTCGTGTCCGAGGTGTCACGGCAGTACGGAGCCCTGCTCACCAAGGCCGGGCTCGGCCACGTCCCCCGCTTCACCGTGCCCGAGCTGCCCGAGTCCGCGTGGGGCGGAGGGCTGCTGCCCGCCACGGCCGTCGCACCGCTGCTGGCCTGGCTCACGTACCAGGTGCAGGATCCGGCCGCCCGAGAGACGGCCATGGCGCGTACGGCCTACGGCGTACTCGACTCGCTGAGGTCCCGTATGCCCCAGCTGGCGGGAGCGGCAGCCGCCCAGTACGCCGCCGCGCTGCGGCTGACGGCCGCCGTCGACACCGCGTACGACAGCGAGTACGCGCGCGTGCGGAACAGGCTGGAGGCCGGGGCCGTCCTCGCCGGCGACGCCCTGACGCGATGGCGCGGCTACCCCCGGGACTGCACCCCGGGGGAACTGCTGGACGCCCTCGTGGAGAGCCTCGGCACCCTGCTGCTGTGTGCCGTCACGGCCGCCGACGAACGCATCGACGAGGCCTGGCGGAGCGAGCCCGCGGCGGAGGCCCCCGGGCTGGCCAACCGGGATCCGACCCTGGACAGCGCCGAGCACCGTATCGGGATGACCGTACGGCGCTGGCGGCGCGAGCTCGAGGAGTACGCCGAGGAGGCGGTGGGCGACCTCGACCGGAGCGCGGCGGTGGACGCGGAGGCGGTGGCCGCGCTCGTCGCCACGGAACTGCTCGGCGGCCCCCGGGCCAAGGGAGCGGGGGAGGGGCTCGCCGAGCGGATCGGGGCGCGGACGGCCCTCCGGCTGCGCGAGCATGCCGCAGGACTGCTATCCGAGTACCTGGACCGGGCGCTGCGCGCGGAACGCGAGCGCCGTGTCGCCCCGCTGGACGCCCTCGACATCCAGGCCGACCCCCAGGCCGAACTCATCGCCGCGCTGTCCGTACTGCAGAAGGAGAGGTGTCCGCGGTGACTGCTGTCACTGACCGCACGGATCACGCCGAGCACCCGGAGGAGCGGGGGGAGTCGGGGGCGGCGAGGGAGCCGGGGGAGGCGGGGACTCCTGAGCGGCTTGCGCGGCCCGAGGGTGCCGACCGCCCTGAGCGGCAGCCGGAGAGCGCTGAGGAGGGGCTTCCGGAAGCCGGTGACGATGCAGCCGGGGACGTGGACGAGGGCGCGGACACAGAGGCCCAGAGCGGGAGCCCGGCCGCCCGCCCCCAGGAGAAGGTCCCGCACGCGCGCGTGGAGGACGACGCCCGCCACGCGCGCGTGCGACATGAGGACCCCGTGCAGCGCTCCGAGTCCGAGGCCGCCTGGGACGACGGGCTGATCGCCAGGCGCGTGCCCGAGGCGGGGGCGGGAGGTCCTCCGCAGACCGCCACGGTCGTGGAGCCGCGCGGCACGTCCGAACGGCAGCCCGCGCCGCTCGCGTACGACGGAGCCCTGCGCTCACGGCTGGACGCGCTGCGTGAGCTGGTGGCTCTGTCACGGACCCGGCTGGACGGCGACACGCTCGCCGAGGCGGGCCGCGTCCTCGACGAGTCGTCAGCACGTCGCAGACTCTCCGGGGAGCACACCGTGGTCGCCATCGCGGGTGCCACCGGCAGCGGGAAGTCGACACTCTTCAACGCGCTCGCCGGGGTGAACCTGTCGGAGACCGGGGTGCGCCGGCCCACCACGGCTGCGCCGCTCGTGTGCATGTGGAGCGACGGCGCCTCCGCCCTCGTCGACCGGCTCGGCATCCCCGGACGGCTGCGCCGACGCCCTCCGCAGAGCCCTGACGGCGACTCGCAGCTGAGCGGACTCGTCCTGATCGACCTGCCCGACCATGACTCCGCGGCCGTGGCGCACCGGGAGCAGGTCGACCGCGTCCTGGCGCTCGTCGACGCGGTCATCTGGGTGGTCGACCCCGAGAAGTACGCCGACGCGGTCCTCCACGAGCGCTATCTGAGGCCCCTCGCGGGGCACGCCGAGGTCATGTTCGTCGTTCTCAACCAGGTCGACCGGCTCCCCGGGGAGGCCGCCGAGCAGGTCCTCGACGATCTACGACGGCTGCTCGACGGGGACGGGATCGCGCTCGGCGAGTACGACGAACCGGGGGCGAGCGTGCTCGCGGTCTCCGCGCTCACCGGGGAGGGCGTGGGGGAACTGCGGGAGGTTCTCGGACAGTTCGTCGCCGAGCGGGGGGCCGCAGCGCGCCGGGTCTCCGCGGACGTGGACGCGGCCGCGGCCCGGCTGCGGACCGTCTACGGGACGGGTCGAGGCATCGGGCTCAGCGAGGAGGCGCGCGAGGAGTTCGCCGGGCGGCTCGCGGACGCGGTGGGCGCGACCGCTGCGGGTGAGGCCGCGGAGCGTGCCTGGCTGCGTAACGCCAACCGAGCCTGCGGCGCACCGTGGTTGCGTCTGTGGCGGTGGTCCCGGGAGCGGCGGCAGTCCGCCACGGGCGGGCCGACGCCGCCCGCGCCGACGGACGAGGAGGCGACCGCGCGGCAGAACGTCGAGCAGGCGGTACGGACGGTGGCCGACCAGGCGGCGGCCGGGCTGCCCGCCCCGTGGGCCCAGGCGGTACGCGAGGCCGCGGTGCGTGGTGCGCACGGGCTGCCCGAGACACTGGACCAGCTCGCCCTGAGCGGCGCCGAGCCGCCCGGACGGCCGCCCCGGCCCGGCTGGTGGCCGGCCGCCGTGATGGCCCAGGTGATGATGACGCTTCTTCAACTGCTCGCGGTGCTGTGGCTGCTGGGACAGGTCGTGGGGCTCATGTCGCTCCACCTCGGCGTGCCTGCGCTGCTGCTGGTGGCCGGCGTCGTGGGCGGTCCCGTCGTCGAATGGTGCTGCCGGGTGGCGGCGCGCGGACCGGCCCGCAGATACGGTCTGGAGGCGGAACGAATGCTGCGGGAGGCGGCGGCCGGGTGCGGGCGGGCCCAGGTGCTGGATCCCCTGGCGGCGGAGCTGCTGCGGTACCGGGAGGTGCGGGAGCAGTACGTGAAGGTCGTGGGGGACGGTGCGGTGGCGCGCTTGGGCTGAGTTCCCGGGGCCCACCGGGCGGAGGCGCTCGTTCGAGTGGCGGGGTTGTCCACAGCCGGTGAACGGTCCACAGCGCGCGGCGAGTTCGGGCCGACGGAGGCAGTCTGATCTCGCGGCGATCGCGACGGACGCGGTCACCGCACCGGCGGCGGCACGCCACAGGACGTGACCGCCGCATCAGACGCAGCCGTACGGGACAGGCCCGTACGCGCACAGTCCCGGCGCCGCAGGCCGGGACGGCGGAGGGGGATTTCATGAACGAGACGTTGGTGTGCGTGGTCGGCAACGTGGCCACGCAGCCGGTCTACCGGGAGTCGCCGGCGGGGCCTACGGCCCGTTTCCGGCTGGCGGTGACGGCGCGGTATCTGGACCGCGAGAAGAACGCCTGGACGGACGGGCACACGAACTTCTTCACGGTGTGGGCCCGGCGTTCACTGGCCACGAACGTCGCCGCGTCCGTGGCGGTGGGTGATCCGCTCGTCGTCCAGGGGAGGCTCAAGTTGCGCACCGAGCAGCGGGACGGACAGAGCTGGCTGTCGGCGGACCTGGACGCGGTGGCCGTCGGCCATGACCTGTCGCGCGGTACATCGGCCTTCCGGCGAGCCTCGAAGCCCGAGCCGCAGCCCGAGCCGGGGGCGCAGTCTGAGCCCACTTGGGAGACGGGACCACCGAGTCGGACCGAGGAGGCGGAGCAGTCCCGACCGCTTTCCCAACCCCGCCCCGAACCAGTAGGCGTGACATGACGTCAGTCGTCATTGGTCCCGCGGTGACCGGAGTGCCGTCCTTCACCGGACAAGTCGTCCGATGACCGAACAGTCCTGGTGGATTTGTCGATACGCACTGCTCATCGATGGTGTGAGCGATAACGATTCCGAGTCGGATCGGTTGTCGGACGCCATCACTGGGAAGAGGGGTGCGCCGCGTCCTTAGGATTCCGGGCATAGCTCCAGGGCTTCCGATTCTGCTGGTGGGACCGCACCCCCCACGTCAATGGGTCCCGCTCGAAGGGGAATTCTGTGTTTTCTTCGCTCTCTGCGTCGTCCGTGCGCAGGCGAGGGGCCGTCCGCCTCGCCGCCGTGACGCTGGTGTCCGGAATCGTCTCGGGTGGCCTGCTGGCCACCGCGGGGACGGCGGCTGCTGACGGGACGCCGCAGAGCGAAGGAGGCGCGACCGCGACCCTGGGCGCCCTCAAGACGTTCGGGACCGCGGTCGTCCACGACGACGGCAAGGACGAGCAGGTGGCCGCGGGACTGTTCGAGATGTCCGTCGACAACGGCGGCACCCTGCAGACCTACTGCATCGACATCCACAACCCGGCGCAGAAGGATGCCAGGTACCACGAGACGTCCTGGAGCGGCACGTCTCTGAACGGCAACAGGAACGCGGGCAAGATCCGCTGGATCCTCGGCAACTCCTACCCGCAGGTCAACGACCTGGCCGCGCTGGCGGCCGAGGCCGGCGCCAAGGGGCTCACCGAGCAGGACGCCGCCGCGGGCACGCAGGTGGCGATCTGGCGCTACTCGGACGGGGCCGACGTGGACGCGGTCGACCCGCAGGCGGAGAAGCTCGCGGACTACCTGGACAAGCACGCGCGGAACCTCCCGGAGCCCGCCGCCTCCCTGACCCTCGACCCGCCCGCCGTGTCCGGCCGCCCCGGTGCGCGGCTCGGCCCGGTGACGGTGCGCACGAACGCCGACAGTGTGTCCGTGACACCGCCGTCGGGCGCCGCGGCCGCCGGAGTGAAGGTCGTCGACAAGGACGGCAAGGCGGTCACGTCCGCGACCGACGGCAGCCGGCTCTACTTCCAGGTGCCGAAGAAGGCGCAGGACGGTGCGGCCGACCTGACCGTGCAGGCGTCGACCACCGTGCCGGTGGGCCGGGCCTTCGCCTCCGACACCCGCAGCCAGACCCAGATACTCGCCGGTTCCAGCGAGTCGACCGTCTCGGCGACGGCCACGGGGACCTGGGCGGCCAAGGGCGCGATACCGGCGCTGTCGGCCGAGAGGAACTGCGCCAAGAGCGCCGTGGACATCACCGCGGTGAACAAGGGCGACGAGCCGTTCACGTTCGAGCTGATGGGGACGGAGCACGCCATTCCGGCGGGACAGACCCAGACGGTGACGGTCCCGTTGCAGGAGGACCAGGCCTACGACTTCACGATCACGGGCCCGGGCGGCGACCGGAAGTGGGTCAAGGGCGTCCTCGACTGCAAGACGGAGAGCAGCACGGGCGGTCTGCGGACACAGACGCTCAGTGACCCCAGTCCCGCGACGGTGGGCGGTACGGGGGCCACGGACACCAACCTCGCCGAGACGGGCGGCACCAGCGCGACTCCCTTCATCGCGGGCACGGCCATAGCCCTGGTCGTCATCGGCGGCGCGGCCCTGGTCCTGATCCGGAAGAAGACCCCCGCCCAGGACTGACGGCGCCTGGGCCGCCCGGCACCGGCTGATCCCGGGCGACGGTGACGTCGACCCCCACAACCCGGTGCCACTTGTCGTGAGCGGGCATGAAAAGGCCCCTCAGCGGCGGGACTCCACCGATGAGGGGCACTCTCAGGGACTTGGCGCCTTCCCGACATGCGCTTCCGGGCAGAGGGAGGTCACCGGCGTTCGCGCGAGCTCGTCGCGGGCGGGACGCTCTGGTCGTACTGGAAGACGTTGTGGGGGTCGTACTTCGTCTTGATCTCGCGCAGTCGGTCGAAGTTGGGTCCCCAGTAGGCGGTTTCCCACTCCTGCATCCCGATGTTCGGCACGTTGACGTAGGCGCCGTTCACGTAGGGCCGCAGCGCCAGGCTGAACTCGGCGATCCAGGCCTGGGCGTCCGAGGTGAGCGGGTCGCAAACGCCCGGGTCTGTTCCACGCTTTCCCCAGCCGACGCCGGGCTCTGCGTAGAAAAGCGCGTCACGGTGCGGGAACGAAGTGCCGCCGCGGGGACTCTTCCTGACGTTTCCGCCGAAGGCCTGGACGAAGTAGTTGCTGTCATCCGTCGGGGCGTCCATCATGAAATCGTTGATGATGTCGATCGCCTTGCTCGGGAACGGCTTTCTGGTGAACTGCGAGTAGAACTTCCAGTTCGCGGGTTCGAGCGCGGTCGGAATCTGGAATCCCGCATATACGTCGCCCCAGTTACCGACCTGCGTAGTGACGCCGGGGCTGCCGATCGACAGGATCGGGTCCAGCAACTGCTTCGCCTCGCCCGGCGTCCCTTCGGGGAGAACCCCGAACAGGAAGATCTGGTTTCTGTGGATCTCGAGCTGGGTTCCGAGGCGGTGGTCGGTGGTCGGTGCCGTTCGCTGATATGCGTCGAAGATGTCGTGGAGGTTCCCGATGTCCGGCCACGTCGCCACCAGATAAGTGACGCTCTTCAGCGGTGCCACTTTGTAGGTGAGTGACGTGATGATCCCGTAGTTGCCGTTCCCCGCCCCGCGGAGCGCCCAGAGCAGGTCCGGGTTCTCGTGCAGATCCGCCCTGATCACCTTGGCGCACTCGGTACCCGACGGGACGACGACCTCAGCCCCCACCAGGCTGTCGCAGGCCATGCCGAGCCAGCGGGTGAGGAAGCCGAAGCCGCCGCCGAGCGTCGCGCCGGACAGACCGACGCTGCCCTCCGTTCCCGTCGTCACCGCGAAGTCCTGCTTCGCGAGCGTGGTCACCGCTTCCAACTGGTTGAGCCCGGCGCCGACCTTCGCGATACGGGAGGCTGCGTCGATGTGCACCGACTTCAGCTCGCTGATGTCGATCACGAGGCCGTTGTCCACGTTCGACCAGCCCTCAAGGCTGTGGCGGCCGCTTCGCACACGCAGTGAGACGTTGTTCTGCCGTGCCCAGGTGAGGGCGTTGACCACGTCCTGGGTGTTCTGGGCGAAGACGACGACCAGCGGGTAGTGGGAGAAGAGCTGGTCCCAGCCGAGGCGCGCATCCGTGTATGTGGGGTCCTTGGGGCGGACGATGCGGCCGGTCAGTTGCGCCGGCGCGCATTTGGTGCCGCCGTGTCCATTGCCCGCAGCGCTCGCCGGCGGGGCCTCCACGGCCGTAATGCCCGGGACGGCGACCGCGCCGGCGCCGGCGGCCGCTGTCGCCTTGAGCAGGCCGCGACGCGAAAAGTCCTGCATGGTCCGTATCCTCTCGACCGGAATACGCCAGTATTCGGCTACGGCAAATCTTGTCTGCCGGCCGGCGCGTTCAATCCGCTGTGGATGATTCCTGCGCCCCGGACAGTAACAGGGGCTGCTCGTTGCAGCGTTGCCCAACACGCTTATCCGGGTGACGGTGAGACATTCAAGAGCACTGTCTGTGGGTGCCTGTTAATCAGTTCGGCCGCGTGATTCCGTGGGCTTTATGTTCGTGCTGGCGGTGCGGCGGTAATTGCTCTGCAGTCGAAGTATTTTTATCCTCCTGATCTGAATTCGCCGCCGTCCTGCTGCTTCTTGGCTGTGTGGGGCCGACCGAGGGCACCCGACAGTGACCACCCGAGACGTCGGCGGGGCGGGAGGTGTCGCCGGAGTCCGCCATACGGACACCTCACGGTGAGTCACGAATCATTGCCTAAATGTTACGTTCCGCAATCGCCTGGGGGCGAGTCGATCAACGCGGCACTCGACGGCGACGGGCAGCGACAGACGGTCTCGGCCACCAGCAGCGAAGCCCCAGGTCAGCGCCCCCGGACCTAGCGGGTTTCCGCTCCGGGGTGGCGGTCAGGCAAGATGGGGTGTATCTGCCCACTGCCAGATTCAAGCTGCCGGACGGTTTCTCTTGGCTGAGTTCATTTACACCATGCGCAAGGCGCGCAAAGCGCACGGCGACAAGGTGATCCTCGACGACGTCACCCTGAGCTTCCTGCCGGGTGCCAAGATCGGCGTCGTCGGCCCGAACGGCGCCGGCAAGTCGACTGTCCTCAAGATCATGGCCGGTCTTGAGCAGCCGTCCAACGGTGACGCGTTCCTCACGCCCGGCTACACCGTCGGCATCCTCCTCCAGGAGCCTCCGCTCAACGAGGAGAAGACCGTCCTGGAGAACGTCCAGGAGGGTGTCGCCGAGATCAAGGGCAAGCTCGACCGGTTCAACGAGATCGCCGAGCAGATGGCGGTCGAGTACACCGACGAGCTGATGGAGGAGATGGGCAGGCTCCAGGAGGACCTCGACCACGCCAACGCGTGGGACCTGGACTCCCAGCTGGAGCAGGCCATGGACGCCCTGGGCTGCCCGCCCGGCGACTGGCCCGTCACCAACCTCTCCGGTGGTGAGAAGCGCCGCGTCGCGCTCTGCAAGCTCCTGCTGGAGCAGCCCGACCTGCTGCTGCTCGACGAGCCCACCAACCACCTCGACGCCGAGTCCGTGAACTGGCTGGAGCAGCACCTGGCCAAGTACGAGGGCACCGTCGTGGCGGTCACCCACGACCGCTACTTCCTGGACAACGTCGCCGGGTGGATCTGCGAGGTGGACCGCGGTCGCCTGCACGGCTACGAGGGCAACTACTCCAAGTACCTCGAGACCAAGGCCACCCGCCTCAAGGTCGAGGGCCAGAAGGACGCCAAGCGGCAGAAGCGCCTCAAGGAAGAGCTGGAGTGGGTCCGCTCCAACGCCAAGGGGCGGCAGGCCAAGTCCAAGGCGCGGCTGGCCCGCTACGAGGAGATGGCGGCCGAGGCCGACAAGATGCGGAAGCTGGACTTCGAGGAGATCCAGATCCCGCCGGGCCCGCGTCTGGGCAGCGTCGTGGTCGAGGTGGACAAGCTCAACAAGGCCTTCGGGGAGAAGGTCCTCGTCGACGGCCTCAGCTTCACGCTGCCGCGCAACGGCATCGTCGGTGTCATCGGTCCGAACGGCGCGGGCAAGACCACGCTGTTCAAGATGATCCAGGGGCTGGAGACGCCCGACGCCGGTTCGATCAAGGTCGGCGAGACCGTCAAGATCTCGTACGTCGACCAGAGCCGCGAGAACATCGACCCGAAGAAGACGCTGTGGGAGGTCGTGTCCGACGGGCTCGACTACATCAACGTCGGCCAGGTCGAGATGCCGTCGCGCGCGTATGTGTCCGCGTTCGGCTTCAAGGGCCCGGACCAGCAGAAGCCGGCCGGTGTGCTCTCCGGCGGTGAGCGCAACCGCCTCAACCTCGCACTCACCCTGAAGCAGGGCGGCAACCTGCTGCTCCTCGACGAGCCGACCAACGACCTGGACGTGGAGACGCTCTCCTCGCTGGAGAACGCGCTGCTGGAGTTCCCCGGCTGTGCCGTCGTCGTCTCCCACGACCGGTGGTTCCTGGACCGCGTGGCCACGCACATCCTCGCCTACGAGGGCGAGTCCAGGTGGTTCTGGTTCGAGGGCAACTTCGAGTCGTACGAGAAGAACAAGATCGAGCGGCTCGGCCCGGACGCGGCCCGTCCGCACCGTGCCACCTACAAGAAGCTGACCCGGGGCTGATCGATCTTGCGGTACCTCTACCGCTGCCCGCTGCGCTGGGCGGACATGGACGCATACGGTCACGTCAACAACGCCGTGTTCCTCCGCTACCTGGAGGAGGCCCGTATCGACTTCCTGCGGCGCCCGGACAAGCAGTTCCAGCAGGGGTCCGTGGTGGCGCGCCACGAGATCGACTACAAGCGGCAGCTGGTCCACCGGCATGAACCGGTGGACATCGAGATGTGGGTCACGGAGGTCAAGGCCGCGTCCTTCACCATCGCCTACGAGGTGAAGGACCCGGGCCAGATCTATGTCCGGGCCTCCACGGTGGTCGTGCCGTTCGACTTCGAACGGCAGCGGCCGCGCCGGATCACCGAGGAGGAACGCGAGTTCCTCCGGGAGTACCAGGACGACGAGGAGGAGGCCGTCGCCGCATGACGGTCCTCCAGCTCGTCGACGACGGGGAGGCGGCGGATCTCGCCGCCTTCCTGGCCAGGCTGCTCCACTACGACCGCGGCGCCGCGGTGCGTCTGCAGGCGACCGGGACGACGCTGGCCGTGTTCGGGCGGCCGCCCTCGTTCGAGGTACTCGCGGTCCGTGCGGTGCGGCTCGCCAAGCCGTACGAGAGCGGGCTGGACGACGGGCTCGACACGACCGTCTCGGCCGGGGAACTCCTGGAGTCCGTCGACGAGTCGGCGGCCACGCTCGCCGTGCCCGCCGCCGTCACCGGACCGCCGTGGGCCGGGGTCCTGCCGCCGCGCGGCGGCTGGCAGCCGGTGTCCGGACTGCCGGCGCCCGACGCGCTGCGGGGGACCGTGGCCGCGGCGGTGGCCGAGTTCCGGTCGCGTACGGAGGAGTTGGCCCCCGAGCAGCGCACACGCGCCGCGCTCGACCGGGTCGGCCGGGAGATCTGGTCCCGCACGGTGGGGGACACGGGTCTTCCGGTGCGGGCCGTGCACGCGGCCCAGTCACTCGGCTTTCTGCGGCCGGTGCCGCAGGCGCCGCGCGACGAGCCCGCGGCGCGGGCGCGGGGCGCCGAGGAGCCGTCGGTCCTGTTCTCGTCGGGGGCGTGGCTCAGGCTGCGGACGCCGTACGGGTCGGTCGCCGTGCGCCGGGCGGGACTGGGCGCCCTGGACGTCAGCGTCCGCTGACAGGGGGGCCGGGGGCGCCCGGAGCGCCCCGGACCGGGGAGCGAGGACGCCCGGAGCATCACTCCGGGGTGTTCACCATCGACGCCGCCGCGTACGTCAGGTAGTTCCACAGCGTGGTCGCGTGCTCCTCGGACAGACCGAGTTCGTCGACGGCCACACGCATACGCCTCAGCCAGGCGTCGTGGGCGGCCCGGTCCACGGTGAACGGGGCGTGCCGCATCCGCAGACGGGGGTGGCCGCGGGTCTCGCTGTACGTGCTCGGGCCGCCCCAGTACTGGATCAGGAAGAGGGTCATGCGCTCCTCGGCCGGGCCGAGGTCCTCCTCCGGGTACATGGGCCGCAGGATCGGGTCCTCGGCCACCCCCTCGTAGAAACGGTGCACGAGACGGCGGAAGGTCTCCTCCCCGCCGACCTGCTCGTAGAAGGTCTGCTCCTGAAGCGTGCCGCGCCGAATCTCTTTCACACGCTCCATGGTCTCAGACGCGGCGACCGAGGTCTCCAGGCTTAGGACCAGCCACCGGCCGGGCTCCCGGCGGACGGTCGCAGGGGAGGATGTTCGCCTCCGGGCCGCCTTCCGCAGCACAGTGGAGACATGGCCGCGCACGCCCTCGATCACGATCTTCAGGACCTCGCCGCCTCGGCGCGGGCGGAACTCGTACGGGAGATCGACGCGAGCGGAGCGTGGGCCGCGGATCCCGTCTGGCGGGAGGCGTTCGAGGCGGTGCCGCGTCATCTCTTCGTGCCGTACTACTACATCGGTGTCACAGGCGGCTACGAACGCAGACGGTGCGACGAGTCCGACCCGGAGCGGCGGGAGCAGTGGGTGCGCGGCGCCTACGAGGACGCGCCGCTGGCCACCCGGGTGCACGAGGGGGAGCTGCTCTCCTCCAGCAGCCAGCCCTCCCTGATGGCACAGATGCTGACCGAGCTGGAGATCGAGGACGGGAACGCCGTCCTGGAGATCGGCACCGGCACCGGGTACAACGCGGCGCTGCTCTGCCACCGCCTCGGTGACGGGCTGGTCACCACCGTCGACCTCGACCTGGAGATCACCGACGCCGCCCGGCGGCAGCTGGCGGACGCGGGGTACCACCCGACGGTGGTCACGGGCGACGGCGCGCGCGGCGTACCGGAGCGCGCTCCCTTCGACCGGATCATCGCCACCTGCGCGCTGCACACGATCCCGGCCGTCTGGCTCGCCCAGTGCCGCCCGGGTGCGCGCATCCTCGCGCCCCTGGCGACCGGGCTGATCGTGATGCGCGTGCGGGACCCCGGTCATGCCGAGGGGCGCTTTCTGCACACGCCCGCCTACTTCGTGCCGCTGCGCGACGGCACCAGGTCCGAGCCGGAGCCCCAGGACCTGGGTGGACTGCCGCGCCGGGCCCGTGGTCACGAGCTGTTCCGGTTCCTGCTGGCCCTGACGCGGCACAGTCTCACCGCGTACGAGGCGTACACACTGTGGGAGCAGGAGCGGCATCCCGGACGGGACCGGTTCGGGGTCACGATCAGCGGCGACCGCTCCTGGTCCTGGCTGGACGACCCGGAGGGGCCGTACGCCTGGCCGTTGTCCTGAAGACCGACCGGACCGACCGGACCGACCGGACCGACCGGACCGACCGGACCGACCGGACCGACCGGATCGACCGGATCGACCGGATCGACAGGACCGACCGGACCGACCGGACCGAAGGGACCGATGAGGCGGGGTCGCGTACGCCTACGAGGACTTCTCACACCCCCGTACGCGTACGGGGGTGTGACCTGTCCCGCACGCGTACGCGGACCGTGGTGCCGCTCAGCCCCGGCGGACCGTGATCGTCGTCCATGCGCCCACGTGCACCCGGTCCCCGTCCTGGAGGGGTACGGGCACGAAGGGCTGGATGGGCTCCTCGCCGCCGTTGACCGTGGTGCCGTTCGTCGAGTTCTGGTCGACGACCGCCCAGGAGCCGTCCGGCTGCTGGACCAGGATCGCGTGCTGGTGCGAGACGCCCGGGTCCTCCGGCGGCACCGACAGGTCGATGTCGGGGGTGTCGCCGGTGGAGTGGCGGCGACGGCCGATGGTGACCTGGTTGCCGGTGAGGGCGCGCTGCTGCTCCGGGGAGTACGCGGGCAGGTTCAGGCCCGCGGCCTCGGGGCCGGAGCGCTGCATCATCGCCATGAAGTACTCGCGGTCCGGACCGATGGTCGCGGTCCAGGTCATCGGCTGCTGCTCGTAGGGACCCGGCGGGGGCGGGGCCTGGGCGGAACCGGGCTGCGGGTAGCCGTAGCCACCGCCCTGGTTGCCGACGGGACCGGGGCCACCGGGAGCCTGGGAGGACGCGGGCGGGGAGATCACCCAGTCGTCGTCACCGCCGCCGAAGGACGGGCCGCCGGACTGCGGCGGGGCGGGCGGCGGGAAACCGCCCTGGGTCGGCGGCGGGCCCTGCGGGCCGGGCCGCTGGAACGCGGTGGGCGCCCCGCTCTGCTGATACGCCCCGGGGCCACTCTGACTGCCAGGGCCACCCGGACCACCGAAACCACCCGGACCACCCGGACCACCGGGACTGCTGGGACCACCCGGCCCACCGGGGCCGCTGGGGCCACCCGGCCCACCGGGGCCGCTGGGGCCACGGAGACCCCGGGGACCCCCGGACGTGGGCGCAGGCGGCGGCGGAACCGGACGTGACGGATCCGCGCCGAACGGGGACGGCCGCGAGGCGTCGTTCCCGAAACCGGACGGACGAGACGAATCGTTTCCGAAGCCCGACGGGCGCGACGGGTCCTGGCCGAAGCCCGTCGGGCCGGACGGCTCGCTGCCGAACGGCGGGCCCGGCGGTATCGGCTCAGCGGGCCGGTTCACCTGGGACGGCCGGGACCGCTCGTAGTCGAACGGGTCGGCCCCGGGGCCGGTCTGACCGCCCTGCTGGTAGCGCAGCCCCGGGTTCGGCGCCGACGGGCGCGGTGCGGCAGGGGTGTACGAGGTCGCCGTGTTGGTCAGGAAGTTCCACCGGCACTCCTCGCAGAAGGGCGCGCCGCCCTCGCGGGGCGTGCGGCACTGCGGGCAGAGTTCCGGCTCGGCGGACAGCGGGCGTCCTCCGGGCCGGCCGCCCGCACCCTGGGGCGGCGAGGCCGGTGGCGGATAGCCGTAACCGGTGGGTGGCGGTGGAGGCGGCGGGGGTACGGCACCGGCCATACGGTGACCGCAGACCTCGCACCAGTCGTCGGAACCCGACTGGTGTCCGTTCGGGCAGGTCGGCATGTCGGCGCTTCCCCCTCTCCTTCCCCGGTCCCCAGGACCGGTGTGGTTCTCCGGCCCCCGGGGGGCCGGGCTCGCTGTTGTCAGGACGTACTACTTCTTTACACGAACAGTCTTTGTGGACCGGGTCTCGAGTGTCATCTCGTCGGCCTCCGCGACCTTTGTCTTCAGTCGCACAGTACCTGTCGCGGCGTCGACCACGTCCACCACCTTCGCAAGCAGTTTCGCAGTATCCGCGTTCCCCGAGGCACTGGCGAGTTGAACCGCCCTGCCCAACTTGGCCGTTGCGCCATCGAAATCGCCCGCTTTGCGCAGGTCTATTCCCTGTTGGATGGCTTGCGCCAGTTCGGCCTGTCCTGTGTAGTGGGCGACTTGGGCGTTGATCGACGTGGAGGCCGTCATGTCGTCGGTCCACACGGCCCGTACGAGTCCCTGGGCGCCGAGGCTCTCCGCGGTGCCGTCGCTGCGCGGGATCACCAGGGACACCCGGGCGGCCAGCATCTCCTGGCCGATGTTCGCGGCCGGGACCTGGACGCACACGTGGTAGTCGCGGGACTCGTCGCCCCAGGACCCCGTGGGGTAGTCGCCGGCGCGCGGTCCAGCCTCCGTCCGCCGGTCCGTCAGGTCCTCGACGGTGGGTGCCACCTGCTTGACGAACTTGATCTCCGTGCCGACCGGTGTCCACAGCCGCAGCGAGACATCCGCCACCTCCTTGCCCATGGCCGTCTCCATCATCCCCGTGAAGTCGGCGGCCAGGCCGGCCGGATCGGCGACGATGTCGGCGGTGCCGAGCAGCGCGGAGGCGATCCCGGTGACCTCCTTGACCTCCCAGTCGGTGCCCACGCCCCGCGCGTCGCAGGTGAAACGGCCGGCGCAGGCGTCCAGTGCGGCCTTCAGGTCCTCGGGCGACTCGTGCTCGTTGCGGCCGTCGGTGAGCAGGATGCCGTGACGTATGGAGACGTCCGCCGAGGACAGCAGCCGGTCGGCCAGCCGCAGCCAGGTGCCGATCGCGGTGCCGCCGCCCGCGCCGAGCTTGCGCAGCGCCTGCTTGGCCTGGTCGCGGGTGGTCGGGCCGGCGACGGCGAGCCGCCCGCCGCCCGGATAGACCTCCTTGGCCACATGGGTGCCGCCGATCACCGCGAAGTGCACGCCGTCGCGCAGGGTGTCGATGGCCGCGGCCGTCGCGTCGCGCGCGTTGCGCATCTTGGTCGGCGGGTAGTCCATGGACCCCGAGCAGTCGACCATGATCGCCACGGCCGCACTCGGGCCCTGCCCCGCCGCCGCGTGCGGATGGGGCGCCCCGAGCGCGCCCGCGGCCGTGCCGCCGCCGGTCGCCGAGACCGTCACGATGGCGTTGACCTCGCGGCCGCCCTCCGGCAGGTACTCGTTCTGGTACACGTCCACCGAGAACTGCGGCACGTTCGACTTCGAGAAATTGGCCATGCCTACTCTGATCCCCCTCGAGGACCCCACCGGTGTGGGGCGATGACTGTTGCGGACCGGTCCCCTCCGGTCCTGCGCGGCCGGTCCGGCCGGCCGTGCGGGCGCCCGGGACACGGGACACCCGTCAGGCGGATCCTGCCCTCTGCGGCAGGGCGGGGAACGGGAGGACCGCCACTGTTACGTTGTCGTGGCCCCCGCCGTCCAGGGCGTGGCCCAGCAGCACCCGGGCGGCGTGCAGCGGCCGGTGCTCCGCGTCGGACGGCACCACCTCGGCCATCTCCTCGGCGGACTCCGCGTAGTTCCACAGACCGTCCGTGCACACGACCACCACACCCGGCCGGTCCGGCTTGAACGCGGCGGTGTGCGGCTCCAGTTCGTACGCGTCCGCGCCGAGCCAGCCCGTGATCGCGTGGGCGCGCTCGTCGGCGTAGGCCTCGGCCTCGCTCATCAGTCCCGCGGCGACCATCTGGGCGGCCCAGGAGTCGTCCTCGGTGAGGCGGGCCGGGGGAGCGCCGCGGTCCACCGGGACCCAGTAGGCGCGGCTGTCCCCGACCCAGCCGACGACGAGCAGGCTCGCGGTGACCACGACGCTGACGAGGGTGCAGGCGGGGGCGTTCTGGTGCGGGGTGTGCTCCTGGGCCGTCTCCGGCTCCGTGGCCAGCGCGTTGACGGCGTGCGAGGCGGCGACGATCGCGTCGTGCATGGCCTGCTGAGGGTGCGTGCCGAGGGGCAGGGCCGCGAGGAGCG
This sequence comes from Streptomyces sp. NPDC001222, assembly GCF_042896945.1. Classification (NCBI taxonomy): domain Bacteria; kingdom Bacillati; phylum Actinomycetota; class Actinomycetes; order Kitasatosporales; family Streptomycetaceae; genus Streptomyces; species Streptomyces sp. NPDC001222. The sequence goes on from NZ_JBIAXT010000015.1 coordinate 18,546, forward strand.
ACTCGTTCGCGGTCCGGGCGGCCGCGAGGGAGGCGTCGTCGGGGCGGGTCGCCGAGGACACACCGTCGCAGACGACCGCGACGAGCGCGGGCGAGCCGTCGGGCAGCGTGGACCGGGAGAGCGCGAAGGCGTCCTCGTTGCGGTGGTGGCGCAGGCCTCGGTCGCTGACCGCGGCGCCCGGGCCCGACTCCTCCTCCATGTGGTCCCGTTCGCGCGGCTGGGCGTGTCCGCAGTGCTCGCAGTAGCCGTCGCCGTCCACCCTGCCGGTGCGGCAGGCGACACAGAGCTTCGGCTCGGCGGCGGGGGCCGCGGAGGCCGCCGGGGGCGCCGTGCGCGGGTCGACCGGCTGGGGCGCCGCGAGCGGGTAGTCGTCCGGCTCCGACGGACGGTCGAACCGTACGCCCCGGGAGGCGCCCTGGGCCGGGGCCGGCGCGGGCAGATGCGAGTCGGCGGAGTCGGTGCCCGCGAGGTCCGTCGGCAGATGCACCGGGGCGGACGTCTCCGGGCCGCCCGCCGACGGCGCGCTGGGCCAGTCGACCGGGGCGGCCGGCGAGGCCGGGCGCGGCACCGTGCCGTTCATGGTCAGGGTCGGGGCGTCCGACGGCGGGGCGGGCACCACCGACAGGTCGTACCCACAGGCGCCGCAGTAGCGGTCGCCCGATTCGAGGGGCTCCTCACAACTGGGGCACCGTGAAAGGGCCTTCGGCTGGGGCATCTGGGACATCGATCACACCCACGTCCGGGGGCGGTAACAGTTTGCACGTTCCACCAGGTCGATCCTCTCCTCGCCGCCCTGGGCGAGCCTGGCCAGCGTCCGGTACGAGCGCTCCAGGCCGAAGCGGAGGCCGCGCTCGTCGAGATCACTGCCGAGCAGCGCCCGGCCGCCCGCCGCGGACGGCGCGGAACCCTGGCTACCGGAGAGTACCCAGTCCAGGGCGCAGCCGAGGACCTCTGTGGACAACTCCTCGCGGCGTACGGCGTCCAGGCCGTACGCCTCCAGTGCCTGGACCTGCCCCGCGGCGGCCACTAGGTCGTCCAGGAAGGCCGGGTCGGGCCCGTGGTTCGTGCGTTGCCGCAGCCGCGCACGTACGGCGGCGACCCGGGCCGCGGTGTAGTGAATGGACGCCTCCGGCACGGACTCCAGAGTGCGTACGGCCCCCTGGCGGTCACCGGAGGCGAGCTGGACGCGGGCCAGACCGAACGCCGAGCTGACATGGCTGGGGTCGGTGGCCCACACGAGCCCGTAGTACTCGGCCGCGTTGTCGAGCTGGCCGAGGACCTCCGCGCACAGACCGAGCGCCAGCTTCGGGGAGGGCTCGCCGGGGAAGGCGTCGTAGACCGCCTCGAAGGAGAGCGCGGCGGCCTCGTGGTCGCCGGTGACGAGCGCGGTGACCCCGCGGTACCAGACCACCCGCCAGTCGTCGGGGTGGTCCGCCTCCAGAGCCGTGAGCGCCCGCCCGGCGCTGTCCGTCTCGCCCATCTCCAGCCGGGCCCGCAGCTCGCGCAGCCGCAGCTCCGGGGAGGGCGCGGGCGCGGCCTTCAGCGCCGTGATCAGCTCCGCGGGTGCGGAGGTCATGAGACCGGCCAGGAAACCGGCGTTGGGGTCGCCGGCGTCGACCAGGGGCACCGGCAGGGCGAGCGCCGCGGCGGCGGTGTCGACGGCCTTGACGGCCACCGAGAATCCCGGATTCCGGGCACCCGGCGTGCCCGCGCCCGTGTCCCCTCTCGGAGAACCGGCGGGAGGGACGGCGGCAGGGGAGGCGACGGCCCCGGGGTCGACGGCGGCGGCCGGCGTCCCGGTGGTCCCCGCGACCGCGCCCCGGGCTCCGGTCTCCGGGTGCGCCACCGCGGTCCGCGCCGAGCCGCGGCGCCGCGCGGGCACCACCCGCGCCCCGAGCCGCGAGACGTCCCCGTCCAGCCGCGGGAACAACTCGGTGTCCGTGACCTTCAGTCCCGGCCCGAACAGTGTCGACAGGGCGGGCCGGGGGCGGCCCGTCTGGAGGGCGACGACCTCACGCAGCACTCCGGTCAGCTGTTCCGACATCTCCTGCGCGGAGGCGAACCGCCGGGCGGGGTCGGGGTCGGTGGCGCGGACCAGCAGCCGGTAGAAGGACTCGTAGCGGCGGAAGACCTCCACGCCGGCGGGGTCGGGCAGCGAGTCCACGTGGACGGTGGTGTAGCCCGGGAAGTCGAAGGTGAGCACCGCGAGGGTGCGCGCGACCGTGTAGAGGTCGCTCGCCACCGAGGGGCCGACCTCCGCGACCTCGGGCGCCTGGTAGCCCACCGTGCCGTAGATGGCCGACTCGTCGTCGTCCATCCGGCGCACCGCGCCCATGTCGATCAGCTTGAGCTGGTCCTCGGTCTGGATCGCGTTGTCGACCTTGAAGTCGCAGTACAGCAGGTTGCGGCTGTGCAGATGGCCGAGCGCCTCCAGCGCCTCGATGCCGTAGGCGCACGCCTGCTCCACCGGCAGCGGATCGCGTCGTCCGTCGGAGGCACGGCGCTCGTTGGCGATCTCCTTCAGCGACTTGCCGCCGACGTACTCCATGACGATGTAGCCGTCGAGCGAGCCGGTGCGCTGGTCGAGATGCTCCACGAAGTTGTAGATTCGCACGATGTTGGAGTGCTCGATCTCCGCCAGGAACCGCCGCTCGGAGATCGCGGCGGCCATCGCGTCCTGGTCGCCGGTGTCCAGCAGGCCCTTGAGGACGACCCACCGGTCGGAGACCGCGCGGTCCACCGCCAGATAGATCCAGCCGAGCCCGCCGTGCGCGAGACAGCCCACGACCTCGTACTGGCCGTGCACGATGTCCCCGGCGTGCAGCTTCGGCACGAACGAGTACGGGTGGCCGCACTTCGTGCAGAACCCTTCCGTGCGTCCCGCGCGGTCACCGCGTGAGCGCCCCACCGGCACCCCGCAGTCGGAGCGCGAGCAGAACCGCTTGCGCTCGGGCACCTCGGGGTTCTCCAGCACCATCGCCCGGGGGTCCGGCCGCGGCACGTCCGGGACCTGCACCAGGCCGAGACCGAGGCGGCTGCGCCCCGAACTCCCGCTCGTGGAACCGGAGCTGCGCACCGACACCGAGCGGCCGGTGGACCTGCCCGTGAGCCGTCCCGACACCGAGCGCCGGGACTGCGACGAGCGGGAGGACCTCGACGACGTACGGGAACTGGGCCGCGAGCCCTCGCCGCCCGGACCGCCGGAGTCCCGGCCGCCCGCGGAGACACCCGTGGCCACCGAGCCGACCGCGCCCTTCGCCGAGACGACCGGCGCCAGACCGCACGTGTCGCAGTACAGCTCGCCGCCGCCCACGTCCTCGTACGAGCCCTCGCAGCCGGGCCGCTGGCACGTCTGTCCTGCCTGACTCATGCTTCCCCCCTCCGGTCCACCGGTTCGCCCTGCCGGGGCACACGCTGGCCCAGCTGCTCCGCGGCGGCCTGCTGATAGCGCAGCACCGCCTGTTCGGCGACCCTGAGGTCGCAGGGCGCGCTCCACAGCATGCGGCGGGCGGCGTCGTACCGTTCGATCAGCAGCGGGTCCTCCGCGAGCCCGTGCCGGGCGATCTTCGCCTTGTACGCGTCCAGCCGGCCGCGCAGCTCGGCGCGGACCGCGAGCGGCGCGGTGACCGCCGTCAACGACTCGCGGGCGCGCAGCAGTTCGTCCTCGGCCCGCTGCTCCAGGGACTCCAGGAGTGGTGAGAGGCGGTGCCACTGGGCGTGTCTGCGGTACTCGGCCGCGGTCGCCAGCTGTTCCTGCAGCACGGTCGGCGGGCCGCTGACCACGGGCACCTCCGACGCGGCGATCTTCGCCAGCACCTCGCCGCGGGCACTGCGCGCCTCGGCGAGCGTGCGGTCCGCGCGGCTGAGCACATCGCGCAGCTTGACCAGCCTCGCCTCGGCGTCCTGACGCACCGTCAGTACGGCGTCGATCTCCCGGCGTACGTCCTCCAGGGCGCGCGCCTCACGGTCGTAGACCGCGGTGTCCGGCCGGCCGCCGCCGGGGGCCGAACTGCCCTGCGCGGGGGTCCAGTAGGCCAGCGGGTCGGAGACCACCTGCTCGCGCAGGCGCGTCAGGGTGCGGGTGATCCGCTCCAGGTCGTCGCCCGCCGGGTGCTCGCCGGGACGCACCCCGACGGAGTGTGCGAGCCGGCGGGTGCGTTGCAGTTCCGCGGCCAGTAAATCGATCCGGGCGGGCAGCGCCGACCACACCGCGTCGGCTGCGACGACCATGTCCAGCGAGGAGGCGTACAGCTCGTTCATCCGTTCCACGAGCTGGACCAGGGTGAACTGCTCGCTCAGCCTGCCGGTGCCGGCCACCGTCGGCGCGTGCGCCGCCGCCGTGGCGCTGCCCGCCACGGTGACGCTCGACCCGCGCAGCAGCTCGGTCAGTTCGGCCAGGTCCTCGCGGCTGGACCAGCGCCGGCGGGCGCGGATGTCGCGCGCGCTGCGCAGGGCGTCCGTGTAGGCGTCGAAGTACGCCCAGAGCAGGGTGATCGCCGCCTCCGTCGACGTCCAGCGCTCCTTGGTGACGCCGGTCAGTTCGGCGCCTTCGAGGAGTCTGCGGCCCGCGTGGTCCTGCAGGGCGAGGAGCGAGGTCTCTATGGCCTCGTGCTCCGCGCCGAGCCGCGCCAGCGCACGGTCCACCTCGTCCCGGTCCATCACCGGCCCGGTGGGTCCCGTGACGCCCATCGATCACCTCTCGCTCTCGTGGTGCCCGCGCGATGTCCGGTGCGCCGGCCCCGGGTCAACTGTCCAGTGGTACCAGGTCGGTCGGGTCGTCGGTCAGGAGGACGGCGGCCGGGAGGCCGCCGCGTCGGGACCCAGCGTCGCGGACAGCCACTTGGTGTACGAGGCCTGCCAGCCGTTCGTGAGGTAGCCCACGAGCACCTGGTTGACCCGCTGCACCAGGTCCTTGGCCTCCTTGTTCATCGCCACTCCGTAGTACTCGGTCGTGAAGGGCTTCCCCTTGAGTTCCACGGTCGGGTCCTGGGCGGCCTGGCTCGCGGCCAGCGCGCCGTCGGTGACGACCGCGTCGACCTCGCCCAGTTGGAGTTTGACCAGGCAGTCGAGCTGGTTGGGGACCGTGGTGGAGATGTCGGTGGACGCGGGCAGCCGACCGGACTTCCTGTCCTCGGTCAGCCTGGTGCCGGCCGTGGAGCCCGAGGCGGAGCAGATCCGCTTGCCCGCGAGGGACTTGTCGTAGCCGGTGATGCCGGAGGTCTTCGGCGCCAGGACCTGCTGGCCGGTGACGAAGTACGGGTCGGAGAAGCGGACTTCGTCCATCCGGTCACAGGTGATCGTCATGGTGCGCACCACCATGTCCACCTGCTTGCTCTGGATGGCGGGGATGCGCTGGTTGGTGGGAATGGCGTGGAAGCGGACGGCGTTCGGGCTGCCGAGGATCTGGCGTGCGATCTCGTGGGCGAGATCGATGTCGAAGCCCTCCAGGTCGCTGCCGCGGGTGTTGGGGTCGCGGTAGCCCCAGCGGTAGCTGTTCTGGTCGACGCCCACGGACAGATAGCCGCGCCGCTTGATGTCCTGGACCGTGGGGCCCGTGTCGTCGCCGGACGGCGGCAGGCTCATCCGCTCGGGGTGGCCGCCGCAGTCGTCCGCCTTGGCCTGGGTGGCCTCGGCGAGGCCCGGGCCGCCGGTGCCCGTGGAGCCGTCCCGGCTCGCGTGGGCGAGTGGCAGCGACAGCGCGAACGCCAGGGCGAGGGCGCAGGCGACGACCATCGCGCCCACCCCGCCCCAACCCCTCAGGCTCGCCCTCAGGCGGCGTACGGCCATCGCCGCTCCCCCTCTCACCGGTACTCCGAAAGCCTGCGCCCGATGCCCAGCACCGCGCCCGCCGCGCCCAGCACGGCGAGAACCGCGGCGCCCAGCGGGAGTCCGGTCATCGCGCCCCGGCCGCCGCCCGCCGCCCGCTCGAACTCGCTCTTCTCATGATCCAGCGCCTTCGCCAGGTTCGCGTCCACGCTGTCGAAGCACTCGCCGGTCGGCTGGTCCGCCTTCGAGCCGATGATCTTGTTCAGGGCCGCCTGGTAATTGCCGTCGTCGTCGGCGGACCGCGCCTGTGCGTGCCGCTGCTGCCAGACCTTCATATTGCCGGTGGCAGCCGTCACGGGCGCCCCGCCCGCCTGGTCGTCGGCGAGAGACCCGGCCTCGGTGAGCGTGGCGGACAGCGTCTTCATGTCCTGCTGGAAGGCGTAGTCGTAGGCGTCCTCGACCTTGCCGTCCGGCAGTTGTTTCGTCTCGGCGCCACGGCTGACCAGCGTCAGGTTCTCGTTGCCGCGCGCGTTCAGGGAGGCGATCCGCGCGTCGTGCAGCACGGTCAGCGAGCGGACACCGTGTTCGTAGGAGGAGTCGAGCCGGGCGCGGGCGACGCTGTGGCCGGCCACCAGCCACAGCAGCACGATCGCGGCGGCGGCGGTGGAGGCGACCAGGCCCTGGTTCAGCACCCGGTTCGTGCGCAGGAAGTGGCGGCGCTGGGCCCAGCCGAGGGCGGCCAGCGCGAGCGCACCGAGGACGATCGCGAACCAGGGGTAGGGGGTCGCGTCCGCGTAGTCGGAACGCAGCCGCTGGTTCTCCTTGGTGTACAGGTCCTGTGCGGTCGGCAGCATCTGCTGCTGCATCACGTCGTTGGCGGCCCGCAGATAGGCGCCGCCGACCGGGAAGCCCTGCCGGTTGTTGGCACGGGCCCGCTCGATGAGCCCCTTGTACTGCGGGAGCAGCTTGTTGAGCTTGGCGATGGTGTCCGCGGCGGGGGAGCCGGGCTCGGTGCCGGCGGCCGCCGTGACGAGCCCGGCGGCGGCGGTCTCGACGTCCTTCTCGTACCGCCGGGTGGTCGCGGCCGGCTCCTGGCCGCCCGACAGGAAGCCGCTGGAGGCAGTGGTGTTGGCGTCCGCGAGGGAGCGGTAGATGTCGGCGGCGGAGGCACTGAGCGGCTGGCTGCTGTGCAGCACGTCGTCCGCGGCGTTCGAGCGGTCCGTCATCTGCCAGGCGGTGACGGCCCCGAAGGCGACGACGAGCACGGCGAGCACGGCGCCGATGACCCGTAGCCGGCCGGGCTCGGTGGTGGCGGCGGCCCGCAGCCGGTCCACGCCCTCGGCGAAGGCCGCGCGGCGCGGTGCGGGCAACGGCGCCGCGGCCGGTGTGACGGGTGGCGTCGCGGGCCTCACCGGTGGCGCGCCGACCTGCTGCGGATGTGTCACTTGACCTCCCCCATGGTCATCCGTCGGTCACCTCCGCCCGGGGCGCGAGTACGGGCACGGGTGCACGGCGGCAAGTATCGCCGCCGGAACCCGCATCCGAACAGGCCTTTATACGATCTTGTTTCCGGATCGCAGTGTTTGTGCGGAACGCCGGGCTCGCCGGGGCCGGCCGGACCACCCCCTCCCAGGAACACGCGATGCGCGGGCGTTCGGTTCCCTGGGCCGGTCAGGCGCCCGCCCCGCGTTCGTCGTACGCTCCATGCGCCCCCTCTGCGCCTTCTGCCTCCTCTGGCGCCTCTGCCCTCTCTTCGTAGTACGCCCGCACGCGCGCATGCGTCTCGGGCGGCGCCCCCACGTGGTCCAGGCCGAGCAGTGCGGCACCCAGCACCGGGCGGGCCGTGACCACCCGGGGGTCCGCCTTGGGCGCCCGGGCCGCCAGCAGCTCCCTGATCCGGTCGTCCAGTTGGGGATGGCGGGCGGCCAGGATGCTGCCGCCGAGCAGCACCGGGGCCTCCTCGTCGAGCAGGTCCAGCCGGGTCAGCGCGACCGTGGCCATCGCGACCACCTCCTCCGCGAGCCGGTCGACGATCGCGCGGGCCACCGGATCGCCCTCACCGGCCGTGGCGAACAGCACCGGCGTCAGCTCATGGCGCCGTTCGTGCGTGATGTGCTCCAGATGGAGCGCCTCGATGAGCGTGTACATGGAGCCGAGTCCGAAGTGCGCGGGCAGGGTGCGGGCCAGGGCCGTGGGTCCGCCCCGGCCGTCCTCCGCGCGTGCCGCCCACCACAGGGCCTCCTCCGCCAGGCCCCAGCCGCCGCCCCAGTCGCCGGATATGCGGCCGAGCGCGGGGAAGCGGGCGGTGCGCCCGTCAGGACGCATGCCCGCGCAGTTGATGCCCGCGCCGCACACGACCGCCACCCCCCGGGGCTCGGCGACACCGGCCCGCAGGACGGCGAAGGTGTCGTTGCGCACCTCGACGGTTCTGCCCCACCCCCGCGCGTGCAGCGCCGCCGCCAACTGCTCCTCCTCCACCGGGAGGTCCGCGTTGGCGAGACAGGCCGAGACATGGCCGGCCGAGTCGGCCCGGGCCGCGGCGAAGGCCCGTGCCACCGCGTCGGCCAGGGCGTTCACGGCCGTCTCCACACCCACGGCCGGCGGCCGGAACCCCCCGCCCCGCGCGGTGCCGAGCACCCGGCCGTCCGCGGCCACGACGGCCACGTCGGTCTTGCTGTTGCCCGCGTCGATGGCGAGGACGCTTGCGGTCAGGCCCACGCGAGGTGCTCCCGGTTGTGCGCGATCAGCTGGTCGGTGAGGGCGTCGGCGTAGGCGTACTGGCCGATGAGGGGGTGGGCGAGCAGCGCCCGGAAGACGCGGTCGCGCCCGCCGCGCAGGGCGGCCTCCAGTGCCAGTTCCTCGTACGCGGCCACGTTCGCCATCAGCCCCGCGTACAGCGGGTCCACCTCGGGCACCGGCAGGGGGGCCGGTCCGTGCGGCCCGACGGCGGCCTGCACCTCGATCACCGCGTCGTCCGGCAGGAAGGGCAGCGTGCCGGTGTTGTACGTGTTCACCACCTGGTACGGCGAACCCCCGCCCGCCAGCAGGGACGCGGCGAGGTCCACGGCCGCCTCCGAGTAGTAGGCGCCGCCCCGCTTGGCCAGCAGCGCCGGCTTCTCGTCGAGCGCGGGGTCCGCGTACATCCCCAGCAGCTCCCGCTCCATGGCGGCGACCTCCGCGGCCCGGGACGGCTTGCCGCGCAGCTCCTGTACGACCTCGTCGTGCGCGTAGTAGTAGCGCAGGTAGTACGAGGGGACCACGCCCAGGCGGTCGACGAGGGAGCGCGGCAGGTGCAGATCGTCGGCGATCGAGTCCCCGTGCTCGGCGAGCAGCTTGGGCAGCACGTTGTCGCCCTCGGGGCCGCCGAGACGCACACCTGTCTCCCAGGTGAGGTGGTTGAGCCCCACATGGTCGAGATGGACATCGGCGGGCGTGACACCGAGCAGCGCGGCGAACCTCCGCTGGAAGCCGATCGCCACGTTGCACAGCCCGACCGCTCGGTGGCCCTCCTGGAGGAGGGCACGGGTGACGATGCCCACCGGGTTGGTGAAGTCGACGATCCAGGCACCGGGGTTGGCACGGCGGACGCGGTCGGCGATGTCGAGGACCACCGGCACCGTGCGCAGCGCCTTGGCGAGGCCGCCCGCGCCGGTCGTCTCCTGGCCGACGCAGCCGCACTCCAGCGGCCAGGTCTCGTCCTGCTGCCGCGCGGCCTGGCCGCCGACGCGCAGCTGGAGCAGCACGGCGTCGGCGCCCTCGACCGCCCGGTCCAGGTCGTCGGTCGTGACGACGCGCCCCGGATGCCCCTGCCGGGCGAAGATGCGCCGGGCCAGCCCGCCCACCAGCTCCACGCGGTCGGGGGCCGGGTCGACGAGGACCAGCTCCTCCACGGGGAGGGTGTCCCTCAGTCGTGCGAATCCGTCGACGAGTTCGGGTGTGTAGGTCGAGCCTCCGCCGACCACGGTGAGCTTCAATGTTCTAGCCCTTCACTCCGGTGAGCGTGACACCCTCGACGAACGCCTTCTGGGCGAAGAAGAACACGAGGATCACAGGGGCCATGACCAGCACGGTGGCGGCCATGGTGAGGTTCCAGTCGGTGTGGTGCGCCCCCTTGAACGACTCCAGGCCGTAACTGAGCGTCCACGCGGCCGGGTTCTCCGAGGCGTAGATCTGCGGTCCGAAGTAGTCGTTCCAGGCGTAGAAGAACTGGAAGAGCGCGACGGCGGCGATGCCCGGCCGTGCCATGGGCAGGACGACCCTCAGCAGGGTCCGCAGGTCGCCGCAGCCGTCCACCTTCGCCGCGTCCAGGTACTCGTTCGGGACGGTCATCAGGAACTGGCGCAGCAGGAAGACGGAGAACGCGTCGCCGAACGCCATCGGGATGATCAGCGGCCACAGCGTGCCGGACAGGTCCAGCTGCTTGGCCCAGAACAGATACATCGGGATGATGATCACCTGTGGTGGCAGCATCATCATCGAGATCACCAGCATCAGGGACAGATTGCGGCCCCGGAAGCGGAACTTGGCCAGGGCGTAGGCGACCGGGATCGACGACACGACGGTCAGGACGGTGCCCAGGCCCGCGTAGATCAGGGTGTTCTTCCACCAGGTGAGGAAGCCGGGCGTGTCGAAGACCTTCTTGTAGTTGCCCCACTCCCAGGTGTGCGGGATCAGATCGCGGCTGAGTGCCTGGCTGTCGCTCATCAACGAGGTCAGGAACACGAACACGAAAGGCAGGGTGAAGAAGAGGGCGGTGGCCACGCCGAGGGAGTGGACCGCGATCCACTCCAGCAGCGCCTTGCGGCGGGCGGTGCGCGCGGCGGGCGAAGCGGCCCGCCTCAACTCCGCGGGCCGGTCGAGTACTTGGGTCATGGTCAGTCACCTGCCAGGTTGAGGCCGCCCCGGCGCCGCATCAGGAACGCGGTGAACACCATCGACAGGGCGAAGAGCACGAGCGCGACCACACAGGCGGAGCCGTAGTCGAAGCGCTGGAAGCCGAGGTTGTAGACGAGCTGGGGCAGGGTGAGCGTGGACTTGTCGGGGTAGCCCGGCTCGAACTGGGTGCCGGCGCCCTGGATGACGCCCGAGGCGACCTTCCCCGCGATCAGCGGCTGCGTGTAGTACTGCATGGTCTGGATCACGCCGGTGACCACGGCGAACATCACGATGGGGGAGATGTTCGGCAGGGTGACCCAGCGGAAGCGCTGCCACGCCGACGCGCCGTCCAGCTCGGCCGCCTCGTACTGCTCCTTCGGCACGTCCAGCAGCGCGGCCATGAAGATGACCATCAGGTCGCCGACGCCCCACAGGGCGAGCAGGGTGAGGGCGGGCTTGGACCAGGCGGGGTCGTTGAACCAGCCCGGCGCCGGGATGCCGATCTTGTCGAGGATCGAGTTGACCGGTCCGGTACCGGGGTTCAGCAGAAAGGCGAAGGCCATGGTGGCGGCCACGGGCGGGGCGAGGTAGGGCAGGTAGAAGAGGGTGCGGAAGACACCCGTAGCGGTCTTGATCTTGGTGATGAGCAGGCCCACGCCGAGTCCGAAGACGACCCGCAGACTGACCGCGACGACCACGAGCCACAGGGTGTTGCGCAGCGCCGGCCAGAACAGGGGGTAGTCCCGGAAGACGTACGCCCAGTTCTTCGTCCCGCTCCAGGTCGGCGGCCGGAAGCCGTCGTAGTGCATGAAGGAGAAGTAGACCGTCGAGATCAGCGGATACGCGAAGAAGACCGCGAAGCCGATCAGCCAGGGCGACATGAAGGCAGCCGTGCGCAGGGCCGCCCGGCGGCGTTTGGACGCGAGGGTGAGGGCGGTCATCGTCACTTCGCCTGCGCGATGTCCGTGTCGATCTGCCGGGCCGTGCTCGCCAGGCCGGCCTTGAGGTCCTTGGCCTTGCCGCTCTCGTAGTCGTAGCCGAACTGCTGGATGGTCACGAGGTACTGGCCGCCGTTGACGGAGGCGGGCGTCGTCGTGGAGTCGGGGTTGGCCGCGATGTCCAGGAACGTCTTGAAGCGCGGGTCGTACTTCAGCTTGGGGGACTTCAGCGCGGCCAGCGTGGAGGGCACGTTGTGGATGTCGTTGGCGAAGCCGACCACCGCGTCCGTGTCCGTGGTCATGTACTTCACCAGTTCCCAGGCCGCGTTCTGCCTCTTGCTGGTGGCGGCGATGCCGGCGATGGTGCCGGTGATGTAGCCCTTGCCGTACTGGGACGCCTGGTCGTCGGGCACGGGCAGCGGGGCGACCCCTATGTCGAACTTCGCCCCCGCGTCCAGGGCCATGCCGAGGCGCCACTCGCCGTCGAGCTGCATGGCGACCTGGCCCGTGTGGAAGGGGTGCTTCGGGCCCCACTCGTCACCGAGCTCGGAGCGGTACTTCTCCAGCTTCTGGAAGCCACCCAGTTCGTCCACGAGCTTCTTCTGAAGGGTGAAGCCCTGGGTGAACGCCTGGTCCTTGGCGAGGTTCGACTTGCCCTGCGCGTCGAAGTACGTCGGGGAGAACTGCGCGAAGTAGTGCTCGGTGGTGGTCTCCCAGCCGTGGTAGTCCGGCATGAACCCCAGCTGCTTGTAGCCGTCGCCCTCGGGGATCGTGAGCTTCTTCGCGTCGGTCTCGAACTCGGACCAGGTCTTGGGCGCCCCGGCGATGCCCGCCTTCTTGAAGGCGGTCTTGTTGTAGTAGAGCCCGTAGGCGTCGCCCAGCAGCGGCACCGTGCAGCGGTTGCCGTCGAACCGGGTGTACTCGTTCATCGGCTTCGGGAAGGTCGTGGCCGGGTCGATGCCCGACTTCTTGAAGAACGGGTTCAGGTCGACCAGGGCCCCGGACGAGCAGAACTTGCCCACGTTGTTCGTGGTGAAGGAGGAGATGACGTCGGGTGCCTTGTCGCCGCCGGAGCGCAGCGCCTGGTTGATCTTGTCGTCGGTCATGTTGGCGACGACGTTGACACGGATGTTGGGATGCGCCTTCTCGAACCCCGAGACCAGCGCGTTCACGGCCTTGGTCTCGGAGGGTGCGCTCCAGGCGTGCCAGAAGTTGATGGTGGTCTCCTTGGACGCGTCGTCGTTCGCGCCGGAGGAGGACTGGCCGGTGCAGGCGGTGGTGAGCAGGGCGACGGATGCGGTCAGGGCAAAAGCCGTCTTTCGGATCACTTCGGGCATGACAGGATCTCCCTGGGGCGGGCGGATGTGAGGCGACCGGGGCGGGTGTCGGGGCCGGGTGAGGTGCGGTTGCTCAGCGCGAGGTGTCGAAGACCTCGTCGCGGGTGGTCGCGAGGGCGCTCTCCAGCGCGCCGCGCAGCACGGGGTGTTGGCGTACGTCGCCGACGACGAGGCGCGGCCGGGACGCGGCCAGCTCCTCCAGTTCGGCCTGGAGCAGGGCCCGCAGCGGCTCGCCGCCCGCGGTGAGCGAGGTGCCGCTGAGGACCACGAGTTCGGGGTCGAGCACGGAGACGAGCGCGGCGAGACCCGTGGCGAGTCGGGTCGCGTACGTCCGGAGCAGGCGCCGGTGGGGGCCCGAGGCATGGTCGGCGCCCAGGGCGACGAGGGTGGCGGCGACCTCGGTGTGCGGCCCGGTGGGCACGTCCTCGATACCGAGTTCGCGGGCCAGCCCGGGCAGCGCCTGGGAGCCGGCCAGTTCCTGGTAGCCGCCGCTGCCCGCCCGGGTCACCTGGCGGACCAGGGGTGCGCCGGGCACCGGCAGAAAGCCGACCTCGCCGGCGCCGCCGGTCCAGCCGCGGTGCAGCCGTCCGCCGAGCACGAGGGCGGCGCCGAGACCGCCCTCGTTCCACAGCAGGACGAAGTCGCCGTGGCCCCGGGCCGCGCCCAGCCGCTGCTCGGCGAGCGCGACGAGGTTGACGTCGTTCTCGTACTCGACGGGCATCGGCAGGGCGGCGGCGAGTTCGTCGAGCAGCGAGGGGGAGTGCCAGCCGGGCAGGTGGGAGGCGTAGCGGAGGCGGCCGGTGGTGGGGTCGAAGGCGCCGGGGGTGCCGATGACGACCCGGTGGACGTCGGCGACGGTGAGCCCGGCGGCCTTCACGGCGCCGCCGAGGGCGTCGGTGACCTGCTGGACGACGGGCTGCGCCGGTCGGCGGCCGGGGGTGGGCAGTTCGAACTCGCCGACCGTTCTGCCGGTCACGTCGGCGACGGCGGCGAGGAGGCGCTCGGGGGTGACGTCGAGGCCGGCGACATGGGCGGCGGCCGGATTCACCACGTACAGCTGGGCGTTGGGGCCGGGTCGGCCCTCGCTGGTGCCGGTCATCAGGACCAGCCCGGCGGCTTCGAGACGGGCGAGGAGCTGGGAGGCGGTGGGCTTCGACAGGCCGGTGAGCTTGCCGATCCGGGTGCGGCTGAGCGGGCCGTGCTCCAGGAGCAGGTCGAGGGCGGCGCGGTCGTTCATGGCGCGCAGCACACGCGGGGTGCCCGGCGTACCGGCGGATCCTGCCATGTGTGTCGCCACCTGCCTTTCAACGGACCAGCTTCTCAGCGGGGCCGTCGGGAAGTCCACCGGGTGATCGTCGCCGGGGCCCGTCCCTGGCCGGGAGGTCCTTCGTAGATCACTGTTAGGAAAGTTTCCAATTGGTGAGAGGAAAGTAGGCCCGGTGTCGTGGGGGCGTCAATACCGCCACGGGCGGCAATCAAGTCGTTACCTGAACGCGTCAGGAGGCGGCTCCCGGAGTGTCCGGGAGCCGCCTCCTGACGTACGTACGACCGCTACTTCGCCGGCGGCCGGACCGGCGGGATCGGGGTCGCCGCCTCCGACTGGGGCGAGGCGGTGTTCGCATACACCGACGGGGCCGCCGCCGTGGCCGTCGGGTCGGGTGTCACCACCTCGTCCACCGTGGCCGTGGCGCCGCCCACGATGCGGATGTCCGCCTCGTCGAAGGCCCGCTTGACGCGCCAGCGCAGCTCGCGCTCCACCGTCAGCGCCTTGCCCGGCATCGTCTTCGCGCTGAGCCGGATCACCATCGAGTCCAGCAGCACGCTGTCCAGGCCGAGCACCTCGATCGGGCCCCACAGCAGCTCGTTCCAGGGCTCGTCCTTGCTCATCCGCTCGGCCACCTGGTCGAGGGCCGCCTTCACCCGGTCCAGGTTCTCGCTCGCACGGACGGTCACGTCCACCCCGGCCGTCGCCCAGCCCTGGGAGAGGTTGCCGATGCGCTTGACCTCGCCGTTGCGGACGTACCAGATCTCGCCGCTGTCGCCGCGCAGCTTCGTCACCCGCAGACCGACCTCGATCACCTCTCCGGAGGCCACACCCGCGTCGATGACGTCGCCCACGCCGTACTGATCCTCCAGGATCATGAACACGCCGGACAGAAAGTCCGTCACCAGGTTGCGCGCGCCGAAACCGATCGCCACACCCGCGACACCGGCGGAGGCGAGCAGCGGCGCCAGATTGATCTGGAAGGACGCCAGCACCATCAGCGCCGCCGTGCCCATGATGAGGAACGACGCCACCGAGCGCAGTACCGAGCCGATCGCCTGCGAGCGCTGCCTGCGGCGCTCCGCGTTCACCAGCAGACCGCCCAGCGCCGTGCCGTCCACCGCCTGGGCGGTCCGGCTCATGCGGTCGATCAGCTTGGTTATCGCGCGCCGCACCATCACTCTCAGCACCGCCGCGATCACCAGGATCAGCACGACCCTGAGACCGATCGCGAGCCACGTGGACCAGTTCTGCTCGACCCAGCTCGCGGCGTTCGTCGCGCTCTGCTGGGCGTCCTGGAACGTGGGCACCGCCGGTGCCGTCGTCTGCGAGGGCGACGGGGACGGCGTGGCGCCGGCAGTCGATAGAGCGGGCAAGGACACGACAGGGACCTCCAGGTGCAATACAGCGTCCGCCTCCGGTCTCCGTGGCCTAGGTCACGGAAAGGTCACCGGAGGGCAGGAGCACCACACTAACGGTGCATCGTGTGGGGATCCGGCCGATGTGCCGAGGAGAGACAGTGCTCACTGGGGAAGTAAGGGGGCGCGCAATGGGGGATGCTTCCGGTGTGGTCGAAAACACTCCCAGCCCGTTACCGGGACATGGTGGCGCTTCCACCAGGCATGAGGGGAGACTGACTGCAGATCGTCCCGGCGCGAGCCACGCGCCGCCGGCGTACAAGGAGGCATCCGTGCCGCACGTCCTGGTCCTCAACGCGTCGTACGAGCCACTCGGCGTCGTACCGCTCCGCCGCGCGCTCGTCCTCGTCCTCGAGAACAAGGCCGTAAGCCTCGAGGAGTCCGGCGCCTTCATGCACAGCGCAACCGTTACTGTCCCCGCACCCAGCGTGGTCCGGCTCAAGCGATTCGTGCGGGTTCCCTACCGGGGGCCCGTTCCTCTCACCCGGCGCGCGCTCTTCGCACGCGACGGGGGCCGGTGCATGTACTGCGGTGGCGTCGCAACCAGCGTCGACCACGTCATTCCGCGCAGCCGCGGTGGTCAGCACGTCTGGGACAACGTGGTGGCGTCCTGTCGCCGCTGCAACCATGTCAAGGCCGACCGGCACCTCTTCGAGATCGGCTGGCGGCTCCGTCACAAGCCAGCTCCACCCACCGGCCTGGCCTGGCGCATCATCGGTACCGGGCATAGGGACCCGCGCTGGCTGCCCTATCTGCAGCCGTACGGCGCGGACGACGCCTTGGCCCGGATCGACGGCATTTCCGCCTGACGGTCCGGGCTTCTGCGTTCTCCGGGGCGAGTGCCCCGGCAGGCAACGTCTGCCCGTGCAGCAGCGGCGTCCGGCGCGCCGGGCGTCGCGGCGGTGTGAACGTTGCCTGTTGGGGTGCAGGCGGCTCAGCCGACCGCCCCGGGGCCACCGGCGGCCGGCCGTACCTCGCCGGCCGCCCCGCACCCCTGCTCCGGCCCCGGGAGTCCCCTGCGCTCCCGGGACCGGACGTGTGGTGTGCCCGGTCCGGTGCGGGCGTCCGGTGAGGTGCGGCCCCGCGCGGGCGTCCGGCGCGCCCCGGCCCGACGCGGGCGTCAGGCGTGCCGCAGCTCGGACGGGCTGAGGGAGCGGCGCAGCAGCGGCAGGGACGTGGCCGCCGCCAGCAGGCAGGCCGCGTACACCACGACCGGCACCAGCAGCGGGACCAGCGGCAGCGACGTCCCGGCCGTGTCGGCCAGGAGCGCGTACCAGACGGCGATGCCCATGCCCCCGAGGCCCGCCAGGGCCACCGAGGGCGCGAGGGGCAGGGCGGTCTCCAGGAGCAGCGCCCGGGTCAGTACGGGGGCCGGGACACCGGCGGCGGCCTGCGCGGCGAGCCCCCGGCGCCGGGTGGCCAGCGACTCGGCCGTGCCCACGGCCAGGCCGCAGAGCGTGATCACCAGGGCGAGCCCCAGCGTGGCCCCGGTCAGGTCGAGGCCGGTGACGTAGAAGGAGACGTCCATGGCCAGTGACCGCGCGCCGCGCTCGTGCAGGGTCTCCAGCAGCACCTGCCGTACGCCCATGAACCCGGTCCCGACGACCGTCACCAGCAGGACGGCCGCATGGGTGCGGGCGGCGGTCCAGGGCTCGTCGCGCAGCCGTTCGGCCGCGATCAGCACCGCCGGGTCGCCGGTGCGTTCCGCGAGCCGCCGGCCGATGCGCCGGGAGGTGACCCCGCTGAGCCAGACGGCACACGCCCCGGTACCGATCACCACGGACAGCACCAGCGCCGGGGCCGTGTCGAAGCCGCCGAAGGAGGACGGCGCCACGAGGATCCCGGCTACCAGGAGACCCGACGCCGCCAGCGGGAGCAGTGGTCCGGGGCCCCGGCCGGCGCGCGGGCGCACCCGGCGCACTCGGCCCAGCGGCTCCGCGACCACCCGCCGCAGCGCCACCACGCCCACCAGCGCGCCCAGCACCGGCACGGCCGCGGTGAGCAGGGCGCACACCACCCACAGCAGGGCCGGTGCGGCCGGCCACAGCCGCAGCAGGAGCGGCACGGCGACGACCGTGGCGAGGACCGAGCCCCCAGACACGCGAGGCCCGCCTCCAGCGCGGCGATCCGCCGCACCTGGCCGGGCGCGGCACCGGCCAGCCGCAGCCGGGCCAGCCGCCGGTCACGGTGCACGGCGCCGATCCGGGCGCACTGCGCGAGGAAGCCCAGCACGGGCACGAGCAGCAGGAGCAGGGTGAGGACCACGCCCCCGCGCTCGCCCGGATCGTTCAGCAGTCCGTTCCCCAGGGCGATGTCGTACTGTCCCCGCAGCGAGGCCACCGCGGCGGCGGCCAGCCCCAGCCCCGTGGCGAGCCCGGCGCCCACCGCGGTCAGCAGCACCCGCCACCCCTCCCGCCGGTCCGAGCCGCGGGTCAGCAGCCAGGCCAGACGCAGTTCACCGCTCATCGCGCCGCCTCCGTGGCCCCGGCCCCGACGACACCGTCCCGCAGGGTCGCCTCACGGTCCGCGTACGCCGCCACCTGGGCGTCGTGGGTGATCAGCAGCACCGCCGTGTCCGACGCCCGGGCCGTGTGCGCGAGCGCGGTCATCACCTGCTCCGAGGCCAGGGAGTCCAGGGCGCCGGTGGGCTCGTCCGCGAACACCACCTTCGGCCCGGTCACCAGGGCCCGCGCGAGGGCCACGCACTGCGCCTGCCCCCCGCTCATCTCGCCGGGCCGCAGATCCCGCTGCCCGAGCACGCCGAACCGCTCCAGCCAGTCGCCGGCCCGCTCCCGCGCCTCGCGGCGCGCCGCGCCCGCGATCAGCAGCGGCAGCGCCACATTGTCGACGGCGGTCAGCTCGGGGATCAGCTGCCCGAACTGGAAGACCACCCCGAACTCCGTGCGCCGCAGCTCGCTCAGCCGGGTCTCCGGGAGCTCGTTCAGGCGTTCTCCCGCGTACTCGACCGTGCCCGAGTCCGGGCGGACGATCCCCGCGAGGCAGTGCAACAGGGTGGACTTGCCGCTGCCGCTGGTCCCGGTCACGGCGAGGATCTCGCCCGCGTGCAGTTCGACGGAGGCGCCGCGCAGGGCCGGGGTGGGGCCGTGCGCCTTGTGCAGGTGACGGCCGGTCAGGAGGGGTGGCGTCATACGGTGTCGACCTCCGCGGTCAGGGTGGTGAGCCGGGCCGCCGTGGTGGTCATCCAGCGGAGGTCGGCGTCGAGGTGGTTGAGGGCGTAGTCCGCCGAGAGCACGGTCGCGAGATCGGCGCCCGGCGCGGTCTTCACCGCGGTCAGCTCCCGCATCCGCGCCTTGTGCGCGTCGCGCTGCGCCGTGAGGTAGGCGGCCGGGTCCGCCGACGCGAGGATCGCCACGACGACCTTGGCGAAGATCTCGTTCGAGACGAACGGCGCTGGAGGAGTGATCTCCCCGGCCCAGCGGGCCAGTTCGCGCGCGCCGGCGTCGGTGGAGCGGTACAGCGTGCGTTCCGGGCCACCGTCGGAACCGGTTCCCTCGACCTCGGCCAGGCCGTCGCGGACCAGGCGCTGCAATGTCGTGTAGACCTGCCCGTACGCCAGCGGCCGCGCCTGCGGGAACCGCTCGTCGTGCCGCCGCTTGAGGTCGTAGCCATGGCTCGGCCCCGCGACGAGCAGCCCCAGCAGGAGGTGACGGGTGCTCATGAAGATCAGTATGTACTCACTACATGTACTGAGTGAATAGTGAGCCGCGAAATTTCGGGCGAAGGAGCGTGCGCCGACCCCGGACAAGCGGGTACGGTCTGTGACGAAACGCACGATGTCCGTCCTCGTACGTCTGCGGACGCGCCCGCTGGGTAGGCCAGTTCTCACCCGCATCCGTCGTACGACGACAAGGAGGCCCCCGTGGCCGTACCGGTACACCCCCCGCTTCCGGCCCTGTCCAAACGCGTCTTCGAACGCGAGGACTCCGACGCCCTGTTGTGCGTCCTGAGCGCGGAGGTCGCCTGCTCCGAGGCGCCGCTCACCAGTGAACCGCCGCTGCCCGACGCCGGACCGCTCACCAGCGAACCCCCGCTCGCCGACACCACGCCGCTGACCAGCGAGCCCCTGGCCGCCGGTCCGGACCCCACGGGGTTCTAGATGGCGCCGGCCGACCCCGGGCGCGACGGGACGCCACTGGCCCGGCTCGCCGCGCTGCACGGCGTCGCCACCTCCTACCAGCCCGCCCCGGACCGTACGGCCAAGGCGTCGGACACCGCGGTCACCGCCGCCCTCGCGGCGCTCGGCGTCGACGCGAGCACCCCCGACGCCGTACGGGACTCCCTGGCCGCCCGCGAGAGCGAAGTGCGCGGACGCCTGCTGCCGCCCACCGTGGTCGGCTGGGGCGGACGCCCGCCGGCCGTCTTGGCCTCCCTTCCTGAGGGCACCCGGCTGAGGGTCGAGACCGAGCAGGGGGAGACCCGCGACTCGGCCGCGCGACTCCCGCCCGGGGTCCATGCTCTGTGGGTGACCGCGCCCGACGGACGGACCGCCGAGGCCCATCTCGTCGCCGCGCCCGACCGGCTGCCCGAGCCGCCCGGGCGCTCCTTCGGACTGCTCGTCCAGCTCTACTCCCTGCTCTCCCGCCGCTCCTGGGGCATGGGCGACCTCGGTGACCTCACCGAGCTGACCGCATGGGCGGGCCGGACGCTCGGCGCCGGATTCGTCCAGCTCAACCCGTTGCACGCCGCCGTCCCCGGCCCGCCCACGGACCCCTCCCCCTACCGCCCCTCCTCGCGCCGCTACCCGGACCCCGTGCATCTGCGCGTCGAGGACGTCCCCGAGTTCCCGTACACCGAGGACCAGGCCCGGCTGCGGGCGCTGCTGGAGCGGGCCGCGCGGCTGCGGGAGTCCGTCCTCGACAAGGGCGCGCTGATCGACCGCGACGCCGTGTGGGACCTCAAGCGCGAGGCGCTCGAACTCGTGCACGCCGTGCCTCTCGGGCCCGGGCGGCGGGCCGCGTACGCCGACTTCCTCGCCGAGGAGGGCAAGGCGCTGGAGGACTACGCCACCTGGTGCGCGCTCGCCGAGGTGTACGGCTCCGACCGGCACGCCTGGCCCGCCCGGCTGCGCGATCCGCGCTCGCCCGAGACCGCCCGCGCCCGTGCCGAGCTGATGGACCGCGTCGACTTCCACACCTGGCTCGCCTGGCTGACCGACGCCCAGCTCGCCACCGCCCAGCGCACCGCGCGCGACGCCGGGATGGCCGTGGGACTGATCCACGACCTCGCCGTCGGTGTGCACCCGGGCGGCGCCGACGCCTGGGCGCAGCAGGACCATCTCGCGGCCGGCATCTCGGTGGGCGCCCCGCCGGACGCCTTCAACCCGCGCGGCCAGGACTGGGGCCTGCCGCCCTGGCGCCCCGACCGTCTCGCCGCCTCCGGGTACGCCCCCTACCGCCGGCTGCTGCGCGCCCTCTTCCGGCACGCGGGCGCCCTGCGCATCGACCATGTCATGGGCCTGTTCCGGCTGTGGTGGGTGCCGCAGGGGCAGCCGCCCACGGAGGGGACCTACGTCCGCTACGACGCCGAGGCCATGCTCGCCGTCCTGGTCCTGGAGGCCGCCCGCGCGGGGGCGCTGGTCATCGGGGAGGACCTCGGGACGGTGGAGCCGGGCGTGCGGGAGACGCTGCACGAACGCGGGGTGCTCGGCACCTCCGTCCTGTGGTTCGAACGGGACTGGGAGGGCACCGGGCAGCCGCTGCCGCCCGAACGCTGGCGGGCGGACTGCCTGGCCACCGCCACCACCCACGACCTGCCGCCGACCGCCGCCCGGCTCACCGGCGAGCACGTGGAACTGCGCGACCGGCTCGGTCTGCTGACCCGCCCCCTGGACCAGGAACGCGCCGCGGCGGCCGCCGACGCCCGCGAATGGCTCGCTCTGCTGACCCGGCTCGGCCTGCTGACGGGGACGAGCGGCGGGGATCCCACGGCCGCGGAGGAGCTGGAGGTGCAGGCCGTCCACCGGTTCCTGCTGCGCACACCCGCCCGGCTGATCGGGGTCTGGCTCCCGGACGCGGTGGGCGACCGCCGTCCGCAGAACCTGCCGGGCACCTGGGACGAGTACCCCAACTGGCGTCTGCCGATGGCGGACGCCGAGGGACGCCCGATCACCCTGGAGGAACTGGCGGCCGCACCGCGGCTGCACGCGCTGATGGACGTGGTGCGGGAGGGGGACACCGCCCCGGACGGGAATCCGGGGTGACCGGGTGAAGCCGTGACAGGCCCTAGCGGACCCCGGGCGCGCGGCCTGTCCGGGCGTTCGCTACTTTTGCACCGTGGACAAGAAGAACGCCCTGCGCGCCGGCGCCCTGGCCGCCGGTACGACGCTGATGATGCTGCTCATGTCGTCCCCCGCGCTCGCGCTGACGCGCGACGACGGCGATGACCCCGGCAAGGGCCTGAGTGTGGCCGAGACGCTGGGGCTGTTCGTCGTGGCGCCGATCGTGCTGTTCGCGATCATCGCGGGCCTCGTCATGGCCACCGACAAGACCCGCAAGCAGGCCAAGCAGGGCTGAGCCCCCTTTCGGGCAGCCGCGGTCCGTCCCGGGCCAGTAGGCCGTCCGCCCTTCCGCACGTCCCGTCGAGGGAGTCCACGCACCGGTGCGCGGACTCCCTCGACGTGTTACAAGTGGGCAAGCGGCATCGACCGACAGGTACGGACACGCCCTCGTCGACCCGCGGATGCCGGCAGGCGTCCGTCGGCCGACGACCCTTGGCACCAGGAGGTCGCCATGGCAGGCAAGACCCGCACCCCTGTTTCCGGCGACGGCGGCGCCACCGGTGTCATCGTCGTCGGCGCCGGTCCCACCGGCCTCCTCCTCTCGGGTGATCTCGCCACCGCCGGCGTCCCCGTCACCCTGGTCGAGAAGCGGCCCCACCGGATCAGCAACCTCTCCCGCGCCTTCGGCGTGCACGCCCGTACCCTGGAGCAGCTCGACGCCCGAGGCCTCGCCGACGAGCTGGAGGCGCGGGGACAGGCCCTCTCCGAGTTCCGGCTCTTCGGCCGTCTGTCCGTCCGGCTCAGCCGCATCCCCTCCCGCTTCAACCACATTCTCGTCGTCCCGCAGTACGAGGTGGAGAGGGTGCTGGAGCGGCGGGCGGCGGAGGCCGGGGTGCGGTTCGTGTACGACACCGAGGTCACCGGACTGGTCCAGGACGCCGACGGGGTGACCGTCCAGGTGCGCGGCGCCGGGGGCGAGCCCGGGCAGATGCGCGCCGCGTACGCCGTCGGCGCCGACGGACTGCACAGTGCCGTCCGCCGGGCGATCGGCCTGCCCTTCCCCGGCCGGTCCGTGATCCGTTCCCTCGTCCTCGCCGACGTCCTGCTCGACGAGAAACCCGAGCAGGTGATCACCGCCAACGCCGTCAGCGAGGCCTTCGCCTTCGTCGCGCCCTTCGGCGACGGCTACTACCGGGTCATCGGCTGGCGCAGGGGCCGCGACCTGCCCGACACCGCGCCGATCGGTCTCGACGAGGTCCGGGAGATCGTCCGCCTCGCGCTCGGCCGCGACTACGGCATGCGCGACGCCCGCTGGATGTCCCGCTTCCACAGCGACGAACGGCAGGCGCCCGCCTACCGCGTCGGCCGAGCCCTGCTCGCCGGGGACGCCGCGCACGTCCACAGCCCGGCCGGCGGCCAGGGCCTGAACACCGGCCTCCAGGACGCCGCGAACCTCTCCTGGAAGCTCGCCGCCGTCCTGCGCGGCCACGCCGGCCCCGAACTCCTCGACACCTACCAGTCCGAGCGTCACCCGGTGGGCAGGGCCGTGCTGCGCAGCAGCGGCGGACTCATCCGGATGGCGATAGCCCGGCACCCCTGGAGCATGGCCCTGCGCGCCGTGCTGGTCGGCCTCTTCAACCATGTCGGCCCGGCACAGCGGCGCGCGATCGGCCAGATCACCGGAATCGGGTACCGCTACCCCGCCCCGCGCGGCGCCCATCCGCTGACCGGCCGGCGCGCCCCGGACATCGCGCTGACCACCGGACGTCTCTACGAGGTCCTGCGCGGCGGCAGGTTCGTGCTGATCGCCCCGGACGGCGTCGAGGCGCACGGCCGCAAGGACCGGCTCGCGGTGGAGCACTGGGCGAGCGGACGCCGTACGGCCGTGCTCGTGCGGCCCGACGGATACATCGCCTGGGCGGCCGAGGCGCCCGACGCGGACCGGATCGAGGAGGCGCTGGTCAGCTGGACGGGCCCGAGCTGACCGTGACGGTCAGCAACTGACGCAGCAGCTCGGCCAGTTGGCCGGTCTGCCGCGCGTTCAGGGCGGTCAGGGCCTTCGCCTGGACAGCCAGGCCCGCGCCGACCGCCTCGTCGATCAGCCGGAGCCCCTCCCCGGTGAGCGTCACCCGCAGACCGCGCCGGTCGTGCGGGTCGGGGGAGCGGCGCAGCAGTCCGGCCGCCTCCAGCTTGTCCAGACGGCCGGTCATGCCGCCCGTGGTGAGCATGAGGGTGGCCGACAGCCGGCGCGGCGAGAGCGTGTAGGGCTCGCCGGAGCGGCGCAGGGTCGCCAGCACGTCGAACTCGCCGCGGGAGATCCCGTAATCGGCGTACGCCTTCTCCATCCGGTCGCCCATCGCCCGCGACAGCCGGAAGATCCGCCCGAAGACCTCCATCGCGGCGGTGTCGAGGTCCGGCCGCACGGCGGCCCACTGCTCGATGATCGCGTCGACGGGGTCCCGGGGGGTCTGGTCCATGCGGAGAGTATCCGTCCGTCTCGAGGTCGCTTGCAAGCAAGTGGGTCGGCACTGAGTAAGTCACTGCCCAATGACTTGACGGTGATTAGCTTGGCACTAAGTTAATCAGTGCTGAGCCAATACCGGCTGAGCCGACCCACCGGGCCGAACCACAAGGGGGTCTCATGAAGCGGTACGCCACGGTCCTGCTCACCGGCCTCGCGCCCGTCTCCTGGGGCACGACCTACGCCGTCACCACCGAGTTCCTGCCGGACGGGCGGCCGCTGTTCACCGGCCTGATGCGCGCGCTGCCCGCCGGACTGCTGCTGCTCGCGCTCGGCTGGGTACTGCCGCGCGGCGCCTGGTGGTGGAAGGCGCCGGTGCTGGGCGCGCTCAACATCGGCGCCTTCTTCCCGCTGCTGTTCCTGTCCGCGTACCGGCTGCCCGGCGGTATGGCGGCCGTCGTCGGATCGGTCGGGCCGCTGTTCGTGGCCGGACTCTCGGCACTGCTGCTCGCGGAGCGGCCTACCGTCCGCACGCTGCTGACGGGCGCCGCCGCGGCCCTCGGGGTCAGCCTGGTCGTCCTGAAGGCCGCCGGCGCGCTCGACCCGGTCGGGGTGCTCGCCGCGCTCGCCGCCACCGCCTCCATGTCCACCGGCACCGTGCTCGCCAAGCGCTGGGGCCGCCCGGACGGCGTCGGCCCGCTCGCCCTCACCGGCTGGCAGCTGACCGCGGGCGGGCTGCTGATCGCGCCGATCGCGCTGCTCGTCGAGGGGGCACCGCCCGCACTCGACGGGCGGGCCCTCGGCGGCTATCTCTACCTCGCGCTCGCGAACACCGCGGTCGCGTACTGGCTGTGGTTCCGGGGCATCGGGCGGCTCACCGCCACCCAGGTCACCTTCCTCGGCCCGCTGTCCCCGCTGACCGCCGCCGTCGTGGGCTGGGCGGCGCTCGGCCAGGCGCTCACCCCCGTACAACTCGCCGGGACGGCCCTGGCGTTCGGTGCGACGGTCCTCGGCCAGCGCCCGACCACCGCACCGGCCGCCGCAGCGACCGCCGCACCGGCCGGCGCCGCCCGGAAGAGGGACGTACCGTGGACGGCGGCCCCCGCCGACGCCGACTGAGCACGTACGAGAGAGACCGAGCACGCGCACGGCAGAGGGCGCCCGGCAGGAGCCGGACGCCCTCGTCGCTCAGGTCGGGGCGGCAGCCGCTATGCCCGGGCGGCGGCCGCGTCCGCGGCCTGTGCCCGGAGCGCGCGCTCGACGCCCGCGCGCGACTCCAGGATCAGCCGGCGCAGCGCCGGGGGCGGCTCCGCGGCGGCCAGCCACGCGTCGGTCTTCGCCAGCGTCTCCTCGGACACCTGGACCGCCGGGTAGAGGCCGACCACGATCTGCTGGGCCATCTCGTGGGAGCGGGAGTCCCAGATGTCCCTGACCACCTCGAAGTACCGGTCGGTGTACGGGGCGAGCAGCTCGCGCTGGTCCGTCTGCACGAAGCCCCCGATCACCGCCTCCTGCACGGCGTTGGGCAGCTTGTCGGACTCGATGACCGACGCCCACGCCTCCGCCTTGGCCTCGGCGGTCGGACGGGCGGCGCGGGCGGTGGCCGCGTGCCGCTCACCGGCCGCCGTCTTGTCCCGCGTCAGCTCGCCCGCGATCTCCGGCTCGTCGAAGCGGCCCACGGCCGCGAGCCGCTCCACGAACGCCCAGCGCAGCTCGGTGTCGACGACCAGGCCCTCGATCGTCTGCGAACCCTCCAGCAGCGCCTCCAGCAGGTCCAGCTGCTCCGGCGTCCGGGCGGTCGCCGCGAAGGCGCGCGCCCAGGCGAGCTGGTGGTCGCTGCCCGGCTCGGCGGCACGCAGATGGGCCAGGGTCGCCTCCGTCCACCGGGTCAGCAGCGCCTCGCGCGCGGACGGGTCGGCGTACAGGTCGATCGCCAGCTTCACCTGGCGGTGCAGCGACTGCACGACACCGATGTCCGACTCCTTGGAGATGCCGGACAGCACCAGGGAGAGGTAGTCGCGGGTCGCGAGCTCGGCGTCCCGCGTCATGTCCCAGGCCGAGGCCCAGCCCAGGGCACGCGGCAGCGAGGAGTCGAAGTCGCCCAGGTGCTCGGTGACGAAGGCGAGCGACTGCTCGTCCAGCCGGACCTTGGCGTACGACAGGTCGTCGTCGTTGAGCAGGATCACGTCCGGACGGCGCCGGCCCGCCAGCTGCGGCACGGCGGTCAGTTCGCCGTCCACGTCCAGCTCGATCCGGCCGTCCTCGGCGCGCAGCAGTTTGCCGCTGGCGGCGTCGAGGACGTACAGGCCGACGGCGATGCGGTGCGGACGCAGCGTCGGCTCGCCCTTGGCGCCGACCGGCAGCGCCGGGGCCTCCTGGCGGATGGCGAAGGAGGTGATGACGCCGTCCGCGTCCGTCTCCACCTCGGGACGCAGGACGTTGATGCCCGCCGTCTCCAGCCACTTGCTCGACCAGGTCTTCAGATCCCGGCCGGAGGTCTTCTCCAGGGCGCCCAGCAGATCGGACAGGCGCGTGTTGCCGAACGCGTGCTGCTTGAAGTACGCCTGCACGCCCGCGAAGAACGCGTCCATGCCGACGTAGGCGACGAGCTGCTTGAGGACCGAGGCACCCTTGGCGTACGTGATGCCGTCGAAGTTGACGAGGACGTCGTCCAGGTCGTTGATCTCGGCCATGATCGGGTGGGTGGACGGCAGCTGGTCCTGCCGGTACGCCCAGGTCTTCATGGAGTTCGCGAACGTCGTCCAGGAGTGCGGCCAGCGGCTCTCGGGGTGGTACGCCATACAGGCGGCCTCGGCGTAGGTGGCGAACGACTCGTTCAGCCACAGGTCGTTCCACCACTCCATGGTGACCAGGTCGCCGAACCACATGTGGGCCAGCTCGTGCAGGATCGTGGCGGCCCGGGACTCGTACGCCGCGTCCGTCACCTTCGAGCGGAAGACGTACTGGTCGCGGAAGGTGACCGCGCCCGCGTTCTCCATCGCGCCCGCGTTGAACTCCGGCACGAACAGCTGGTCGTACTTCTTGAACGGGTACGCGTAGTCGAACTTCTCCTGGAACCAGTCGAAGCCCTGCCGGGTCACCTCGAAGATCGCGTCGGCGTCCAGGAACTCCGCGAGCGACGGCCGGCAGTAGATGCCGAGCGGGACGGTGCGCCCGTCCTTCTCGTAGACGCTGTGCACGGAGTGGTACGGGCCGACGATGAGGGCGGTGATGTACGTCGAGATCCGCGGCGTCGGCTCGAAGACCCAGACGTCGTCCTCGGGCTCCGGAGTCGGCGAGTTGGAGATGACGGTCCAGCCGGTGGGCGCCTTCACGGTGAACTGGAAGGTGGCCTTCAGGTCGGGCTGCTCGAACGAGGCGAACACACGCCGCGCGTCGGGCACCTCGAACTGGGTGTAGAGGTACGCCTGCTCGTCGACGGGGTCGACGAAACGGTGCAGGCCCTCGCCGGTGTTGGTGTAGGCGCAGTCGGCGACCACGCGCAGGACGTTGCGGCCCTGAAGGAGGCCGGGGAGGGCGATCCGCGAGTCCTTGAAGACCTCGGCCGGGTCCAGGGCGTCGCCGTTGAGGGTCACCTCGTGGACCGTCGGGGCCACCAGGTCGATGAACGACTCCGCGCCGTTCTCCTGGGAGTCGAAGCGCACCGTGGTCACGG
This sequence comes from Streptomyces sp. NPDC001222, assembly GCF_042896945.1. Taxonomy (NCBI): domain Bacteria; kingdom Bacillati; phylum Actinomycetota; class Actinomycetes; order Kitasatosporales; family Streptomycetaceae; genus Streptomyces; species Streptomyces sp. NPDC001222. Next base: position 46,519 of record NZ_JBIAXT010000015.1, read on the forward strand.
ACCGGTAGGTGCCGCCCTCCTGCGCGCCGGAGAGGTCGAGATCGATCTCGTACGAGTCAACGGTGAGCAGCTTCGCCCGCTGCTGCGCCTCTGCGCGAGTCAGGTTTGTGCCAGGCACGCGGTCATCTCCTCGTTATGTGTGGGTTGCGCCATCCTTCCATGTCACCACGGTGTTGGGCGATGACCCAGGGGTCCACCACGGGGCCGGGAAAGGCAAGGGGCGCGCACCCGGCGGTGCGCGCCCCTTGTGGCGTGGGAGCCGGCTACTCGCTCAGCTCCGCCGCCACCAGCTCGGCGATCTGCACGGCGTTCAGCGCCGCGCCCTTGCGGAGGTTGTCGCTGGAGACGAACAGCGCCAGCCCGTTGTCCACCGTCTCGTCGCGGCGCATGCGGCCCACGTACGACGGGTCCTGGCCGGCCGCCTGCAACGGGGTCGGGATGTCGGAGAGCGCCACGCCCGGCGCGCCGGCCAGCAGCTCGGTGGCGCGCTCCACCGACAGCGGACGCGCGAAGCGGGCGTTGATCTGGAGGGAGTGGCCGGTGAAGACCGGGACACGCACACAGGTGCCGGAGACCTTCAGCCCGGGGATCTCCAGGATCTTGCGGGACTCGTTCCGGAGCTTCTGCTCCTCGTCCGTCTCGTTCAGGCCGTCGTCGACGAGGTTGCCGGCGAAGGGCACCACGTTGAAGGCGATCGGGCGCTTGTAGACCCCCGGCTCGGGGAAGTCGACCGCCCGGCCGTCATGGGTCAGCTTGTCGGCGTCGGCGACCACCTTCTGAGCCTGGCCGTGCAGCTCCGCGACGCCCGCGAGGCCCGAGCCGGACACCGCCTGGTAGGTGGTGGCGACGAGCGCCTCCAGGCCGGCCTCCTCGTGCAGCGGCTTCAGCACCGGCATCGCGGCCATCGTCGTGCAGTTCGGGTTGGCGATGATGCCCTTCGGGCGGTTCACCACCGCGTGCGGGTTGACCTCGGAGACGACCAGCGGCACGTCCGGGTCCCTGCGCCAGGCGGAGGAGTTGTCGATCACGACGGCGCCCTGCGCGGCGACCTTCTCGGCCAGCGCCTTCGAGGTCGCGCCGCCCGCGGAGAACAGCACGATGTCCAGTCCGGTGTAGTCGGCCGTGGCCGCGTCCTCCACCGTCACGCCGTCCAGGACCGTCCCCGCGGAGCGGGCCGACGCGAACAGGCGCAGCTGCGTCACCGGGAAGTTGCGCTCCGTGAGGATCCTGCGCATGACCGTGCCGACCTGACCGGTGGCTCCGACGATTCCGACCCTCACGGCGACTCCCTCTGCGTGTGTGCTGCGTGCGTAGTGCCTGGCCGAGGCCTTTCCATCATGCGGCCGACCCCGGCCCGGCTGTCCAATTCTTTGCGCGGTCCGCCCGAGGAATGGGACGCGCTCGGTCGGACCGCGGTTGCGGATGTTCTGCTTCCACCCCCGCTGACCTGGAGAAAATCATCCGGCAGGGGCTCCGCGCCGCAAGCTGTGCTGCCGCGTCCCTGCCCCCGCCCGATCGGCTTACACGACGGTGTGACATACACCTCTGCCCCGCATCGCGCACCTCGCCCGTACCACGGCGAAGGGCGGGCGCCCGTCGCGGTGCGACAGACGCCCGCCCTCACCGCGGGCAAGGACCGCCGGGTTACGGCGTGACCTTCTCGATCTTCACGCTGCCCACGCCCGCGACCGTGCCGCGCGCGTCGACCAGCTGGACCTGGCCGAAGAACTCCCGGCCCTCGGGGGCCGCCGCGGCCGCGCTGACCGACCCGGAGACCGTCGCGGAGTCACCCGTGCCGAGCTTCACCGGCGCCGAGCCGTCGACCGTGACCTGGCCGAGAGCGGGGGAGAAGAACACGTCCCGGTAGTCGTAGGCCGTCGAGCCGGACGGGACCGAGTAGCCCACGACCTGGACGGTGTAGGTGCCGGCGGCGGGCGAGGCGATGTGCACCGACTCCTCGGAGTCGCCGTCCGCCGACTGCGCGACCTGCTTGCCGCTCGCGTCGTACACCGTGAGGTCCAGGTCCGCGGCCGTGTCGGACACATTGCCGATGGCCACGTCCAGCGAGGTGGCGCCCGTGGGCACCTCGACCGTGCTGGTCTGGGTCTCGCCGCCCTTGATGGACGGACGGGCCGTCTTCGAGGAGCCGAGCGGGCCGCCGACCAGCTTGCCGTCCAGCGCCGCGTAGCCGTTGGTCACCTTCCAGGAGGCGGTGGCCGGGGTGCCGACCTTGGCCTCGGGGACGGTCACGGTCTGCGGGTCGAAGGCCGCGCCGAGGACGGTGACGTCCAGCTTGTAGGGGTTGTCGAGCATCGGCGACGTACGGCGCGCCTCGACCTCGATCTCCCAGACACCGGCCTGCGGGTCGGCGTACGAGCGCACGTCGGGCTTGCAGCCGTTGCCGTCGAAGTAGTTGTTGTAGCAGTTGGGCGTCGAGGTGTTGTCGACCGGAACGCCGTACGGGTGGATCGAGATGAACCGGGTCTGGCTCTTGTCCTTCAGCCCGCTCATCGCGACCTCCAGCGACTTCGCGCCCGCGGGCACGGTCAGGAAGTACGACCGGGTGCTGTTGCGCTGCACCGAACTCGACGCGGAGTAGGTGTACTTGACCGGCGTGGAGACCACGACCGTGGTGAGGATCTGCTTGTCGAGGCCCTCGGTCCTCGGGTCGTCGACCTCCAGGATCGCGCTCTTGATGCCCGCGGACCTCGGAGCCGCCTGGACCTTCACGGTCACCGGCTGGTTCAGCGGCAGCTTCACCTCGTCCGAGCCGAGGATCCGGAAGGTGCCGCCGTAGTTGTTCTCGAAGTGCAGCTCGTGGCGGACTGCCTGGTCGGGGCCGGACGTACGGGTGATCGTGATGTCGTACGTCTTCTTCTCACCGGCCTTCAGCCCGCCCTCGCGGTCGTACAGGCCCGTGCCGAAGCCCGGGGTCTTCAGCGCGTAGTCGATCGCGGTGTCGACCGGGGCCTTGACCACGTAGTTCATGGGCTGGGCGGCGTGGGCGGTCGCGTCGTGGCGGATCGCGTCCCAGGCGTCGACGATGTTGATGCTGCCCGCGCCCTCCTCGTACGCCTGCGCACCCTTGATGTGGTCGGCGGTCGAGGTCAGGGCCGTGCGCAGCTTCGCGGGCGACAGGTCGATGTTCTTCTGCTTGGCGGCCGACAGCAGCAGCGCGGAGGCGCCCGCGGCCTGCGGGGACGCCATCGAGGTGCCCTGGAGCATCGAGTAGCCGGCCGGCAGCGAGTAGCCCGCCTCGGCGACCGGGGAGCCCGGCAGCCAGGTCTGGGTGGTGTTGATGGCGGCGCCGGGCGCGACGAGGGTCGGCGTGAAACCGCCGTCCTCGCGGGGGCCGCGCGAGGAGAACGGCATCAGCTGGTACTCGGTGTCCACCTGCGAGCCGTAGTTGGCGGCCCAGGTCTCCTTGGAGATGCCCGCGCCGACCGAGATCACCTTGTCCGCGAGCCCCGGGTCGCCGATGGTGTTGGCGCCGGGCCCGGAGTTGCCCGCGGAGATCACCAGCTGGACGCCGTAGGTGTCGATGAGGCGCGTGTACAGCTCGGCGCGCGCGTTGTTGCCGTCGTTGAGCGCCGGGAGCCCGCCGATGGACATGTTGACGATGTCGACGCCGCGGTTGACGACGAGGTCGATCATGCCCTCGGTGAGCGCGACGTTGGTGCAGCCGCCGGTCCAGGTGCAGGCGCGGGAGGAGACGATCTTCGCGCCGGGGGCGGCGCCGTTCATCTTGCCGCCGAACAGGCCGTTTGCGGAGGTGATGCCCGCGACGTGCGTGCCGTGCTCGGACTCGATGACGCCGATGTTGACGAAGTCGGCCTTCTTGCCGACCCAGGAGCCGCCGAAGGGGTCCATCGGCACGTCCTTGCGGATCTGCACGACGAACGGCACACGCTCGACGACATCGGTCTTCGGGTCGTCGGTGCCGAAGTAGCCGACCTGGTAGCCGTCCTTGTACGGCTTCATCGGCGTGTCGTCGCTGAAGTCGTGGTTGTTGTTCAGGTCGACGGTGACCGTGCCGGCCGCCGGGTCGTACAGCACGCCCCAGCTGTCGGTGGTGTCGCCGTCGCGGTTGAGGTCGCCCTTCTCGTCGCCGCCGGTGGTGGCGGACTCCTTGAAGGTGCTGATCTCGTACGAGCCCGCCGGCGCCGTCCAGGTCTGGCCGCCGTAGGAGAAGGTGGCCCCGGAGACCGGGGTGACCATCGGGCGCCAGGTCGCGTCACTGTCGACGATCGGGTCCGTCGAGGTCACCCAGTCGACGATCTTGCGTTCGCCGGTGGTGGTCTTCTGCAGCGCGGGGTGGCCGAGGTCCACGCCCGAGTCGAGGATGCCGATGGTGACGCCCCGGCCGTCCGCCTTCGGGTGCTCCTCGACGAAGTCGACCGCGCCCGTCTCGAAGGAGGGGTTGTACGGGTTCTCGGCGGGGGTGTTCCTGTTCGGGCCGGTGTAGCCGGCCGTCGCCTTGCCCGACGTGTTCTTGGCGGTGTCCGCGCTGGGGGTCGGGTCGTCGAGCGGGATCTCCTGCCGCAGGTCGATGGCGTGCACCGAGGACAGCTTCGCGGCGGCGGCGATGGCCGAGTCGGCCTCGGCGGTCGGGACGGTGGCGCGGACGTAGCCGAGCTTGTCGTAGCTGCGGCCGACGGAGCCGCCGCGCACCGCGTCCAGCTCCTTGGCGACCTGCTCGGTCTGCCCGGGCGCCGTCGCGATCATCATGGTGACGTTCTTGGCGCCGTCCGCCTTGGCCTCCGCGAGGAGGTCCGCGTCGTCCGAACCGAGCTTGGCGCTCGCGGACTTGACGGTCGGGTCGGTCCCCGCGGGGGTGTGGTCCGCGGCGAGGGCCAGGGGTATCGGCCCGGCGGCGGAGAGCGCGGCCACGAGACCCGCGGCGATCGCTGTGCGGGCCACGCGTCTGGCGCCCGATATCGGGGCGCGGTGAGGGTCGGGGGTCATCGGCATCCCTTGTTGGTAAAGGACCGTGGGTGACGCGGCCGGAAACCGGAGATGGACCGGTCCTGACCGCGGTCGTCCGGATGTCGGGTCCGGGAGACCGCTCAGCTTTACCCAAGGGGCATATGTTTGGGGAGAGTTGACCGAGACGGGATGGAGTCATGGCACAATCCCGCCATACGTCATCGGGGACTTAGTGGAGCACGCCGGACATTTCTGTGAGCCGACTGTGCGTTCTGCGCGCGTAGTGGACGCCCTGAGCGCTCACGCGTGAGCACCCGGTGACGGCACCCGTCCCGCATCCGCCCGCGCCCGTGCCGACCTCGCCGCGCACGGGTAACGTCCCTGTGTGCGCAAGAAGTTGAGGGTGGCGGCCTACGCCATCTGTGTTCGCGACGGCAAGCTTCTGCTCGCGCGGGGGTGGGACGGCGACGGTACGCCCGAGTGGACCCTGCCCGGCGGCGGTATGGAGCACGGCGAGGATCCCTACGACACCGTCCTGCGGGAGGTGGAGGAGGAGACCGGCTATCTCGTCGAACCCATCGGTCTGCTCGGTGTGCACTCCTTCCGCCACGACCTCCTCGACCGCTTCGGCCGGGCTGTCGACCACCATGGCCTGCGGATCGTCTACGAGGGGCGGATCACGGGCGGTGAGCTCCGCAACGAGGTCGGCGGTTCCACCGACCTCGCGGCCTGGCACGAGCTGACCGCCGTGCCGGAGCTCAGGCGGGTCGGGCTCGTCGACATAGGGCTCACGCTGTGGCGGGAGCGCCCGGCCGCCGGCCGGCCCGTACTCCCGGAAGGATGAGGCCCCTACCCCGCGAGATGAACAGGGAGTGACCGCCCCCCGGCCGTCCGGGGAGCCGGCGTGAACGCGCGGGGTAGTCCAAGACACACGTACGGTGATCGGCGCCGCCCGTTGTGTTCGTGTTCGCGCGCAGGTCACCCCCGATGCCAACGATCCAGAGCGAGCGGGACGTTCGCGACAGCGACGGCCCCGCGGCCACTGCTGACGTGTTCGCACTCGGGGAGACCGCGCCATGACGCGTATACGCTCTGTCGCCACGGCGGCTGCTCTGGATCGTCGCGCCCTGCTCGCCGCCGGGGCGGCCTCCCTCGCCACGGGCGTCGGACTCGCCCTGCGGCCCGAGGAGAGCCGGGCCGCCGGCCGGCCGGCGCAGGGGGAGGCGCCCGTCGCCGTCTCCCGGCAGGCGCCGGCCACGCCCCTCGCCCCGTACACGAAGGGCACCACGCTCGCCACGGTCGCCGCCCCCCGCAACAGCTCCGGCTACCGCCGCCTCGGCGACGGCCCCGGCTGGAGCCGGGTCGTGCGCGGCGAACTGGCCACGCCCAAGTCAGGGCGCGCCGGGCGCCGTACCGCGCTCGCCGCGTTCGTGCAGCTCACCGACCTGCATGTGATGGACAGCCAGCACCCGCTGCGCACGGAGTTCCTGCAGGCCGCCTACCCGCACTCCTGGCGCCCGCAGGAGGCGCTCACCGTGCACGGGGCGATCTCGCTGGTCGAGCGGGTCAACGCACTGCGCGGCGGGCCGGTCACCGGCAGCCGGCTGCAGTTCGCCATCACCACCGGGGACAACACCGACAACAACTCCCGCCTCGAGCTGGACTGGTACCTGAAGGTGCTCAGCGGCGGCCGTGTCGCCCCCAACTCCGGCGACCCGCACCACTACGAGGGGGCCCTCAACAGCGGCCTGAGCCTGTACTGGCAGCCGGACTCCGCCGTCCGCGACCAGTACAAGCAGCGCGGCTTCCCGCGTCTGGAGGACTTCCTGCGGGCCGCGATCCGCGAGGTGCGCAGCCCCGGCCTGAACCTTCCCTGGTACTCGACCGTCGGCAACCACGACTCCATCCTGGTCGGCTGCTTCGGGCACGGCGACTCCTACCTCACCCAGTTCGCGACCGGCGACCGCAAGCTGCTGAGCGTGACCGCGGCCGAGGCCCGCAAGCTCCAGCAGAGCATCAACGACGGCTCCGACCCCAAGGGTCTGGGCCTGCGCGACCTGCTGAAGTCCCACACCCGTGCGATGCGCCGGGTCACCCCGGACGAGCGGCGCGCCCTGTTCACGCCCGCCGAGTACGTCAAGGCCCACCTCGACCCGGCGTACACCGGCCCCGGCCCGGTCGGCCACGGGTACACGCAGGCCAACGTCGCGGAGAACACGCAGTACTACTCCTTCCGCGTCTCCGACCACGTGGTCGGCATCAGCCTCGACACCACCGACCCCCAGGGCAACTTCAGCGGCTCGATCGGCGCGGCCCAGATGGCCTGGCTGGAGCGCACCCTGAACGCGCACAAGGGCGAGTACGCCATCGTCTTCAGTCACTACACCAGCACCTCGATGCCCACCCCGCACCCGGACCCCGCCCGCCCCGGCGAGAAGCGCTACAGCGGCGACGAACTGCTCGCCCTGCTCGGCCGGCACCGCAACGTGGTGGCCTGGGTCAACGGCCATGTGCACCGCAACCGCATCACCCCGCACACCGGCAGCGGCGGCCATTCCTTCTGGGAGATCTCCACCGCCTCCCACGTCGACTACCCCCAACTCGCCCGCATCATCGAGCTGGTGGACAACAAGGACGGCACGCTGTCCCTGCACACCACCCTGATCGAGTCCGCCGCCCCGCACCGCACGGATTTCACCGACCTCTCCCAGACCGGCCTCGCCGCCCTCTACCGCGAACTCTCCTTCAACGCCCACGAGGGCTCCCTCACCCTCCAGGGCAACCCCGGCGACCGCAACACGGAGCTGCTGCTGAAGCGAGGCTGAAACCCGCGGCGGCCGGCTCACCCGGTCGGATCACCAGCTCCGCACGCTCGACGGCCGGCTCGCGTGGGCCCGTCGAGCGGTGCGCGGTCGTGGCCGTGGGGTGCGGGGCCCGCGAAGCGGAAGGAGAGGGCGGTCGGGAAGCGGTGGCCCCGGTCCCAGGCCGCGTCGGGTCCGTTGCGGTCACCCGGGCCGTGCCGGAACCTCCGCGCGTTCCAGGAGGGCGCCGACCACGGCCCGGCCCGTGCGTGTACCCCACAGGGACGGGTGCAGCAGGCACAGGCCCACCGAGCAGGCGGCCGGGGCCGGGAAATACAGCACCGCATGTCGACGATCCCGACCACCGGGCCGCCGCCTTCCCCGGTCACCACCGGGATCCGCTTGTCCTGCCGGTCGGCGCCGGTCGGCAGGCTGTGGTACAGGCTCTGCAGATCGGCCGGGCCCGAGGGCAGGCCGATGGCCGCCCGGAGGTGCTCCGCGCTTGCCTCGAACGGGTCCAGTACGCCCGGTTCGTCGGCGGGCACGGGCCTCGCACAGGGTGTAACGTCGTCCGTCGCCCGTCGTGATCTCCTTGGCGAGCGGCTCGGTCATCCGGTCGTCGTCACACCGGGGCCATGCCCCGGACCAGCGAATTCCGGTCCCCGCCCACTCCCTGTGACACGGCTCGCACGCTCCGGGATCATCGAATTACGGTGTAAACCCATCTGACCCGGACATGAGACACGCCGTTCATCTGGATGAAACATCTGTGCCGCCTCATATCGGACAACCCGCAGTTCACGGGGGATGGCTCGAGATGTGTGCAAGGCGGGTGGTCGCGTGCGACTGAGGCACCAACTGCGCGTGCTGTCGGTGTACGACGGTTTCTTCTCCGGGGGCGCCCGGATCCTTCACAGCGATGTCGTCCTGGGGCTCCAGGAGGGCGGTCAGCACCACCGGGTGCTGAGTGTCCACGCAGAGGTGCTTCGCGAGGCGACACGGCAGGCGATGGAGGACGACGCCTGCTATCGCTCGCTGACCGCGTCCGGGGTGGAGGTCAGCTCCCTGGGCCGCGTCTCCGGGCTGCCGGGGGCCCTGGACACCGACCCGCCCCTGTTCACCGGGCCGGAGCTGGCGACGACCGCCCGGGCCATGGCGGGCGCCGACGTCATCCTGTCGCTCAAGGAGCAGCCGCTCGCCCTGCTCAACCAGGCGGGCCTACCGCGCCGCCCGGTGATCGTCTCGCTGCACCGCTCGGACCCGGAGAACCAGGGCGGGGCGCTGGACGAGCTGAAGGCCGCCATCGCCGACGGCACGGTCGTCGCCTGCGTCTGCTGCGCCGAGTCGACCCGGGCCGCCTACGAGGCCGCCGGGATCCCGTCCGAGGTGCTGCACGTCATCCCGAACGGGGTCGATCTGCTGCGCTTCCGTCCCGACCCGGCGCGGCGGCTCCGGCTGCGCGACACGCTCGGCATCCCGGACTCCGCACCGGTCGTCGTCTTCGCGGCCCGCTACGACGCCATGAAGAACGTCCCGCTCTTCCTGCGTGCCGCCCGGGCCTGGCTGCGGCAGGAGCCCGACGGGCATGTGCTGATGTGCGGCGCGGGCATGGCGGCCGGCCAGCCCGGGCTGCACGCCGACATCGACGCGGCGTTCGAGGGCGACCTCGCGCTCGCGGACCGGCTGCACCTGCTGGGTGTCCGGGGCGACATGGAGACCGTGTACGCGGCCTCCGACGTGGTGGCGCTGACCTCGGCCTGGGGCGAGGCGGCTCCGCTGTGCCTGATCGAGGGCATGATGTGCGGCGCCGTCCCGGTCGCCACCGATGTCGGCGACAGCGCGGCGATCGTCGCCGGGCACGGTTTCCTCACTCCACCGGACCCCGACGCGATCGCGTCGGCCTGGGCGGGCGCCGCCGCCGCCCGCGCCGACCTCGCCCCGGTCCTCGAGCGCAGCCGCGAGCGCTTCAGCCGCACCCGCATGATCGCCTCGTACGCCACGCTGATCGACCAGGTCCACACGGAGTCGTTCCGGCCGCCGCTCCCGGAGCCTCCGCTGTCCGAGCCGCTCTGACGGACCCGGCGCACGGGGAGGGGCCGCCCGCGGGCGGCCCCTCCCCTCCCCTCCTGACGTCCGGTCCCCGCCCTACCGCGGCAGCACAATGACGTACGCGGCCGGATCGCGGTCCGCCGACGCCATCAGGGCGGTGCGGACCACCGTCGCCTGCTGCTCGGGCGCGTCCCGCAGCTTCTTGGGCGTGATGTGGACGACCGTGATCCCGAGCCGCTCCAGGTGCTCACGCTTGCGGGCGTACTCCGACCACAGCGCGTCGTCGTCCGGCCGGTCGCCCTGCCGTGGGGCGCGGGTGTCCAGCTCCACCGCCACGGCCTGCTCGGGCCAGTACGCGTCCAGACCGCCGAGGTGGGGGCCGCCGGGGAGCCGGAGATCCACGTTCCACACCGGGTCCGGAAGGCCGTGGTCGCGCACCATCCGGTACAGGCGCTCCTCGGCGATCGCCCGGCCCTCCGCCAGCAGTGAGTCCACCGCCTCCACCACGTGCGGCCGGCTCAGCAGCCGCGCCTGGTTCAGCTCGCGCACCACCGCGGCCGGTTCGCAGTGGCCGCCGCGCACCGCCTCGGTCAGCAGCCGGCGCACCGTCTTGGCGTCCGGCAGCTGGGCCACGGCGTCGGCCAGTGCGCGAGGGACCGGCGCGACGGACAGACCGGCCACCACCCGGGGGGCGGGCAGCAGCGGGGTGCGGATCACCCGCGCGCAGCCGATGCTGCGCAGCCGCCGCGACCGCGGGACCAGGACGTCGATGTGCTTCAGGGTGGGCAGCGCGGGCGGGCAGGAGAAGCCGTGCAGGCCCAGCGCCGCCAGGCCCGTGATCATCGCGTCGGGGTAGCGCATCGGGGCGTGCGGGCCGTTCGGGCCCGGCTGCGACGGGACACCGGCGGCCGGGGTGCCGAGCGGGGAGCGGCTCGCGTAGAGCAGGACCGCGTGCAGTTGTTCCTCGACGGTCGGCGGTCCCTGGTGCAGCAGGAACACCCCTGGCAGGAACTGTTGCCAGGGGCCTCCGGGCCGGGCGTGCTCGACGGTCTCGGCGGCCGTGACGCCGTGGGCGCGCAGCTGAGCGGTGGTCAGCACCCGGCGCTGGACCTCCGACAGATGGCGGAGGGGGCGGGGGGAGAGCGGGGTGTTGTGGTTCATGAACGGGGGGTTCCCGCGCCCGATCCGTCCGATAACCGCTGTTACATGCTCGTCGACAAATCCGGACAATATACAGCTAAAGTACGGACGTTCGACTGCCGAAAGAGGCAGGTCCGGGCCGGGGGAGCGACGGGTTACGGGTTCCGATACTCGTATTTCGTAACTGTCGTTCCCCGTCGCTCCCGATCCCTAGCGGCCCGCCTCCGCGTCGCACACCTGGCCGCGCAGGGCGCGCGCCAGGTCGTCACGTGCCTCCAGGACCAGCCTGCGCAGCGCGGGCGGCGCGTCCTCGTGCGCCGAGAGCCACGCGTCCGTCGCGGCGAGCGTCTCCGGTGAGTCCTGGAACACCGGGAACAGGCCCCTGACCACGTCCATCCCGATCTGGATGGACCGCTCGGCCCACACCCGCTCGATCGCCTCGAAGTACTTCGCCGTGTACGGCGCGAGCAGCTCCCGCTGCGAGGGCTGGAGGAAGCCCGCGATGGTCGCCTCCACGAGGGCGTTCGACAGCGTCTCCGACTCGACGACCTGCGCCCACGCCTGGGACTTGACCGCCGCCGAGGGACGCGCGGCCAGGCAGCGCACCTGGTGCCGCTTCCCGGAGGCCGTGTCGTCGCGGGCCAGCTCCGCCGCGAGCACCGACTCGTCCACCGCCCCGTGCGCGGCCAGCGGTCCGAGGAACGCCCAGCGCAGCTCCTGGTCCACATCCAGACCGTCGATCTGCGCCGTGCCGTCCAGCAGCGCCCGAAGCAGCTGCAGTTCGCTCTCGTCGCCGGCCACCGTCGCGAAGAACCGCGCCCAGGTCAGCTGGTGCTGACCGCCCGGCTCCGCCTGCCGCAGCTCGCGCAGCGCGCCCTGGGCCAGCAGCCGCTCGCCCGTCGTGCGCCACTCGGGCGCCGCGTAGTGCGTCAGCGCCGACTGCGCCCAGTTGTGGAGCATCTGGAGCACACCGATGTCGGACTCCCGGCCGGCGAACCGCAGCACCAGGCCGACGAAGTCCCGGGCCGGCAGCAGCGCGTCCCGGGTCAGGTTCCACAGCGCCGACCAGCACAGCGCCCGCGCGAGGGGGTCGGTCAGGGAGCCGAGCCGGTCCTTCAGGGTCGCGAGCGAGGTGTCGTCGAGGCGGATCTTGCAGTACGTGAGGTCGTCGTCGTTGACGAGGACCAGCTCCGGGGCCTCGGCGCCCGCCAGTTCACCGACCACCGTCCGCGGACCCTGGACGTCCACCTCGGCGCGCGCGTACCGCACGAGCGCGTCTCCCTCGGTGCGGTACAGGCCCACCGCGACCCGGTGCGGCCGCAGTTCGGGGTGTGACTCGGCCGCCTCCTGGAGCACGGACAGCTCGGCGACCCGGCCGTCCGTGCTCAGCAGCACCTGCGGGGTCAGCGAGTTGACGCCCGCCGTCTGGAGCCAGGAGCGCGCCCAGGCCGTCATGTCCCGGCCGCTCGTCTCCTCCAGGACCGACAGCAGATCGCCGAGACGCGTGTTGCCGTAGGCGTTCCGCTTGAAGTAGCGCCGTGCGCCCTCCAGGAAGGCGTCCCGGCCCACGTACGCCACCAGTTGCTTCAGCACCGAGGCGCCCTTGGCGTAGGTGATGCCGTCGAAGTTGAGCTTGGCGTCCTCCAGGTCGCGGATGTCCGCGGTGATCGGGTGGGTGGACGGCAGCTGGTCGGCGCGGTACGCCCAGGCCTTGCGGTTGTTGGCGAAGGTGATCCAGCCGTCGGTGAAGCGGGTCGCCTCCACCAGCGAGAAGGAGCCCATGAAGTCCGCGAAGGACTCCTTCAGCCACAGGTCGTCCCACCAGACCATGGTCACCAGGTCGCCGAACCACATGTGGGCCATCTCGTGCAGGATCACATTGGCCCGGCGCTCGTACGACGCCTGGGTGACCTTGCCGCGGAAGATGTACTCCTCGCGGAAGGTGACCAGGCCCGGGTTCTCCATCGCGCCGAGGTTGTACTCGGGCACGAAGGCCTGGTCGTACTTCCCGAAGGGGTACGGGTAGTCGAAGTGGTCGTGGAAGAAGTCCAAACCCTGCTTGGTGACGAGGAAGACGTCGTCCGCGTCGAAGTGCTTGGCCAGGCCCTTGCGGCACATCGCGCCGAGGGGGATCTCCAGCGTCGTGCCGTCGGCCAGGGTGCGGGCGTAGGTGTCCGTGACGTAGTGGTACGGACCCGCCACGACACAGGTGATGTACGTGGAGATCGGCTTGGTCTCCGCGAACCGCCACACCCCGTCGTGCTGCTCGCCGGCGCCGTTGCCCCACACCGTCCAGCCCTCGGGTGCGCGCACCTCGAAGCGGAAGGGGGCCTTGAGGTCGGGCTGTTCGAAGTTGGCGAAGACGCGGCGCGAGTCCGCGGGCTCGTACTGCGTGTACAGGTAGACCTCGCCGTCCTCCGGGTCGACGAAGCGGTGCATGCCCTCACCGGTGCGGGAGTAGGCGCACTGGGCGTCCACCACCAGCTCGTTCTCCGCCGCCAGGTCCTCCAGGAGGACGCGGGTGCCGTCGAAGACCTCGCCGGGGTCGAGGTCCTTGCCGTTGAGCGAGACGGCGGTGACGCTCGGGGCGATCAGGTCCGCGAAGCTCGTGGCGCCCGGCTCGGCGCAGCGGAAGCGGATCGTGGTGACCGAACGGAACGTCCGGGGCTCGCCGTCCGCGCTGCCGGGTGCCTCGCCCACGGCGGAGCGCAGGTCGAGCGATACGTCGTACCCGTCGACGGAGAGCAGGGCGGCCCGCTCCCGGGCCTCGTCGCGGGACAGGTTCTCACCGGGCACGGGGGGCACTCCCTGGGTCGGCTGGGTCGTCGGACAAGGACCGATCCTGCCATGTGCCCCTGACACCGGGCACCGGGGCGCACCTCATGAGCACTTGCGGGAATGGGCGGGGCGGCCTGTGATGTTGCCCGGTAAACGACCGCGTTCCTAGGAGAGTCATGTCCGAGACCGTGACCGCTTCCGGCAAGACCCCCGTCGACTTCTGGTTCGACCCGCTGTGCCCCTGGGCCTGGATGACCTCCCGCTGGGTCCTGGAAGTGGAGAAGGTCCGGGACATCGAGGTCCGCTGGCACATCATGAGCCTCGCCGTGCTCAACGAGGACAAGCTGGACCAGCTGCCCGAGGAGTACCGGGACATGCTGGCCACCAAGGCGTGGCAGCCGGTGCGCGTGGTGACCGCCGCCTGGCAGAAGCACGGCGACGACGTCCTCGGCCCGCTGTACACGGCCCTCGGCACCCGCATCCACAACCAGGGCGAGGGCCCGACCCTTCAGGCCATTGCCGCGGCGCTCGACGAGGTCGGCCTGCCCGCGGACCTGATCGACTACGCCGAGCAGGAGGACTTCGAGTTCGACGCCGAGCTGCGCGCCTCGCACAAGGAGGGCATCGAGAAGGTCGGCCAGGAGGTGGGCACCCCGGTGATCGCGGTCCCGGGTGCCGACGGCGAGCAGATCGCCTTCTTCGGCCCGGTGGTCACCCCGGCCCCCAAGGGTGAGGACGCCGCGAAGCTGTGGGACGGCACGCTGGCGGTCGCCTCCGTCCCGGGCTTCTACGAGATCAAGCGCACCCGGACGCAGGGCCCGGACTTCAGCAACCTGTAGGACACCCGGTGCGGGCCCCGGGGCGTACGGCTCCGGCGGCCCGCACCGCTGTGTTCACTCCAGGACGGGCACCCGGATGGGCCGGGCGAAGGGCTTCTTGTTCCCGCCGGTGCGCAGGTTGCGGCACTGTTTGCCGCTCTCGGTGTCCAGTACGGCCTCGCACATCCGGAACTCGCGCACGGCCGCGCGGCCGAGCCGCTCCTCGAGCCAGGACTGCTCGGCACGGTTGAGCTCGCGATGGGGCTGATCGGTGTCGCAGGTGAAGCAGTACATCGGCATTCGGCCACCATGCCCCGGAGCCCCCGCTACCGGAAGACCCCCCGCGAGTCATTCCCCCACAGGGGGCGCTCCCACTCGCGGGGGGTCTTCCTTTTATCCGCCTGCCGGTGAAACGGTGAGAAGACGATCACGGGCAGGACGCTTCACCCCGCCCTCAGGGGGCGAGCAGCAGCACATCGGCCCGGGACCTGGCCGCCGCGTACCGACGGGCCACGTCCTGCCAGTTCACGACCTGCCACATGGCCTCGATGAAGTCCACCTTCTGGTTGCGGTACTGCAGATAGAAGGCGTGCTCCCAGGCGTCGAAGACCAGGATCGGGGTGGCCGCCTGGCCGACGTTGCCCTGGTGGTCGTAGACCTGCTCGACGATCAGCCGGCCGCTGAGCGGCTCATGGGCCAGGACGCCCCAGCCCGAGCCCTGCGTGGTGGCGGCGGCCTTGGACAGCTGCGCCTTGAACTGCCGGTACGAACCGAACGACTCGGTGATGGCGTCGGCCAGCTCGCCCACGCCGTCCTGCTCCAGGGGCTCGCCGCCGCCGTCACCGCTCATGTTCTGCCAGTAGATCGAGTGCAGGATGTGGCCGGAGAGGTGGAAGGCCAGGTTCTTCTCCAGGCCGTTGATCGAGGCCCACGCTTCCTTGTCCCGTGCCTCGGCGAGCTGCTCCAGGGTGTCGTTGGCGCCCTTCACATACGCCGCGTGGTGCTTGTCGTGGTGCAGCTCGATGATCTCGGGGCTGATCACGGGGGCGAGCGCGGAGTAGTCGTACGGCAGCTCGGGCAGCGTGTAGACGGGCATGGGTCCTCTCCGTACCTCTTATTGCAACTAGCTTGCAAGTACACGCTAGCAACAAAAAGGACCGGGCGGGGCCGGGGAGGGCAACAAGAAGGCCCCCACGTGTCGACGTGGGGGCCTGCTCGGCCGGAGGAGGGGACGGCGTCAGCCTCGGGCGCGAGCCCGCTGCCGGGCGTAGCCCAGGACGGCCAGGAACAGCGTCATGCCGCCCGTCGAGTACAGCTGCACCCGGGTGTCCGACTGCCGGGCCATCAGCACGAAGATCGCCGTCATGCCCGCCAGCGCGACCCAGGTCAGCACCGGGAACGCCCACATCCGCACGACCAGCCGCTCGGGCGTCTCCCGCTCCAGACGCCGGCGCATGCGCAGCTGCGAGACCGCGATGAAGAACCAGACGACCAGGATCACCGCGCCGATCATGTTCAGCAGCCAGGGGAAGACGTCGTTCGGCCGCCAGTAGCTGAGGACGACACAGCCGAAGCCGAACAGCGACGAGGTCAGCACGGCGGCCCTGGGCACCCCGCCGGAGACCCTGCCCAGCGCCTTCGGGCCCTGACCGCGCTGCACCAGCGAGTACGCGATACGCGAGGAGCCGTAGATGTTGGCGTTCATCGCGGACAGCAGCGCGACCAGCACCACCACGCTCATCAGCCGCCCGGCGCCCGGGATGCCCAGGTGGTCGAGGGCCGCCACGTACGGGCCCTTGCCGACGACCTCCTTGTCGTGCCACGGGACGAGGGTGACGATGACCGCCATGGAGCCGATGTAGAAGAGCGCGATGCGCCACATCGCCGTACGGACCGCGCCCGCCACGCCCCTGACCGGGTCCGGGGACTCCGCCGCGGCGATGGTGACGGTCTCCAGACCGCCGTACGCGAACACCGACGCGAGCAGTCCGATGACGAAGCCCTGGCTGCCGTGGGGCAGGAAGTCGCTGAGGTTCGAGGCGCCCGGGGAGTCGGTACCGGGCAGCACCCCGGCGATCGCCAGCCCGCCGAGCACCAGGAACAGGCTGATCGCGCCGACCTTGAGCGCCGCGAACCAGAACTCGAACTCGCCGAAGTTCTTCACCGCGGCCAGGTTCGCGCCGCAGAAGACCACCATGAACAGCGCCACCCACGCCCACTCGGGCGTCCCCGGCAGCCAGCCGGTCACGATCTTCGCGGCGCCGATGCCCTCCAGGCCGACGGCCGTGCACAGCAGCACCCAGAACGACCAGCCCGCGGTGAAGCCCGCCCAGGGGCCGATCGCCCGCTCGGCGTGCGCGGAGAAGGAGCCCGAGGACGGATGGGCGGCCGACATCTCGCCGAGCATCCGCATCACCAGCATGACGAGCAGACCGGAGACGGCGTACGCGATCACGATCGACGGGCCGGCGGCGGCGATACCCGCGCCCGAGCCCACGAACAGGCCGGCGCCGATCACACCGCCGAGGGCGATCATCGACAGATGGCGCTGCTTCAGTCCGTGGGACAGGGAGACGCCGGTCTCCGGTGGTGTCTCGACTGTGGTGTGGGGCATGGGCGCCTAGTCCAATTGCAAGAGTCGGGCAAAAACCCCCACAGTCTGGGCAGCCTCTCCGCTCCGGCGAAGAGGCTGCCCACTATCCGGACGTCGACCGTACGGAAGGTGAACCCCCCGTTACGCGGCGATCGGCGTGTAGTGCGAGGCGTCCCCCTCGATCACATAGCTCTCCTTGCCCTCGACGCCGACCGGGATGTCACCGGCGACGGTCACCCGGTTCAGCCGGCGCGGCAGGCCGTCGTAGTTGTCGATGGCGTAGTGCTGGGTGATGCGGTTGTCGAACAGCACGAGCTGGTTCTCCGACCAGCGCCAGCGCAGGATGTTCTCCGGCCGGGTGACATACGCCTGGAGCAGGTCCAGGATCCTGCGGGACTCGGGCACCGACAGGCCGACGATCCGCTGGGCGAATCCGCCGATGAACAGCCCCCGCTCGCCGGTCAGGGGGTGGACGCGCACCACCGGGTGGGCGGTGCGGTACCTGATCGACGTGAACTGGGCGCGCTGGGCGGCCTTCTCCTCGTCGATCGCCTCGTCCGGCACCGCGTAGTCGTAGTCGTTGGTGTGCTCCGCCCACAGCGTGTCGGCGAGGCGGCGCAGGGGTTCCGGCAGGTCGCGGTAGGCGGCCGCGGCGTCGGCGATCAGGGTCTCGCCGCCGTACGGCGGGATCGTGAGCGAGCGCAGGGTGCTGGCCTGCGGCGGGTTGAGGACGAAGGTCACATCGGTGTGCCAGTGGTTGGCGCGGCCCCGCTCGCTGTCCACGGGCAGCACGTTCGGGGCGCCCTCGACGGCGGGCACCGTCGGGTGGGCGGTGGTGAGGTCCCCGAAGTGGCGGGCGAACGCCTGCTGGCCCTCGTCGTCGAGGTTCACCTCCTCGAAGACGAGCGCCTTGTGGATGTTGAGGGCCTCCCGGACGGCGGCGGCCGTCTCCTCGTCGAGGGGCTTGGAGAGGTCGACGCCGACGATCCGTGCGCCGATGTTCGCGGTGACCTTGTGGATCTCGATGGTCGGCATGGCTGGTCCTTCCGGACGGTGGTGAGTGCGGTCAGGCGGTGGCGAGGGCGGAGGTGCGGTCGGTGACGTACCGGTTGGCGGGCCGCGGGAGGCCGTAGCGCTCCCGCAGGGTCCGGCGGGGGCCGTACTCCGCGCGGAGCAGGCCGCGGGCGCGCAGGAGCGGGACGACGTGTTCGACGAAGGCCTCCAGACCGGAGGGCAGCAGCGCGGGCATGATGTTGAAGCCGTCGGCCGCGCCCTGGGTGAACCATGTCTCGATGGCGTCCGCGACCTGCTCGGGCGTACCCGCGAAGGTGAGGTGCCCGCGCCCGCCGCCGAGCCGTCCGATCAGCTGCCGTACGGTCAGCCGCTCGCGCCGGGCAAGCTCCACCACGAGCGTGTAGCGGCTCTTGGCGCCCTCGATCTCGCTCTCGGGCGGGAGGCCGGAGGGAAGTTCGGCGTCCAGGTCGAGGGTGCCGGGCTCCAGACGCAGCAGGTTCTCCAGCCGGTCGCGGCCGTGTTCGTGGACGATGTGCTCCTCGAGCACCCGCTCGTTCGCCCGCGCCTCGGCCTCCGTGGAACCGAGCACCGGGACGATGCCGGGCAGCACCTTGATGTGGTCCGGGTCCCGGCCGGCCGCCCCGGTGAGGGACTTGAGACCGGTGTAGAAGGCCTGCGCGCCGGCGAGCGTCTGCTGGGCGGTGAACACCGCCTCCGCGTACCGGGCCGCGAACCGCTTGCCGTCCTCGGAGGAGCCCGCCTGCACCAGCAGCGGGTACCCCTGGGGTGAGCGCGGCACGTTGAGGGCGCCCTCGACGCTGAAGTACGGGCCCCGGTGCCGCGGCGGATGGAGCTTGGCGTCGTCGCCCCACACGCCCGCCGCCTTGTCGGCGACGATCAGGTCGTCCTCCCAGCTGTCCCACAGCTTCAGCGCCACGTCGAGGAACTCGGCGGCGCGGGCGTAGCGGTCGGCGTGCGCGGGCTCGTGCTCGACACCGAAGTTGCGGGCGGCCTCGGCACCGGCGGTGGTCACGATGTTCCAGCCCGCCCGGCCGCCGCTGAGGATGTCCAGCGAGGCGAGCCTGCGGGCCAGGTTGTAGGGCGCGTTGTACGAGGTGGACGCCGTGGCGATCAGCCCGATGTGCTCGGTGGCCGTCGCGAGGGCGGTGAGCAGCGTGAGGGGCTCCAGGGCGCCGGAGGGGCGCTGGGCCACACCGCCCCACAGCTGGGGGCTGTCCGCGAGGAACAGCGAGTCGAAGGTGCCGCGCTCGGCGATCCGGGCGAGACCGACGTAGTGATTCAGGTCCACATGCGCGTGCGGGTCGCTCTCCGGGAGCCGCCAAGACGCCTCGTGGTGGCCGGTGTTCATCAGGAACGCGTTGAGATGCAGCTGACGGGTCATGCGGGATCCTCCGTGACGCCCAGTGCGGCGAGCAGCCGTTCCCGGTACGCGCCGAGAAGCGGATCCCGGTACGAGCGCGGATGCGGGCGGTCGATGGTCAGGTCGAGGCCGATCCGGCCCCGGTCGAGGACGAGGACACGGTCGGCGAGCACGATCGCCTCGTCCACGTCGTGGGTGACGAGCAGCACGGACGGCCGGTGGCGCTGCCACAGCTGCCGCAGCAGGCCGTGCATTCTGAGCCGGGTGAGGGCGTCCAGCGCGCCGAACGGTTCGTCGGCCAGCAGCAGTTCGGGCTCCCGGACCAGCGAGCGGGCGAGGGCCGCGCGCTGCGCCTCGCCGCCGGACAGCTCGCCCGGCCAGGCCCGCTCCCGGCCGCCCAGGCCCACTTCGGCGAGGGCGGCCCGGCCGCGAGCGGCGGCCTCCTTGCCGTCCGTGCCCAGCAGGACGTTGTCCAGCACCCGCCGCCAGGGCAGCAGCCGTGAGTCCTGGAAGACCACGGAGACCCGCTCCGGCGCGGTGAGCCCGCCGCTGCCCTCGACCTCGTGGTCGAGTCCGGCGATCGCCCGCAGCAGGGTGCTCTTGCCCGAGCCGCTGTGCCCGAGCAGGGCGGTGAACTGGCCGACGGGCAGATCGAGATCGACGGCGTCGAGGACCGTGCGGCCGTCGTACGACCGGGTCAGGCCCCGGATCCGGACGGCCGGCCGGGTCAGCTGCTCAGTGTGCGTCGCCATGACAGCACCCTCCGTTCGACGATGCGGACCGCGCTGTCGGAGGCCAGGCCGAAGATGCCGTAGATCGCCAGGCCGACGAGGATGACGTCCGTCTGGCCGTAGTTCTGGGCCTGGTACATCAGATAGCCGAGGCCGCTGGTGGCGTTGATCTGCTCCAGCACCACCAGACCCAGCCAGGAGCCGGTCACGCCGAGCCGCAGCCCGACGAAGAAGCCGGGCAGTGCGCCGGGGATCACGATCTGGCGGATGAACCGGTACCGGGTCAGGCCCTGCACCTCGGCGAGTTCGACGAAGCGGCTGTCGATGCCGGACAGCGCGGCGTGCGTGTTCAGATAGACCGGGACGTAGACGACGATGGCGATGATCGCGATCTTGAAGGTCTCGCCGATGCCCAGCCAGAGGATGAACAGCGGGATCAGACCGAGGGTCGGGATCGCCCGGTTGAGCTGCACGGTCCCGTCGATCAGCGCCTCACCGGTCCGGCTCAGCCCGGAGGCGAGCGCGAGCAGCACTGCGGCGGTCAGTCCGAGCGCGAAGCCGTAGGCGGCCCGCCGCAGCGAGGTCAGCACATCCGTGGAGAGCGTGCCGTCGGTCCACAGACGGACCCCGGTCCTCAGCACCGTCCAGGGGGCGGGGATCGCCGCAGGGTCCAGCTGTCCGGCGGCGGAGGCGGCGGCCCACAGGGCGAGCAGGAGCAGCGGGCCGACGAGACGGGCGGCGGGCAACGGCCTGCCGGGGGCGAGACCGCGGCGCCTGCGCCGCGCGGGCGGAGCCGAGGGCGGCGCCGGGGCCGTGGCCGTGGTCGTCGTGGTCACGGCGCTCACCTCCGGTACTCCGCGGACACGGCCTTCGCCGCGAGGCCCTCGAAGCGCCGGTCGAAGAGCGAGCGCACGTCGAACTTCTTCACGAAGCCGCCCTCCGCCAGCAGATCGGCGGTCTCCTGCTCCCAGGTGATCGCCTCGTCCCAGCTCGGCGGGAACAAGGGCTTGTTGGCGAGCCTGGTGATGGACTCGGCCTGGGCCAGGGTCAGGTTCTGCGTCCCGACGTAGAACTCCCGGTTCCAGACGTCCGGGTGCTCCCACTGCCACACCTGGCCCTTCGCCCACTGCGGGATGTACGCGGCGATCGCGGCGGCCTTCGCGGGGTCGTTCAGCACCGAGGCGGGTGCCCACAGCAGATTGAGCAGGTCGACCACGTCGGTGGGGACGGTCCGGGCGCCCTTGGACGCGTAGAGCTTCAGATACGCCGGTGCCTGGCTGTTGGCGAGCGGGGCGATGTCCACCTGGCCGGACTGCAGCGCGGTGAGGAACTGGTTGCTGGTGAGCGGCACCAGCTGGGCGTCGTCGTATTTCAGCCCTGCCCGCTTCAGCGCGCGCAGCAGCACGACTCCCTGCGCCTGCCCCTGGGAGAAGGCAAGCTTCTTTCCCTTGAAATCCGCGACCGTGCGGATGTCGCTGCCGGGCTTCGTGGCGAAGAGATAGTTGGGCTTGCGGGTGATGTCGATCGCGACGATTTTCGCGTCGAAACCCTGATAGTGCGCCTGGATCGGCGGGATTCCCGCGTTGTTGGCGAGGTCCAGCGACCTGGCGCGGAAGGCGTTGATCACGTCCGGCCCCGCCCCGATGTTCACCCAGCTCGACACGGTGAAGGGCAACGCGGACAGGTGCGCCAGTTCGAACTGCAGTTGCTGGACGTTCTGGAACGAGGCGATCTTCAGGCTCGTACCGGCCGGGACCCGGTCCGCGAGCGGGGCCGAGGAGGCCCCGGCCCTCGAGGTCCCGGCCGCGGCGCCGCTTCCCGCGCAGCCGGTCAGCCCGGCGGCACCGGCGGCGAGACCGAGCACAGAGGTGAGGAACAGACGCCGGTCGACACCGGACGCGGGCGGAGCAGGCATGGGAGGACTCCCTGGTTCACAGGACAGGCGTGACGTGACAGAGGAATTCCGGGCTCGGCAGAGCCCGGAAAGGGAAATCGCGGGGAGCGAGGAGAAGGTGAAGCGATGCGAAGGAAAAGCAAAAGGGGATGAAGGCGCCGCAGGGCATCGCCTGACGAGACGTCAGGGTGTCAATGTGTCAGCAACAAAGGGTGCGACAGATCATGCGCGGGCTCATGAACACGATGCTCCCGGCCCCGAAGAGGCCTGTCAACATTCCGAGTTTCTGAATTAATTCCGCTCAGGTGGAAGCGCCCAGCGGATCCCGGTAGAGCACGTCCAGGGCGACCGAGCCGCCCGCCACGGCCAGCACGGAGTCCGGGAAGCTCGTCGGCAGGACGGCCGCCGCCCGGTCCGTCCCGACCGCCTCCCGCAGCGCCGAGAGACAGTCCTCCCGGTGCATCACGCCTACCTCGGTGACCACGACCGTCTCCGGATTGAGCACGTCGAGCAGCAGCCCCGCCGCCCGCCCGGTCGCCCGCGCCCGGTCCACCAGCAGGCGCCCGGCCACCCGGTCGCCGGCCGCCGCGGCGGCGACCACGTGCATCGGGTTCGCCCCGTCGATGACACCCGCCTCCCGGGCCCGCCGGCACAGCGTCCGCTCGCTCAGCTCGACCTGGAGGCAGCCGACGCGTCCGCAGTCGCACGGCTCGGTCCCGCCCGGTACCGGCAGATGAGAGATCGCCCCGGCCTGGGAGCGCGGCCCGTAGTGCACCTGGCCGTGGGTGGCGAAGGCCGCGTCGACCACGTTGCCCACGAACAGATGCAGCACGCTGCGGCTGCCGCGCGCCCGCCCGAACAGCCGCTCCCCGTTGACCAGCGCCCGCGCATGCCCGTCGACGTGCACCGGCAGTCCGGTGGCGGCGCCGAGCACCTCCCGCACGGGCACCTCCCGCCAGCCCAGCAGCGCGTGTTCGACGATGGTCCCCGAGTCCCGGTCCACCCAGCCGCCGGCCGCCAGCCCCACCCCCAGGGGCGTGCCCGCCCCGCTCTCGGCGAGCAGCGCCCGCAGCCCGTCGGCGGCCCGCGTCAGCACCCGGTCCGCGTCGGTGTGCTCGTGCGCGATCCGCCGCTCGATCAGCACCCGCCCGCGCAGGTCCAGCAGGGCCACGGTGGTGTACGGCACCGCCACATGCACCCCGCCCACCACGAACCGGGAGTCGTCCAGGTCGACCGGTACGTGCGGACGGCCCACCCCGCCCGAGCGCCGGGGCGCCGCCGCCTCACGGAGCAGCCCGATGTCGGTGAACCGGGCGCAGTAGTCCGTCACCGACGCGGGCGACAGCCCGGTGAGCCGGGCGATGGTGCTGCGCGCCACCGGGCCGTGTTCCAGCACCGACCGCAGGACGACGCTCGCGTTCGTCCGGCGCCGGTCGCGGTCGGCGGCACGGGGCACGGGGGAGGGGGCGGGGGCGGGGGCGGGGGCGGGGAGGCTTGCGGTTCGGGGCATGGAGGCTTCCTCAGGGAACGGGTCCGACACTGCGCCGATTTCGAACGCTGGAGGCGCCGGAGCCGCTCCGCCCGCCTCACAGCAGGGGGCGACAGGTGGCCGTGCCCTGGCGTCGCAGGTCGACATAGCGACGCGACGTGAGATTCCGGGCCTGGGCAACCATGGGCTCGAAGCTAGCAAAACGGTTCACCACTGCCCAGACGGCGACCGACGGGCGAGACGGAAGCTCTGAGGAGGCGCCATGCGGTTGGTGGATCCCTACAGTTGCCCTCGGTCCGGCCTCACCGGAGTCACCGCCGTCACCTCAGTGACCGGAATCACGCCGTATCGCGTGTAAGCCCCAGCTTTTGTCGACAGCCCACCAACTCCCGGATCCGGCCTTTGTCGAGCGCTGACGGTGATCGGCTCCCCGGCCCTGGGATAGCGTCACCGTGTCCCGAACCGTCCCCACCGCCGGAGTGAGTTCTCATGAGCACCGCCACCGCCACAGTTGCCCGCCCCGGCGAGGTCCTCGCCGACCTGCTGCCCGCCTCCCGGGTGCGTGACGTCGCCCTCGTGGTCGGCGGTGCCGCGCTCACCGGGCTCGCCGCGCAGCTCTCGGTGCCCGTGCCGGGCTCCCCGGTGCCGGTGACCGGACAGACCTTCGCCGCGCTGCTCGTGGGCACGGCGCTCGGCGCCCGCCGCGGCTTCCTGTCGCTCGCCCTGTACGCGCTGGCCGGTGTCGCCGGCGTGCCGTGGTTCGCCGGTGGCGGATCCGGTGCCGCCGCCCCGTCCTTCGGCTATGTCCTCGGCATGCTGCTCGCCTCCGCCGTCGTGGGCGCCCTGGCCCGCCGCGGCGCCGACCGCTCGGTGCTGCGCACGGCCGGCGCGATGCTGCTGGGCGAGGCGATCATCTACGCGATCGGCGTCCCGTACCTGGCGCTGGCCACCGGCATGTCCGCGACCGCCGCGATCGCGGCCGGGCTCACCCCGTTCCTGATCGGCGACGCCCTGAAGGCCGCCCTGGCGATGGGCCTGCTGCCCACCGCCTGGAAGCTCGTCGGGAAGTGACGTAACCGCACCATCCGAGACCTGCGGTACAAGGGCCGGGCAGCACGCCCGGCCCCTGCGCTTTTCCCGGCCCCGTCCGCCGAGCCGCGACTACGGCCTGTCGGAGTCACGCCACTCGCGGCGGTACATCCCGTAGACAGCCCGGAACACTCCGGCTGAAACGGGCGGCACCGGTGAAATCCCACCGGTGTGCCACCGCGGCGACGGGAAGCCCCGAGGCCCGCCTGCGAGACAGCTCCCGCCGGCACGCTTCCAGGCGGCGCCTCTGGAGGCCAGCGGCTGACAGTGGCCTCCTCGCGCGCACACGGCAGCTCGTCGCACAGGGCGACGAGGACGAGTACGTAGTGGTGAAGCGGTTGGACAGCGGAGGCGCCCACCTGTACCGGATCCATCCGAAGCCGGGGTCACTCCCGTGGCCAGTCGCGGAAGAAGCTTCAGCCGGACGGCTGAGAACCGGATGCCGACACCCTCGGATCAGGCACCCGGAAGCACAGAAGGGCCCCGCGGCCTTGCGCCGCGGGGCCCTTCCCTTCGCTCAGCTCACCTGCCGGTCAGGCACCGACCTCGGCGCGCGCCTGCTCCGCGTCCACCGCGCTCTCGGCGGTCCGGCCGCCGCGCAGCTTCTCCTTCACCACGGCGACCACGAGCACGACCGCCGCCACCAGCAGCGACAGCAGCACCGTCTCGCGTCCGTCGTGCTCGGTGTCGGTCAGCATGTAGCCGAGGACGAACACGATCAGTGCGGCAGCGGCCCAGGTCAGGTAGGGGTACAGCCACATCTTCACGACGAGCTTCTCCGGCGCCTCACGCTGGATGATCTTCCGCATCCGCAGCTGCGAGAAGCAGATCACCAGCCAGACGAACAGGGCGACCGCACCGCTGGAGTTCACCAGGAAGAGGAAGACGGAGTCCGGGAACTTGTAGTTGAAGAACACCGCCAGGAAGCCGAAGAGGACGGAGACGACGATCGCCGCCATCGGCACGCCACGGCGGGTGGTCCGGGCGAAGGCCTTCGGCGCGTCGCCGCGCTGGCCCAGCGAGAAGGCCATGCGGGAGGCCGTGTAGAGCCCGGAGTTCAGGCAGGACAGCACCGACGTCAGCACGATGAAGTTCATGATCTCGCCGGCGTGCGCGATCCCGAGGGAGTCCAGGGCGGCGACGTACGAGCCCTTGTCCTTGATCGACGGGTCGTTCCACGGCAGCAGGGAGACGACGACGAGGATCGAGCCCAGGTAGAAGACGCCGATGCGCCAGATGATGCTGTTGGTCGACTTGGTCACCGCGCGCTGCGGGTCCTCGGACTCGCCGGCCGCCAGCGTGGCGATCTCGCTGCCCATGAAGGAGAAGACGACGAGCAGGACACCGGTGAGGATCGCGCCGGGACCGTGCGGCAGGAAGCCGCCGTGGGAGGTCAGGTTGCCGAAGCTCGCCTTGTCGCTGTGCACGCCCGGCAGCACACCGAAGATGGCGAGGGCGCCGACCACGATGAAGGCACCGATCGCCACGACCTTGATGCCGGCGAACCAGAACTCGAACTCACCGTAGGAGCCGACGGAGACCAGGTTGGTCGCGGTCAGCACCATCATCACGATGAGAGCCCAGCCCCACTGGGGCACGGCGGGGATCCAGCTCTGGAGGATCTTCGCGCCCGCGGTGGCCTCCACGGCCAGCACGACCACCCAGAAGAACCAGTACAGCCAGCCGATCGAGAAACCGGCCCAGCGGCCGAGGGCGCGGTCCGCGTGCGCGGAGAAGGAGCCGGAGGTGGGGTTCGCGGCGGACATCTCGCCCAGCATGCGCATCACCAGCACCACGAGCGTGCCGACGAGGGCGTAGGAGAGCAGGATGCCGGGGCCGGCGGTGGCGATTCCGCTACTGGATCCGACAAACAGGCCGGCGCCGATGACACCGCCGATGGCGATCATCGACAGATGACGGTTCTTGAGTCCGGCCTGGAGGCCGCCGCCGGGTTCTCCGGCGGCGCCGGTGGCATTTCCGGCCTTTGTGGGGGTCGGCTGCGAGGTCATGAAGGATATTTCCTTTGAGCCGGGTGTACGGGGATGTGGGGGACACACACCCGTACGTGTACGGGCCCCGTACGGGGCCGGGGGGCGCCGAGAGTACGGGGGCTCATACGAGCGGTGTACGAGCCGGTCCAGTGAATCGGAGGCGAAGAAATTCGGAAACCTTTGAATCCGTATTGTTACTTGAGGTTTTCTTGAGCTTCAATGGTGTAGCTCACACGTATTTCGCCCGGAACCCGGCGAAGCCGACCGACGGCGGGCGTGACACACTCGGACCATGCGCGTGTATCTCGGCTCCGACCATGCCGGCTTCGAACTGAAGAACCACCTCGTCGAGTGGCTCAAGTCCGCCGGCCACGAGCCCGTCGACTGCGGGCCCCACATCTACGACGCCCAGGACGACTACCCGCCGTTCTGCCTCCGCGCGGCGGAGCGCACCGCGGCCGACCCCGGTTCCCTCGGCATCGTGATCGGCGGCTCGGGCAACGGCGAGCAGATCGCCGCGAACAAGGTGAAGGGCGTCCGTGCGGCCCTCGCCTGGAGCGAGGAGACGGCGTCCCTCGGCCGCCAGCACAACGACGCGAACGTCGTCGCGGTGGGTGCGCGCATGCACACGCAGGACGAGGCGACGAAGTTCGTCGAGACGTTCCTGGCCACGCCGTTCTCGGGTGACCAGCGCCACGTGCGGCGCATCGACATGCTCTCGGACTACGAGACCACGGGCGACCTGCCGCCGATCCCCGCCCACCACCCGCAGGACTGACCGTCCGCCCGCCCGGCGTCCGGGGTGCCTGAACCGGGGGCCGGGGTGCCCCCGTGGCGCCCCGGCGTCCGGAGTGCCGGCGTACCGATGATCTGAAAGGTGGGGCAAGCGTGCCGGAGGGGCACACGATTCACCGGCTGGCCGAGGACTACGCGGCACGGTTCGCGGGCGGCCCCGTCGCCGTCTCCAGTCCCCAGGGCAAGTTCGCCGACGCCGCGGCCCTGCTCGACGGCGCCGCACTGCACACCGCCGACGCCCATGGCAAGCACCTCTTCCTCGGCTTCCGCGGCGGCGACTGGGTGCACATCCACCTCGGCCTGTTCGGCAAGGTCGCCTTCGGCGACGCCCCCGCGCCCCCGCCCACCGACACGGTCCGCCTCCGCCTCGCGAACCCCGCCTCGTACGTCGACCTGCGCGGCCCGACCACCTGCGCGCTGATCACGGACGAGGAGAAGGGCGCGCTGCACGCCCGCCTCGGCCCCGATCCGCTCCGCGACGACGCCGACCCCTCGGCCGCCTACCGCCGCGTCTCCCGCAGCCGTACGACCATCGCCGCCCTGCTCATGGACCAGAAGGTCATCGCCGGAGTCGGCAACGTCTACCGGGCCGAGGTCCTCTTCCGGCACGGCATCGACCCCTACCGCCCCGGCAAGGACATCTCCCCGGCCGAGTGGGACACGATCTGGGCCGACCTCGTCGGTCTGATGCGTGAGGGCGTCCGCGACAACCGCATCGACACCGTCCGCCCCGAACACGCGCCTGAGGCCATGGGCCGCCCGCCGCGTGTGGACGACCACGGCGGCGAGGTGTACGTGTACCGCAGGGCGAACCTGCGCTGCCATGTCTGTGGGGGCGAGATCCGCACCGCCGGTCTCGCCGCCCGCAATCTCTTCTGGTGCCCGGGCTGCCAGAAGGGATAGCCGCCCGGCCGGGGCCCGACCCAGCGCCGCGCGCACCGCGTGCGGCAGGTCGTGGCTCCGGTCAGAAGCCGTGCGGCAGCCAGGGCGCCACCGGGGAGCCGAACGCGAGCGACGCCTCCGCCAGCGCCCCCGGCCGCAGCTCCCGCACCCGTCCGGCCGCCGCCAGCGCCGTGAGCGACACCCCGCCCAGATACGCCGACCCCAGCTCCCGCACCGACAGCGCGAGATCGGCGGCGTCCCTCGTCCGCGCACAGGACGCGCCGTTCGCGTCCCCGACGAGCCGCCAACGCCCCTCGTTCCACGGGCAGAAGGCGTCCGCCACCTCGAACACCACGTCCACCGGCGCCTGATACGTCCGCGCCTGAAGCGCGGCCCCGACGTCGGCGAGCCGTACATAGAGCCCGTCCCGCAGCTGCGGCGTGCACCGCCGGATGTCGGACACCAGATGCTGCCAGGCCTCGTCCACCGGGCGGCCGCGCACCGCCAGCGTGGTCGTCAGATCGATGCCGAACAGGAAACGCCACAGCGCCGCGCCCGTCGCCGGATCGAGCGCGGCCAGATCCGACAGCGTGACCGTGCCGTTGTGCCCGGTGGCCCCCCAGCCGAGCCGGGTGCGGAAGCGCGCGTAGCCCGTGGTCTCGCCGTCCCGCTCGGCGACCACACACTGCAGCGCCGACGCGCCGTCCCGCTCGCCCGGCGGGTCGAGCAGCGCCACCCGCTCCCAGCCGGGCTGCCGCGCCAGCATGCCCGGGCGGCCGGGCACCAGTCCTGCGTACACCGCCTCGCACGCGTCGAGGGCGTCGGCGGGCGCCGCGTACCGCAGTCGTACGTCATCCGTACCGGGCGGAACGGACAGTTGCACCCGACTCGTGTCGATCTCCGCGCGGAGCTGCAAGGTCCCGACGCCGTACCCGAACCTGCCGTAGATCGCCGGCTCCGACGCGGTCAGCACCGCGAGCGGCTCGCCCCAGTCACGGATGTCGTCCAGCTGCCGGCGCATCATCGCCGTCAGCACCCCGCGTCGGCGGTGCGTCGCCGCGACGCTCACCATCGTGATGCCCGCCGTCGGGACCGAGGCGCCGCCGGGGACCGTGAGGCGGAATCGATACGCCCCCGCCGTGCCCACGCACACCTTCTCGTCCCATGCGCCCAAGGAACGTCCGAAATCAGAGAGTTCCTTTGAGAGTGCCCGCTCTTCGGCTGACACCTCCGTCCCGGCGAAGGCCCGGAAGAGATTGCCGTACCAGTCGTCCCACTCGTTCTGCCGCAACACCCGCACGTCCGTCGTCACAGACCATGCCTACCAGGGCAATGCGGGACGAGCGAGTGGATTTCGCCCCGGTCACGGGGGCCTGGTTCCTGTGAAGTTGAGCGCTCGGACGGGGGACAAGTGGGACCTCCCGTGCCAAGCACCTGGTCCGATGGATAGGGTCCCGAAGCAATGGCAGCAGGACGAGAGCGGCGCGGAGAGGCCGAGACGTTCACGGCCCGGTTGAAGAAGCAGTGGCACCGGGCCCGCACCGGCGTGCGCAGATCCGCTGTGGACTACTTCCGCGGGGACGGCTCGGACTGGGTGGCGCTGGCCGGTCTGCTGCTGATGGTTCCCCTCATCGCGGCCACCACCCTGGTCGATCCCGTGTGGTGCTCCCCGGCCGTCCTCGTCCTGCCGATCGTGGCCGGCGGTCTGCTGCTGCGCCCCTCCAGCCTGCTCGGCCTGTACGCCGCGGCGGCCACCGCGCTGATCGTCGAGTCGGTCAAGCTCGGGCCGTACACCGAGGGCCCGTCCCGGGTCACCCCCGGGATCGTGCTCGTGGTCGCGGCCTGCGGGTTCTTCGGGCTGCTGATCGCGCAGTTCCGCAGCCGGGTCGGCGTGCCCTGGCGGCGCGGCGGCACCATGCTCTTCGACCTGCGCGAGCGCATCCGGGTCCAGAGCAAGCTGCCGAAGCTGCCGCTCGGCTGGCACCGCGAGATGGCGCTCCGGCCCGCGGGTGGGCAGTCGTTCTCGGGCGACTTCGTGGTCGCGGCCCGCACCAACGGGGGCCGCACCCTGGAGGTCGTCCTGACCGATGTCTCGGGCAAGGGCATGGACGCCGGCTCGCGCGCCCTGCTGCTGTCCGGGGCGTTCGGCGGACTGCTGGGCTCGCTCCCGCCGCATGCCTTCCTGCCCGCCGCCAACGGCTATCTCCTCCGCCAGGACTGGGACGAGGGCTTCGCGACCTCCATCCATCTGGTCCTGGAACTGGAGTCGGGCGACTACGAGCTGTACTCGGCCGGCCATCCGCCGGGCCTCCAGCTCAGCGCGGGCAGCGGCCGCTGGGAGGAGAAGGCGGCGGACGGCCCGCTCCTCGGGGTCTACGACGGCGCCCAGTTCGACTCCGTGAAGGGCACGCTGCGCCCCGGCGATGTGCTGATGCTGTTCACGGACGGCCTGGTGGAGACGGCCGACCGCGACATCGTCGAGGGTATGGACCGCCTCATGGGCGAGGCCGACCGCTATGTGGCGAACGGCTTCCGCGGGGCCGCCTGGCATCTGATCGAGGCGGTGGCGAAGGACGTCAACGACGACCGGGCGCTGCTGCTGATCTGCCGGGAGGGTCCGACGACCCAGGCAGTGATCCGCTGAATCCACTGACCCTGCTGACCCGCTGAACGCGGCGGCACCGCCTCCGCGCCCGTGTCCCTGGCGCGGAGGCGGTCCCGTCCTCGGTCCGGAAACGGCCGGAGGCGGTGCGGGGGTGCGTCGTACGATGCCGGGGCGGCGGGCCCTGCGCTCAGGCCCTCGCCCGTTCACGGGCCGGCGCGGCCGCGTCCCTCCTGAACGCCCAGTCCATCCGTGGCTCCATCGCGAACCGGAACACCCGGCGCACCGGGGAGGTGCACAGCAGCGTCACCACCGTGCCCGCGAGCAGCGTCACGGCCACCTCGCCCAGGGGCCGGTGCAGCCAGGCCGCGTCGTACCACCCCTGGTAGTCGGCGCCCTTCACGAAGAAGCCGTGCAGCAGATAGCCGGACAGCGTGCCCGCGCCCAGCGTCGTGAACCACATCGTCCGGCGCGGCACCCAGGCGAAGAAGCAGGCGGTGAGAAGGAGCGAGCAGCCCAGCAGCGCGAGCACCATCAGCGGGCCGCACCACCAGGGCGCGCCCAACTCCTGTGCGCTGTCGCGGTGATAGAACCAGCCGGGGTTCATCCGCGGCACCGACCACCACGCGACGGCGAGCGCACCGGCGAACACCGGCACCGCCAGGATCCGCACGACGCGGCGCCGTACGAGCTGGAAGTGCTCCTGCTTCATGGACAGGCCGATGACGAAGAACGGCAGGAACTGCAGCACCCGCTGGAGGTCGAGGTCGTCGCCGATGTCGGGGGAGACGGACGCCAGCATGGCGATCACGACGGCCAGCGGGACCGGGTGGCGGACCAGCTTCCACAGCGGGGTGGTCGTCCGCCAGATGAAGAGCGCGGCCAGGAACCAGGTCAGATACCAGGGGTCCAGCAGGCTGATCGGCAGGCCGGGGTCCCCGCCGACGGTGCGCTTGAAGAGGACGTACGCCGTCTCGAACACGACGTACGGCACCAGGACCCCCGTCACCAGCCGCTTCAGCCGGTCGGGACGCATGTCGAAACTGCGCGAGAAGTAGCCGGAGATGACGATGAAGGCCGGCATGTGGAAGGCGTAGACGCACATGTACGCCGCCTGCAGGGCGCGGCTGTCGCCCTTCAGCGGCTCCCAGGAGTGGCCCATGGCCACCAGCACGATCGCCAGGTACTTGGCGTTGTCGAAGAAGGCGTCACGCTGCCTCGCGGGCGGCCCCGAGGGCTCGGCGGAACGCGGACTCGGGACCCCGTCCGCGGGTGACCGCACCGGGGGGAGGGGCGCGCGTGCGGGCGGTGCCGACGATGGGCCTGTTGCTCTTGGGGAGGACGAGGCGACGTGAAACATCTGAGGCACCCTAGCGTTGTCCGCGGGCTCTCGTAAAACCCTTGATACGAATAGTGGTTATCCCCTTCGAGCCCCGGGATTTGGGGGAGTCGGCATTGCGGCGGCATGTTCTGTCACACATCGTCGATCACTCGGGAAACGCTCGGAGCTCCGCGGATTTACCTACAGCCAACGGGCGTTGTGTCCGCATTCATCCCTACTAAATAGGGCATATCGCTCGCGGGTGACTCTGGCGGAATGTCTGAAGATGAGGGCCGTGAACGGGACATGAGGGCGACGTGAGAGGGCTATTCGAATTTCCTGCGAACGCGATGTGTGGGCATGGAAACGACCGGAGGTAATTTCTGTCGGGCATTCCCCGAATTGCTGTGCGAACACCGCGAGTTAACGGTCGGCCGGCGATGCGCTCGCGCGGTCCGCGCGGCTGAGGGGGCCGACGATGCCTCACGGGCCGCATAGGGCGGGCCTGTTGGTGGCACGATGGTTCTGGCGGGGGTGCGAGGGCTTGGCGCCCCCGGGCCGGGAGAGCGGACCGACCGAGGGTGTGATCAGTTGTGGCCATTTCGCTGTCAGTGGTGCTGCTGTTGGCGATCATCCTGGTGGTGTTGATCCGAGGGGGCTCGATCAAGGCCGGTCCGGCGATCGTGGCGATCCTGTTCGGCTTCTTCCTCGCCTCGACCGGCATGGCCCCGTCGATAAACCGCTTCCTGAACTCGATAGCGGAGACCATCAACTCGATCAGCTTCTGACGACCGCTGATCGGCTTCTGACCGGACACGGCGCGTGCGGCTCCCACCGGGCCGCCGGCTCGCGGGTCGCGGTCGGCTCCGGTGCGGCCGTCGAGGGTGCCTCCTCGTGTCCCCGGATCCAGGCCTGTCACCCTGCGTCACACGGTCGCCCGGCGTCACATGGCGTCGTCACGGGACCGCCGAGGCGAGCCCGGCGAGCTCCCGTGCGCGGATCAGTGGGTCCTGGCTGCCGGGCGCGGGGCTGCCCCGGCCGGGAGGGGCCCTGGAAACGATCAAGGCCGGGTCGGAGGATCAATCCTCTGACCCGGCCCTGAGCCGTACAGAGCGGGCGACGGGAATCGAACCCGCGTAGCTAGTTTGGAAGACTAGGGCTCTACCATTGAGCTACGCCCGCAACGGACGCGCCGCAGGTCATTGACCGCGGCACAGGAGGCATCGTAGCGGGTCGCCCGCCTCGTAGGCCAACGCGTTGGTCCGTGCCGCCGCCGGTCGGCAAAGCGGCCGACGTGGCCTGTTCGGGCATGTACCCTACGTGTCGCACCATGACGGGGTGTGGCGCAGCTTGGTAGCGCGTCCGCTTTGGGAGCGGAAGGCCGTGGGTTCAAATCCCGCCACCCCGACCATCCGGCAGGCGCCGTCCGGCCCCGCCTCGCATGATCGCCTTTTGGGGCGCCCCGTGGCTGCGGTTACTATGCAAGCTGCGCGCCCGTGTGTCTGCACTGCCACGTCTCTCAGGCAGCGGCCCGCTGATCCGCCGAAGTCGCGCCCGTCCGGGCGCAGCATCTCGGCAGAACCCCAAGAAGTCAGCCACAAGGAGACCGAACCGTGAAGAGCGCCGTGGAGACCCTGAACCCGACCCGGGTTCGGCTCACTGTTGAGGTGCCCTTCGAGGAGCTCAAGGACAGCCTCGACGCGGCGTACAAGAAGATCAACCAGCAGGTCACGGTTAAGGGCTTCCGCAAGGGCAAGATCCCGGCCCGGGTCATCGACCAGCGGTTCGGCCGTGGCGCCGTGCTCGAGGAGGCCGTCAACGACGCGCTCCCGAAGTTCTACACCGAGGCGGTCAACGAGGCCGAGCTGAACCCGCTGGGCCAGCCCGAGGTCGACATCAAGGAGCTGAAGGACAACGAGGTGCTGTCCTTCACCGCCGAGGTCGACGTCCGCCCCGCCATCGAGGTGCCGGACTACTCCGGCATCGAGGTCGAGGTCGACGCGGTCGACGTGACCGACGAGGACATCGAGAAGTCGGTCGAGCAGCTGCGTGAGCGCTTCGCGTCGACGACCCCGGTCGAGCGCGCCGCCGAGGACGGCGACGTCGTCACCATCGACCTGGAGGCCAAGGTCGACGGCGAGGTCCTCGAGGACGGCGTCGCCAGCGACGTGTCCTACACGATCGGCTCCGGTGAGCTGCTGGACGGCATCGACGACGCCGTGAAGGGCCTCTCGGCCGGCGAGTCGGGCACCTTCGCCTCGGAGCTGAAGGGCGGCTCGGCGGCCGGCAAGGAGGCCGAGGTGACGGTCAAGGTCACCCAGGTCGCCGCCCGCGAACTGCCGGAGCTGGACGACGAGTTCGCGCAGCTCGCCTCCGAGTTCGACACGCTGGAGGAGCTGAAGGCGGACAGCCGCAAGCGCCTCGCCAACATGAAGCAGTACGACCAGGCCACCCAGGCCCAGGAGCGTGTCCTGGACAAGCTGCTGGAGCTGGTCGAGGTCCCGATCCCCGAGAAGCTCCTCGAGGACGAGATCAACACCCGTAAGCACAACCTCGAGCACCACCAGCTCGCCCAGATGGGTCTGAACCTCGAGCGCTACCTGGAGATCCAGGGCAAGACGGCCGAGGAGTTCGAGACCGAGACGCGCGAGGCCGCGATCAAGGGCATCAAGACGCAGTTCGTGCTCGACGAGCTCGTCAACAAGGAGAAGCTCAACGTCAACCAGGAGGAGCTGACCGAGCACCTCATGCGGCGTGCGGCCTCCTCCGGCATGTCCCCCGACCAGTTCGCCCAGGCGGTCGTCGAGGGCGGCCAGGTTCCGATGCTGGTCGGCGAGGTCGCCCGCGGCAAGGCCCTGGCGGTCGTCGTCGAGGCAGCCACGGTGAAGGACAGCAACGGCGAGATCGTCGACCTGGACGACGAGGACGAGGACGAGGCGGAGGGCTCCACGGAGGCCGCCGAGACCGTCGAGGCCGCCGAGGAGAAGCCGGAGGCGTAACCCTCCTGGACCACCGGGCCCACTCCTTGGGACCACCGGCCGCCGACGGGCCTCGGGACGCACCACGCGTCCCGGGGCCCGTCGCCGTAGGCCGCCGTGAGGCGGCCCGAGGCCGTCGGGGCTACCGTGATCTCACAGGGGTCCGGGGCGCGGTTCGTTACGGCCGTCGGCCACCGGTCACCGCACAGCCAACCTCCATGCGCTGACAGCGAACACCCGCGGAAGCGGGATGGCACCCGACTGCCTGCGCGTTAGGGTCCATGAATACGAGGGCAGGGGAGTCCCCGAAGCCGCCCCGCAGGGGGACGCGCGGGGTCCCACGCCCCAGCAGAACACGTGAGACGGCTCCGCGCCGTCGTAAGACGAGCAGGTGGATACGTGACGAATCTGATGCCCTCCGCCGCCGGCGAGCCTTCCATCGGTGGTGGCCTCGGTGACCAGGTCTACAGCCGGCTGCTCAACGAGCGGATCATCTTCCTCGGCCAGCCGGTCGACGACGACATCGCCAACCGGATCACGGCGCAGCTGCTGCTCCTCGCCGCCGACCCGGAGAAGGACATTTACCTGTACATCAACAGCCCTGGTGGTTCCATCACGGCGGGCATGGCGATCTACGACACCATGCAGTACATCAAGAACGACGTGGTGACGATCGCCATGGGCATGGCGGCCTCCATGGGCCAGTTCCTGCTCAGCGCGGGCACCCCGGGCAAGCGCTTCGCCCTGCCCAACGCCGAGATCCTGATCCACCAGCCCTCGGCCGGCCTCGCCGGCTCCGCGTCGGACATCAAGATCCACGCCGAGCGGCTGCTGCACACCAAGAAGCGCATGGCCGAGCTGACCTCCTTCCACACCGGCCAGTCGGTCGAGCAGATCACCCGCGACTCGGACCGCGACCGCTGGTTCGACGCGGAGGAGGCCAAGGAGTACGGCCTGATCGACGAGGTCATCACCACCGCTGCCGGCATGCCGGGCGGCGGAGGCACCGGGGCGGGCTCGTAAGGGCTCACCGGGCCTCGTAAGGGCCGGCAGAGACCCCCGTGGGCAGCCCGGGGTCCCCTGCCGCCCGGTAGGCCCGTGACGGCCCTACCGGGCCCCGTACGGCCCCCAGCGCCCCTCAGCCCCCAGCCACCGCCTCAGCCCTTCTCAGGAGACATCGTGAACGACTTCCCCGGCAGCGGCCTCTACGACCGCGTGCGCGCCGAGTACACCGCCCCCGTGGCCGAGTCCCGCTACGTCATCCCGCGCTTCGTGGAGCGCACCTCGCAGGGCATCCGCGAGTACGACCCGTACGCGAAGCTCTTCGAGGAGCGCGTGATCTTCCTGGGCGTCCAGATCGACGACGCCTCGGCCAACGACGTCATGGCGCAGCTGCTGTGCCTGGAGTCGATGGACCCCGACCGGGACATCTCGGTCTACATCAACAGCCCCGGCGGTTCCTTCACCGCGCTCACGGCCATCTACGACACGATGCAGTTCGTGAAGCCGGACATCCAGACGGTCTGCATGGGCCAGGCCGCCTCCGCCGCCGCGGTGCTGCTGGCCGCGGGCACCCCGGGCAAGCGCATGGCGCTCCCGAACGCCCGTGTGCTGATCCACCAGCCCTACAGTGAGACCGGCCGCGGCCAGGTCTCCGACCTGGAGATCGCCGCCAACGAGATCCTCCGGATGCGCTCGCAGCTGGAGGAGATGCTGGCGAAGCACTCGAACACGCCGATCGAGAAGATCCGCGAGGACATCGAGCGCGACAAGATCCTCACGGCCGAGGACGCCCTGTCGTACGGCCTGATCGACCAGATCATCTCCACCCGGAAGATGAACAACACCTCGGTCCGCTGAGGCGTATCGCCACCGGGCCCGTGTCTTCTGCAGCCCCTTGGCACGGTTTGAAACGGTGCACGTCAAAGTGAACCGTGCCAAGGGGGGCCCGAACGGGGGGCCCGGCAAGGTACCGTCGGACATAAGGCAGCACCAGGAGCCGCTGGACCCAAGGCGTCTCCCAGGCGAAGGGGAAGCACACCGTGGCACGCATCGGTGACGGCGGCGATCTGCTCAAGTGCTCGTTCTGCGGCAAGAGCCAGAAGCAGGTCAAGAAGCTCATCGCAGGCCCCGGTGTGTACATCTGCGACGAGTGCATCGATCTCTGCAACGAGATCATCGAGGAAGAGCTCGCCGAGACGAGCGAGGTGCGCTGGGAGGAACTCCCCAAGCCCCGCGAGATCTACGAGTTCCTCGAGGGGTACGTGGTCGGCCAGGAGGCGGCCAAGAAGGCCCTGTCCGTCGCGGTGTACAACCACTACAAGCGGGTTCAGGCCGGTGAGAACGGCGGGGCCCAAGGCCGCGACGACGCCATCGAGT
The DNA here is from genome assembly GCF_042896945.1 of Streptomyces sp. NPDC001222. NCBI lineage: Bacteria > Bacillati > Actinomycetota > Actinomycetes > Kitasatosporales > Streptomycetaceae > Streptomyces > Streptomyces sp. NPDC001222. The sequence continues at coordinate 84,170 of NZ_JBIAXT010000015.1, forward strand.
TGGCGAAGTCGAACATCCTGCTGCTGGGCCCCACGGGCTCCGGCAAGACGCTGCTCGCCCAGACCCTGGCCCGCATGCTGAACGTGCCGTTCGCCATCGCCGACGCGACGGCGCTCACGGAGGCGGGCTATGTCGGCGAGGACGTCGAGAACATCCTCCTGAAGCTCATCCAGGCCGCCGACTACGACGTCAAGAAGGCCGAGACGGGCATCATCTACATCGACGAGATCGACAAGGTGGCCCGCAAGAGCGAGAACCCCTCGATCACGCGCGACGTCTCCGGCGAGGGCGTCCAGCAGGCCCTGTTGAAGATCCTGGAGGGCACGACGGCCTCGGTTCCCCCGCAGGGCGGCCGCAAGCACCCGCACCAGGAGTTCATCCAGATCGACACGACGAACGTGCTGTTCATCGTGGGTGGCGCGTTCGCGGGCCTGGAGAAGATCATCGAGTCCCGGGCCGGCGCGAAGGGCATCGGCTTCGGCGCGACGATCCGCTCCAAGCGCGAGCTGGAGTCCAAGGACCAGTTCGAGGACGTCATGCCCGAGGACCTGGTGAAGTTCGGGATGATCCCGGAGTTCATCGGCCGTCTCCCGGTCATCACGAGCGTCCACAACCTCGACCGCAAGGCCCTCCTGCAGATCCTGGTGGAGCCGCGCAACGCCCTGGTCAAGCAGTACCAGCGGCTGTTCGAACTCGACGGTGTGGAGCTGGACTTCGAGCGGGAGGCCCTGGAGGCCATCGCGGACCAGGCCATCCTCCGCCAGACGGGCGCCCGCGGTCTGCGCGCCATCATGGAGGAGGTCCTCCAGGCGGTGATGTACGAGGTGCCGTCCCGCAAGGACGTGGCCCGCGTGGTCATCACCGCCGACGTGGTCCTGTCGAACGTGAACCCGACCCTGATCCCGCGGGACGCCCGCGGCCGGGGGCCGGGGGAGCAGAAGACGGCGTAAGCACCGTCCGGATCGCCGGACAGCGAAGGGGCCCCGGCCGGATCGGCCGGGGCCCCTTCGCGTCGCGGTCGCCTCGTCGTGTCCTCGGCGACGACGCGTCCGTCGTCGTGTCCTCGGTGACGCGTCAGGCCTTCACCCGTACGTCGTCGCGGAGCTTGGCGGCGAGGCCCGCCGTCTCCTCGACACTGCCCCCGTCGCCGGCGGCCAGGGAGGCGAGGCTGAACGCCGTGACGTCGACCACGGTGCTGTGGTCGCCCCAGATGCAGATGGGCATGGTGAAGCTCTTCGCGGTACCGGTGCCCGACGCCCCGTCGTTCTCGAACTGGGCCACCTGGCACTTCATGATGGCGTCGGAGAACCCGGACGGGTGCACCACCTCCGGGCTGCCGAGCAGCTTGCCCTTGCCCTTCTTGTCCTTCTGGGCCTGCGTCTTGATCTTGGTGAACATGGCGTCAACGACGGCCTCGGGGTCGTCGATGGTGCCGTAGACGCCGCCGAAGGTGAGGTTCTTGACCGAGAGGCCCGTGCCCTTCTCGTATCCGGCGCTGACGTCCTTGGGGTTCTTCACCCCCCACTTCTCGAACTCCGCGAGGTCGTTGTCGCTCATGGCGTCCGAGGCGTCGCTGCTCTGCGCCTTCTTGTACGTGCCGCCGATGACCGCCGCCGGCGCCGTCAGCTTGTGCGGGCCGTCGTCGGCCACCGCACCGCCGCTGCTGCCGCCGAGCACCAGATACGCGCCCACCGCGATCGCGGCCACGACCGCCACCGCCGCGACGATCAGCACCGTCCGCTTCCTCCCGCCGCCCGGCGCCGGCGGCTGAGGTACGCCGTAGGGCTGCTGGCCGTACGGGGGCTGCTGCCCGTAGGGCGGCTGGCCGTAGGGCTGCGCCGGAGGCCGGCCGTAGGGCTGGGGCGCGGGTGGCTGCTGGGCGTACGGGTTCTGCTGGGGCGGGACACCCGCCGGGGCCTGCTGGGGATAGCCGTAGCCGGGCTGTGGTGCCTGGCCGTAGGGGCCCGGCTGACCGTACGGTCCGGGCTGCTGGGGCGGTCCGCCGTACGGGCCCGGCTGGTTGCTGCTCATCGTCTGGGTTCCCCTCCAGATGCTTATGCGTATCCGACATCCTGACGCAAGCGGAGGGGGCCGACGGGGCTGAGGGCTCACCGTTACCGAAGAATCGCGTTTCGGGACGGGGCCGTGACACCTCTAAACTGACTGCGTGACCGACAACGCTCAGCAGCAGCCCTCAGCGCCCGCCACCGAACTGCCGACCCAGTACGCGCCGGCCGATGTGGAGGGGCCGCTGTACGAACGCTGGGTAGAGCGCGGTTACTTCGAGGCGGACGAGAAGAGCGACAAGCCGCCCTACACCGTCGTCATCCCGCCGCCGAACGTCACCGGCAGCCTGCATCTCGGGCACGCGTTCGAGCACACCCTCATCGACGCCCTGACCCGCCGCAAGCGGATGCAGGGCCACGAGACGCTGTGGCAGCCCGGCATGGACCACGCCGGCATCGCCACGCAGAACGTCGTGGAGCGGGAGCTCGGCAAGGAGGGCAAGTCACGCCACGACCTCGGCCGCGAGGCCTTCGTCGAGCGCGTCTGGCAGTGGAAGGCCGAGTCCGGCGGACAGATCTCCGGGCAGATGCGGCGCCTCGGCGACGGCGTCGCCTGGTCCCGTGAGCGCTTCACCATGGACGAGGGTCTCTCCCAGGCCGTCCAGACCATCTTCAAGCGGCTCTACGACGACGAGCTGATCTACCGCGCCGAGCGCATCATCAACTGGTGCCCGCGCTGTCTGACCGCGATCTCGGACATCGAGGTCGAGTACCAGGACGACGACGGCGAGCTGGTCTCCATGAAGTACGGCGAGGGGGACGACACCATCGTCGTCGCCACGACCCGTGCCGAGACCATGCTCGGTGACACCGCCGTCGCGGTCCACCCCGAGGACGAGCGCTACAAGCACCTGGTCGGCAAGCTCATCAGGCTGCCGCTGACCGACCGCTCCATCCCCGTCGTGGCGGACGAGCACGTCGACCCCGAGTTCGGCACGGGCGCCGTCAAGGTCACCCCGGCCCACGACCCGAACGACTTCGAGATCGGCCAGCGCCACGACCTGCCCGCCATCACCGTGATGGACGAGCACGCCGTCATCACCGTCCACGGCCCCTTCCAGGGCCTGGACCGCTTCGAGGCCCGCTCCGCCATCGTCGCCGCCCTGCGCGCCGAGGGCCGGATCGTCGCGGAGAAGCGGCCCTACGTCCACTCGGTCGGCCACTGCTCGCGCTGCAAGACCACGATCGAGCCGCGCCTGTCCATGCAGTGGTGGGTCAAGGTCGGCCCGCTCGCGAAGGCCGCCGGTGACGCGGTCCGCGAGGGCAAGGTCAAGATCCACCCCCAGGAGATGGAGAAGCGGTACTTCGACTGGGTCGACAACCTCCACGACTGGTGCATCTCGCGGCAGTTGTGGTGGGGCCACCGCATCCCGGTCTGGTACGGGCCGAACGGCGAGGTCGTCTGCGTCGGACCGAACGAGGAGCCGCCGAGCGGCGAGGGCTGGCACCAGGACACCGACGTCCTCGACACCTGGTTCTCCTCCGGCCTGTGGCCGTTCTCCACGTTGGGCTGGCCCGAGCAGACCGAGAGCCTCGCCAAGTTCTACCCGAACTCCGTCCTGGTCACCGGCTACGACATCCTCTTCTTCTGGGTCGCCCGGATGATGATGTTCGGCCTGTACGCGATGGACGGCACCCCGCCGTTCCACACCATCGCCCTGCACGGCATGGTCCGCGACCAGTTCGGCAAGAAGATGTCGAAGTCCTTCGGCAACGCGGTCAACCCGCTGGACTGGATGGACAAGTACGGCTCCGACGCGCTGCGCTTCACGCTCGCGCGCGGCGCCAACCCCGGTGTCGACGTCCCGATCGGCGAGGACTGGGTCCAGGGCTCCCGCAACTTCGCCAACAAGATCTGGAACGCCACCCGGTTCGCGCTGATGAACGGCGCGACGGTCCAGGGCCCGCTGCCGGAGGCCGCGCGCATGTCGGCCACGGACCGCTGGATCCTGTCCCGGCTGAACTCCGTGGTCGCCGAGGTCGACGCGCTCTACGACGACTTCCAGTTCGCCAAGCTGTCCGACGCCCTCTTCCACTTCGCGTGGGACGAGGTCTTCGACTGGTACGTCGAGCTGTCCAAGACGACGTTCCAGGCGGGCGGCGAGCCGGCCGAGGTCAGCAAGCGCGTCCTCGGCGAGGTCCTCGATGTCACCCTGAAGCTGCTGCACCCGGTCGTCCCGTTCGTCACCGAGACGCTGTGGACCACCCTCACCGGCGGCGAGTCGGTCGTCATCGCCGAGTGGCCCAAGGACAGCCGCTTCCGGGACGCGGCCGCCGAGCGGGAGATCGAGACCCTCCAGTCGGTCATCACCGAGGTCCGCCGCTTCCGCGCCGACCAGGGCCTGCAGCCCGGCCAGCGCGTCCCGGCCCGGCTGACCCTCGACGGCACGGCGCTCGCCCCGCACGAGGCCGCCATCCGCCAGCTGCTGCGGCTGCAGCCGGAGGGCGAGGACTTCACGGCCACGGCGACCCTGCCGGTCGCGGGCGCCACGGTCGCGCTGGACCTGTCCGGCACGATCGACGTGGCGGCCGAGCGCAAGCGGCTCGCGAAGGACCTGGCCGCGGCGGAGAAGGAGCGGCAGCAGGCCGAGGCCAAGCTCGGCAACGAGGCCTTCCTCGCCAAGGCGCCGGACCAGGTGGTCGACAAGATCCGCACCCGACTCGCCAAGGCGCAGGAGGACATCACGCGGATCCAGGCCCAGCTGGACCGGCTTCCCGCGGCCTGAGCAGGCCCTGACCGCCGCCCGACGGTGAACCCCGAGGCCCCCGGCACCTTACGGTCCGGGGGCCTTGGCCGCGTCTGTCACCGGCGCTCCGTAGACTGGCCTCGTGAGTGACCTGCCGCCGCGCGACCCCAACGAGAGCGATCCCTTCGAGGAGATCGTCGAGGCCGAGACCACCCGTGACCCCGACCTCGCGGTGATCGAGGCCGGCAGCCGAACCCTGCGGACCCAGGGCGGCCCGCCGCAGGCCGACGTGCCCGGGCGTCCGGCCGACCCCGAGGTCGACCAGGCCCTGCGCGAGGTCGAGGCCGAGCTGGCCACCCGCTGGGGCGAGACCAAGCTGGAGCCGTCCGTCAGCCGTATCTCGGCCCTGATGGACGTCCTCGGGGAGCCGCAGCGCTCGTACCCGTCCATCCACATCACGGGCACCAACGGCAAGACCTCCACCGCCCGCATGATCGAGGCCCTTCTCGGCGCCTTCGAGCTGCGCACCGGCCGGTACACCAGCCCGCACGTCCAGTCGATCACCGAGCGGATCAGCCTCGACGGCGCCCCCGTGTCCGCCGAGCGGTTCATCGAGACCTACCAGGACATCAAGCCGTACCTGGAGATGATCGACGCCTCGCAGGAGTACCGGCTGTCCTTCTTCGAGGTCCTCACGGGCATGGCGTACGCGGCGTTCGCGGACGCGCCCGTCGATGTCGCGGTCGTCGAGGTGGGCATGGGCGGCAGCTGGGACGCCACCAACGTCATCGACGGCGACGTCGCCGTCGTCACCCCCATCGACCTGGACCACACCGACCGGCTCGGCGGCACACCCGGCGAGATCGCCGAGGAGAAGGCCGGGATCATCAAGCAGGACGCCACCGTCATCCTGGCCCAGCAGCCGGTCGACGCGGCCCAGGTGCTGCTGAAGAAGGCCGTCGAGGTCGACGCGACCGTGGCCCGCGAGGGCCTGGAGTTCGGGGTCGTCGCCCGGCAGATCGCGGTCGGCGGCCAGCTGCTGACCCTGCGCGGCCTCGGCGGCGAGTACGACAACGTGTACCTGCCGCTGCACGGCCCCTACCAGGCCCACAACGCCGCCGTGGCGCTCGCCGCCGTCGAGGCGTTCTTCGGCGTGGGCTCCCAGCGCCCCGAGCCGCTGGACATCGACACCGTCCGCAAGGCGTTCGCGGCGGTGTCCTCCCCGGGCCGCCTGGAGGTCGTACGCCGATCGCCGACCGTCGTCCTGGACGCCGCGCACAACCCGGCGGGGGCCCGCGCCACCGCCGAGGCCGTCAGTGAGGCGTTCGACTTCAGCCGGCTGATCGGGGTCGTCGGCGCGAGCGCCGACAAGAACGTCCGGGGTCTTCTGGAGGCGTTCGAGCCGGTCTTCGCCGAGGTCGTGGTCACCCAGAACTCCAGCCACCGGGCGATGGACGCCGACGAGCTGGCCGCGATCGCCGTCGAGGTCTTCGGCGAGGAGCGCGTCCAGGTCGAGCCGCGGCTGCCCGATGCCCTGGAGGCCGCGATCACGCTCGCCGAGGAGGAGGGGGAGTACGCGGGCGCCGGCGTGCTCGTCACCGGCTCGGTCATCACAGTCGGCGAGGCCCGACTGCTCCTGGGGAAGGGCTGACTCTCGTGCGTACGCTCTGTGCTTCGACCCTGATCGGCGAGTTCTTCGTCATCGGCTTCGCGGCTCTGGTCGCCATGAAGGACCCGAACCTGTCCACGACCACGGTCTGGACCGTCAGCGGCATCGCGATGGCGCTGAGCGTCCTGCTGTGCGGGCTGATCACCCGCCCGGGCGGGGTCCAGCTCGGCTGGGCCCTGCAGATCGCACTGATCGCCTCCGGGTTCTTCGTGCCCACGATGTTCTTCATGGGCGCCGTCTTCGCGGCCCTGTGGTGGGCGTCGGTGCACTTCGGGAAGAAGATCGACGAGGCCAAGGCCCGTTTCGCGGCCATGCAGGACCACGAGAGCAGCCCGGCGGCCCCGTAGCGTTGCGGGGCCGGGCCGACCTGACGCTGTGTGACGGTCACCCGAAACCGCCCTGTACCCTCTACGCACCGCACCACCTTGATGAAGGAGCCCTCTCGTGACCTCGCGCAGCCTCGTCCTCCTCAAGCCCGACGCCGTCCGTCGCGGGCTGATCGGCGAGATCATCAGCCGCATCGAGCGCAAGGCCGGCTGGACCATCAGCGCGCTGGAGATGCGCACCCTGGACCAGGACACGCTGGAGCAGCACTACGGCGAGCACAAGGGCAAGCCCTTCTACGAGCCGCTGGTGGAGTTCATGGCCTCCGGTCCGGTCGTCGCGCTGGTCGTGGAGGGTGAGCGGGTCATCGAGGGCCTGCGCGCGCTCGCCGGGCCGACCGACCCGATCGCCGCCGCGCCCGGTTCCATCCGCGGCGACTACGGTGTTATCGTCCGCGAGAACCTGGTGCACGCCTCCGACTCGGAGGAGTCCGCCGAGCGGGAACTCAAGATCTTTTTCCCGGGCCGGTTCTGAGCAGCCCCGGACGCTTCTCCGGCGTCCGGATGATGAACTTTCGATCCCGCAGTGTGAACAATTCCTGAGGGCTTTTCACGTCACTCGGACGCATGACCAAGGGCGGCCGCGGAAGCCGGTCGAACAAACCCGGTCGCTCCCTGGCATATGCGTGCCGTTCGGGGGAACGGCTACCCCCGAACGCCCGTCTCCAGAAGCGAGGCGACGCGTCATCTGCTGACAATGGCGAAGACCCTCGCGCAGTGTTTCGTGCGGGCGAGACTACGATGTAAGCCTTCACGTCACAGCACCCACTTCGCCGCCCCAACAAAAGCCGTCACACGCTCAACTTGGGAAGGCCACACGAATCCTGATGGGGAACTCAATGTCGTTCATCGGCCGTGACATGGCTGTGGACCTCGGGACCGCCAACACGCTGGTGTACGTCAGGGGTCGCGGGATCGTGCTCAACGAGCCGTCGGTCGTCGCGATCAACACCAACACCGGAGGCATCCTCGCCGTCGGTGCGGAAGCCAAGAAGATGATCGGCCGGACCCCGGGCAACATCGTCGCCGTGCGTCCGCTCAAGGACGGCGTCATCGCCGACTTCGAGATCACCGAGCGGATGCTCCGCTACTTCATCCTGAAGATCCACAAGCGGCGCTATCTGGCGCGCCCGCGGGTCGTGGTCTGTGTGCCCTCCGGCATCACGGGCGTTGAGCGCCGCGCGGTCATCGAGGCGTCCTCCCAGGCCGGCGCGCGCCAGGTGCACATCATCGAGGAGCCCATGGCGGCCGCCATCGGTTCGGGCCTGCCGGTCCACGAGGCCACGGGCAACATGGTGGTGGACATCGGCGGCGGCACCACGGAGGTCGCGGTCATCTCGCTCGGCGGCATCGTCACCGCCCAGTCCATCCGCGTCGCGGGCGACGAACTGGACAACGCGATCATCCAGTACGTCAAGAAGGAGTACTCCCTCCTCCTCGGCGAGCGGACGGCCGAGCAGATCAAGATCACGATCGGTTCCGCGTACGACCTCGACGCCGACGAGCACACCGAGATCCGCGGCCGGGACCTGGTCTCCGGACTGCCCAAGACCGTGGTCATCTCCGCGGCCGAGGTCCGCAAGGCCATCGAGGAACCGGTCAACGCCATCGTGGACGCGGTCAAGACGACCCTCGACAAGTGCCCGCCGGAGCTGTCCGGTGACGTCATGGACCGCGGCATCGTCCTCACCGGCGGCGGCGCCCTGCTGCGCGGCCTCGACGAGCGGCTGCGCCGGGAGACCGGTATGCCCATCCACATCGCCGAGGACCCGCTCGACAGCGTGGCGCTCGGTTCGGGCAAGTGCGTCGAGGAGTTCGAGGCGCTCCAGCAGGTGCTGGACGCCCAGCCCCGCAGATGAGGCGACGCGCCGACTCCGCCGTACGAGACGATCGCCTCTCGTGCGGCGGATCGTTGATATAGAGGCATAAGCTCCCCCATACATCCCCGGGTTCCCCTACACATTCCGACAGAGGAAGGCACGGCCGCCGCACGTGAGGGACACACGAGAGAGCCGGCTGCTCCTGGTGCTGCTGATCGCCATCGCGTTCGCGTTGATCACGGTGGACATCCGAGGCGGCCAGGACTCACCGGTCGAAGGTGCCCGCCAGGCCGCCGCCACGGCGTTCGGCCCGATCGAGAACGGGGTGGCGTCCGCCGTCGACCCCGTCGGCAACGCGGTAGCGGCCGTGCGCGACTCCGCCAGGCGGCACGACCGCATCGCGCAACTCGAGCGTTCCAACGCCGCGTTGAAGGCGAAGCTCGGCAGCGACGACCGCAACCGCAGCCGCCTCAACCAGCTCGACAAGATGATCCGGGTGGCGGGCGAGGGACAGTACGGGATCAAGGGCGCCGAGGTCATCGCCATAGGAGCGGCCCAGGGCTTCTCCTGGACGGTCACCATCGACGTGGGTGCCAAGGACGGCATCAAGCGCGACATGACCGTTCTGAACGGCGACGGACTGGTCGGTCGCGTCACCACCGTCGGCCCCGACACCTCCACCGTGCTGCTGGCCAACGACCCCGACTTCACCGTGGGCACCCGTATGGAAGGCAGTGACGAACTCGGGTTCGCCGCCGGGCAGGGCGACCGCCCGCTGCGCGTCCAGCTCCTCAACGGCAAGGCCGACGTGAAGAAGGGCGACCGCCTCGTCACCTTCGGCTCCGAGGCCGACAAGCCGTTCGTGCCCGGTGTCCCGGTCGGCGTGGTCTCCCGGATCGACCCGTCCGGGGGCGGTCTGACCCGCACGATCTATGTGAAGCCGTTCGTGTCCTTCAGCAGCCTCGATGTCGTCGGCGTCGTCGTCCAGGCACCGAAGAAGGACCCGCGCGACACCGTGCTGCCCCCGAAGCCCCAGCCGACACCCATCCCGACCGTGACCGTCACCGTCACGCCCTCGGCGTCCGCCGACAACCAGGCGTCCGGCGACGGTCAGTCGTCCGACGTCGAGTAGCGGACGCCCAAGGAGCCGAACCAGATGCGCCTCAACCGGATGCTGCTCTCCACCGCCCTGGTGATCGTCGCCCTGGTGATCCAGGTGAGCGTTCTCGCTCGCCTGCATCTGCCCGGTGCCGTCCCGGACCTGGTGCTCCTGACGGTCGTCGCCCTCGCCCTGGTCTACGGCCACGTCGGCGGGTGCCTCATCGGCTTCGGCGCCGGCCTGCTCTCCGACCTGGCCCCGCCCGCCGACCACGCCGCCGGCCGCTACGCCCTCGTGCTGTGCGTCATCGGCTACCTCGCCGGACTCGCCCGGCCCGAGAACGGCCGGCTGAAGTCCGCCAGCGGCCCGATGTTCGTGGTGGTCGCCGCCGCGATCGGCTCCACCCTGCTGTACGCGGGTGTGGGCGCCCTCGTCGGCGACACCGCCGCCCGCCATGTCGGCCTCACCAGCCTGCTGGCCACGGCCGCCGCGTACGACCTGCTGCTCGCGCCCTTCGTGGTCCCCGGGATCATGGCGCTGGCCCGCCGGATCGACAACGACCCGCTCGCCGAGACCAGTTCCGCCAAGGCCGCCGACGTCTCCTCCGGCTGGCTCTCCTCGGGCACCGGACTGCGCATCGGCAGCCAGCGCGGGGTCCTGCGGGTCAAGGCCGCCAAGGCCCGGGTGGCCCGGGCCGGACGCATCAAGGGGGTCAAACGGCTGTGACCCCGCCGGAGCCGGCCGCCTGGTCACACAGCTCCACCGTGTACACCTATGACGCGTACGTGCACGGAGCGGGTGCGACAGCAGTGACCGACACCCGCCCGTCCTCCGCAACCACCCTCGACCTCAGTGGGCTTCGCCGATGACTAACATCCCCGAGACCGGACGGACGCCCCGCGTCCAGATCCGGCTGGTCGTCATCCAGATCCTCGTCCTCTCCCTCCTCGGCACCCTCGGCGGCCGCCTCTGGTACCTCCAGATCCGCAACGGCGCCGAGTACGCCAAGGAGGCCTCCGGCAACCATGTCCAGCAGGTCGTCCAGCCCGCCGTACGCGGTGACATCCTGGACGCGCGCGGCGTGCCCATCGCCGACAACGAGACCCGGCTGGTGGTCTCCGCCTCCCGCACCGACCTGCTGAAGATGAAGGACGACGGCAAGGCGGTCCTCGTCAAGCTGGCCGGTGTCCTCGGCATGAAGCCGCAGGACGTCGAGGGCAAGGTCCGCCTGTGCGACGCGAAGACGCCGCAGCCCTGCTGGAACGGTTCCCCGTACCAGCCGATCCCCATCACCGACGAGGCCACTCCCCGTCAGGCCCTGCAGATCCGCGAGCGCTCCGAGGACTTCCCCGGCATCACCGCCGAACCCGAGGCCGTGCGCCGCTACCCGGGCCCTGGTGAGACCAACACCGCCCAGGTCCTCGGCTACCTCTCGCCCGTCACCGACGACGAGATCCAGCAGGCCAAGGACACCGACTCGCCCTATCTGCGCTCCGACATGGTCGGCCGCTCCGGCCTGGAGCGCCAGTACGACAAGGTGCTGCGCGGCAAGGCGGGCGTCACCCGCTACGAGGTCGACAACCTCGGCCGCGTCATCGGCAAGGCGAAGAGCGACGCCGCCGAGCCCGGCTCGAACCTGATCACCAGCATCGACGCCCGGGTCCAGCGGGTCGCCGAGTACGAGCTGGACAACGCGATGAAGATCGCCCGCACCCAGTTCGACAAGATCACCGGCGAGAACTACAAGGCGGACTCCGGTGCCGTCGTCGTGATGGAGGCCAAGACCGGACGGATCGTCGCCATGGCGTCCGCCCCGACCTACGACCCGAACGTCTGGGTCGGCGGCATCTCCGCCAAGGACTACCAGCAGCTCACCGGCAAGGACTCCGACTACCCGCTGCTCAACCGGGCCATCCAGGGGCAGTCGGCACCCGGCTCCACCTTCAAGGTGGTCTCCACCGCCGCCGCGATCCAGGCCGGCTACCCCTTCGACGGCAACTACCCCTGCACCAGCTCGTACTCCGTCGGTGGCCAGGTCTTCAAGAACTTCGAGGGGGAGAACTTCGGCCCGATCTCGCTCGGCCGCGCCCTGGAGGTCTCCTGCGACACCGTCTTCTACGGCCTCGGGGACAACGAGTGGAAGAAGGACGGCGGCATCAACCCCAAGAAGGGGCAGCCCAAGGACTGGTTCTTCAAGACCGCTCACCAGTTCGGCCTCGGTAAGCCCACCGGCATCGACCTGCCCAACGAGGTCTCCGGCCGCGTCCCCGACCGCCAGTGGAAGCAGAAGTACTGGGAGGCCAACAAGGACGTCTGGTGCAAGACCGGCAAGAAGGACGGCGACTACGTCGAGAAGATCGCGTACGAGAACTGCCTCGAGGGCAACAAGATGCGCGAGGGTGACGAGATCAACTACTCCATCGGCCAGGGCGACACGCTCCTGACACCGATCCAGGAGGCCGACATCTACTCGGCGATCTCCAACGGCGGCACCTTGTGGAACCCGACCATCGGCAAGGCGATCGTCAGCCCCGACGGCAAGCACGTCACCGAGATCAAGCCCAAGTCGCACGGCAGGCTGCCGATCAGCCAGAAGACGCGGGACGTCATGGAGGAGGCCCTCGCGGGCGTCGTCACCCGCGGTACCGCCGCCTGGAAGTTCGGCGGCTGGCCGCAGGACAAGATCCCGCTGCACGCCAAGACCGGTACCGCCGAGGTCTACGGCAAGCAGACGACGTCGTGGCTGGCCACGTTCTCCAAGGACTACGCGGTCGTCATGACCATCGCCCAGGCCGGTACGGGTTCCGGCGCCTCCGGTGAGGCCGTGCACAACATCTACAACGCCCTGTACGGCGTCCAGAAGGACGGCTCGATCGACAAGAACAAGGCGCTGCTGCCCACCCCGCAGCAGGGCCTGCCCAAGATCCACCCTGACGGCTCGATCGAGGCCCAGAAGGTCCAGAAGTACGACCCGAGCGCCGACCAGGCGAGCCAGCAGGACCAGCAGGGGAACGCCGACACCGGCAGCCCGGCCGCCACCGTGCCCTCGCCCACCGCGAGCAACCGCCGCACCGCCCGGCGCTCGCCCCGCGCGAAGAAGAGGCGGAGGATCCTCGCATGACCGGAGCGAACAACTTCTCCGTCTCCGGGTACGGCCCCGACCGGGCGAGCTGGACCCGGATCTTCGCCCGCGACGGACTGGCCCGCCGGCTCGACTGGCCGATACTGCTGTCGGCCACGGCCCTGTCCCTGATCGGCGCCGCCCTCGTCTACTCGGCGACCCGCAACCGCACCGAGATCAACCAGGGCGACCCGTACTACTTCCTGATCCGGCATCTGATGAACATGGGCATCGGATTCGCCCTGATGATCGGCACCATCTGGCTCGGCCACCGCACCCTGCGCACGGCCGTGCCGATCCTGTACGGGTTCTCGCTCCTGCTGATCCTGCTGGTGCTCACCCCGCTCGGTGCCACCATCAACGGCAACCGCAACTGGATCGTCTTCGGCGGCGGCTTCTCCCTGCAGCCCTCCGAGTTCGTGAAGATCACCATCATCCTGGGCATGGCCATGCTGCTCTCGGCCCGGGTCGACGCGGGCGACAAGCCCTACCCCGACCACCGGACCGTGGCGCAGGCCCTGGGCCTGGCCGCCGTCCCGATGATGATCGTCATGCTGATGCCCGACCTCGGCTCGACGATGGTCATGGCCGTCACCGTGCTGGGCGTGCTGCTCGCCTCCGGCGCCTCCAACCGCTGGGTCTTCGGCCTGCTCGGCGCGGGCATCCTGGGCGCGGTCGCCATATGGCAGCTGCACGTCCTGGACGAGTACCAGATCAACCGCTTCGCCGCCTTCGCCAACCCGAGCCTCGACCCGGCGGGCGTCGGCTACAACACCAATCAGGCGCGTATCGCGATCGGTTCCGGCGGACTCACGGGCGCGGGCCTCTTCCACGGCTCGCAGACCACGGGCCAGTTCGTGCCCGAGCAGCAGACGGACTTCGTCTTCACGGTCGCGGGCGAGGAGCTGGGCTTCGTCGGCGCGGGTCTGATCATCGTGCTGCTCGGGGTCGTCCTGTGGCGGGCCTGCCGGATCGCCCGGGAGACGACCGAGCTCTACGGCACGATCGTCGCCGCCGGCATCATCGCCTGGTTCATCTTCCAGGCCTTCGAGAACATCGGCATGACCCTCGGCATCATGCCGGTCGCGGGCCTGCCCCTGCCGTTCGTGTCGTACGGCGGCTCCTCGATGTTCGCCGTCTGGATAGCGGTGGGGCTGTTGCAGTCGATCCGGGTGCAACGGCCGATGTCGGCGTGAGCGGCGTGGGCGGCGTGAGCGGCGTGGGTGGCGTGAGCATGTGGGGCGCTCGTGTCGGCCGCGGTGGTCGTGCCGGTCGTGTCGGCCGTGGTGATCGTGCCGGTCGTGTCTGCCGTGGTGGTCGTGTCGGCCGTGGTGGTCCTGCCGCTCGTGTCGGCCGTGGTGGTCCTGCCGCTCGTGTCTGCCGTGGTGGCTGGGCCGCTGATGTCTGCCGTGGTCGCTGTGCCGCTCGTGTCGCCGTGGTGGCGTAGGGGACTGTGCCGCGTAGGAGGCATGGCCCGGTGGGCCGGGCCGGGCGGTGTTCGGCCCGGCCGACCGGACGGACCGCGACCCACGTTCGTCCGGAGGGACGCGTTCCGGACGAACACCGATGAGCCCTGCCCTCCCGGCCCGATTGCCACTAGATTCGGTCCATGGCGGACACGAAACGCGAAATCGAGCGCAAGTACGAGGCCGCGATCGGGGACGACCTGCCCGACCTGACCGTCGTCGGCGGCGTCTCGGCCGTCGTCGACCGGGGCACCGCCGAACTCGACGCCACCTACTACGACACGGCCGACGCGAGGCTGGCCGGCGCCTCCCTGACCCTGCGCCGCCGCACCGGCGGCGACGACGCCGGCTGGCACCTCAAACTGCCGGTCGCCGACGGCGTGCGCGACGAGGTGCGCGCCCCGCTCTCCGACACCGTCCCTCCGCATCTCCACGACCTGGTCCGCTCCCGTATCCGGGGCGCCGAACTGGTCCCCGTGGTCCGGCTGCGCTCCTCCCGCGACATCCGCCACCTCGTCGACGCCGACGGCACCCTGCTCGCCGAGGTCTGCCTCGACCGGGTGCACGCCGAGCGGCTCAGCGGCGGCACGGGCACCGCCGACTGGACCGAGATCGAGGTGGAGCTCGCGGACGACGGCGACCCCGCCTTCCTCGACAAGGTCGACAAGAAACTCCGCAAGGCGGGCGTGAACCGCTCCTCGGCCGCCTCCAAGCTGGCCAGGGCGCTGGAGGAGACCGTCAGCCGCCCCACGCCCGCCAAGACCGGCGAGCGGCAGCCGCCCCCCGCTCCGGCCCGTGCGCCACAGCCCCCCGTCACCGCGGGCGACCACGTCCTCGCCTACGTCCGCGCCCAGCGCGACGCCATTGTCGGACTCGACCCCGCAGTGCGCCGGAACGTCTTCGACTCGGTGCACTCCATGCGCGTCGCCACCCGCCGGCTGCGCAGCACCTTCCGCTCGTTCGGCAAGATCCTGGACCGCCGGGTCACCGACCCGATCGCCGACGAGCTGAAGTGGCTGGCCGGCGAGCTGGGCCTCGACCGCGATCTGGAGGTCCTCACCGAGCATCTGACGACCGCCGTGTCCGAACTTCCCGCGACCCTGGTCTCCGGCCCCGTCCGAAACCGCCTGCGCTCCTGGTCCGAGGCCCGGCGCGACGGCTCCCGGCGTCGGCTGATCGACGTCCTGGACAGCGAGCGCTACCTGGACCTGCTGAACACGCTCGACACCCTGATCGCCGACCCGCCCCTGCTGAAGGCGGCCGCCAAGGCCCCGGAGAAGGCGCTTGCCAAAGCCGTGCGCAAGGACTTCCGCAAGGTCGCCGGCCTGGTCGGCGAGGCCCTCGACCTGCCCCCGGGCCACGACCGGGACGTCGCGGTGCACGAGGCGCGCAAGAAGACCAAGCGCACCCGGTACGCGGCCGAGACCGCCGCGCCCGCGCTGGGCAAGCCCGCCGAGTCCCTGGTGAAGTCGATGAAGTCGCTGCAGACCCTGCTGGGCGACCACCAGGACAGCGTGATGGTCCGCGACGCCCTGCTGGACCTGTCGGCTCAGGCGAACGCGACGATGGAGAGCACCTTCACGTACGGCGTCCTGTACGGGCGGGAGGAGCAGCGGGCGGCGGCCACGGAGGCGGCCCTCCCGGAGATGTGGCGGAAGGTGCGGACCGCGACCGACATCTGAGCCGGTGGGACCGGCTGTCGGTCCGGTCGCCGGGCCACCCGGCCGGCCGACCGTCCGGGGATGAGTCCGGAGCGCGTTAGGCTTGATGGTCACCCCCATCAGTTCCCTCCAGCCCACGAAAGTCGCGAGATGTCTGCCGAAGCCGCTGTATCGGTGTTCCCGCAGCTCGAAGCTCTGCTCCCGCATGTGCAGAAGCCGATCCAGTACGTCGGCGGTGAGCTGAACTCCACCGTCAAGCCGTGGGAATCGTGTGACGTCCGCTGGGCGCTCATGTACCCGGACGCGTACGAGGTCGGTCTGCCCAACCAGGGCGTCATGATCCTCTACGAGGTCCTGAACGAGCAGGAGGGCGTCCTCGCCGAGCGCACCTACAGCGTGTGGCCGGACCTGGAGACCCTGATGAGGGAGCACGGCGTCCCGCAGTTCACGGTGGACAGCCACCGCCCGGTGAAGGCCTTCGACGTGTTCGGCCTGTCCTTCTCCACGGAGCTGGGCTACACGAACATGCTGACGGCGCTGGACCTGGCGGGCATCCCGCTGGAGGCCAAGGACCGCACCGTCGACGACCCGATCGTGATGGCCGGCGGCCACGCCGCCTTCAACCCCGAGCCGATCGCCGACTTCATCGACTGCGCGGTGATCGGCGACGGCGAGCAGGCCGTCCTCGAGGTCACGAAGATCGTCCGCGCCTGGAAGCAGGAGGGCCGCCCGGGCGGCCGCGAGGAGCTCCTCTTCCGCCTGGCGAAGACCGGCGGGGTCTACGTCCCCGGCTTCTACGACGTCGAGTACCTCCCCGACGGTCGCATCGGCCGTGTCGTTCCCAACAGGTCGGGCGTCCCGTGGCGCGTGTCCAAGCACACGGTCATGGACCTCGACGAGTGGCCGTACCCGAAGCAGCCCCTCGTCCCCCTCGCGGAGACGGTCCACGAACGCATGTCCGTCGAGATCTTCCGCGGCTGTACGCGTGGCTGCCGCTTCTGCCAGGCGGGCATGATCACCCGTCCGGTGCGCGAGCGCTCCATCACGGGCATCGGCGACATGGTCGACAAGGGCCTGAAGGCGACCGGCTTCGAGGAGGTCGGCCTCCTCTCCCTGTCCTCCGCGGACCACTCCGAGATCGGCGACATCGCCAAGGGCCTCGCGGACCGGTACACCGAGGACAAGATCGGCCTGTCCCTCCCCTCCACGCGCGTGGACGCCTTCAACATCGACCTCGCGAACGAGCTGACCCGCAACGGTCGCCGCTCGGGCCTCACCTTCGCCCCCGAGGGCGGCTCCGAGCGCATCCGCAAGGTCATCAACAAGATGGTCTCGGAAGAGGACCTGATCAGGACGGTCGCCACGGCGTACGGCAACGGCTGGCGCCAGGTGAAGCTGTACTTCATGTGCGGCCTGCCGACGGAGACCGACGAGGACGTCCTGCAGATCGCCGACATGGCGACGCACGTCATCCAGAAGGGCCGCGAGGTCTCCGGCTCGGGCGACATCCGCTGCACGGTCTCGATCGGCGGCTTCGTCCCCAAGCCGCACACCCCCTTCCAGTGGGCCCCGCAGCTCTCCGCAGAGGAGACGGACGCCCGCCTGGAGAAGCTGCGCGACAAGATCCGCGGCGACAAGAAGTACGGCCGCTCGATCGGCTTCCGCTACCACGACGGCAAGCCGGGCATCGTCGAGGGCCTGCTCTCGCGGGGCGACCGCCGCATCGGCGCGGTCATCCGCGCGGTCTACGACGACGGCGGCCGCTTCGACGGCTGGCGCGAGCACTTCTCGTACGACCGCTGGATGGCCTGCGCGGACAAGGCGCTGGCCCCCTTCGGCGTGGACGTCGACTGGTACACCACCCGCGAGCGCACCTACGAGGAGGTCCTCCCCTGGGACCACCTCGACTCGGGCCTCGACAAGGACTGGCTCTGGGAGGACTGGCAGGACGCCCTCGACGAGACAGAGGTCGAGGACTGCCGCTGGACCCCGTGCTTCGACTGCGGGGTGTGCCCGCAGATGGACACGGCCATCCAAATCGGCCCGACCGGCAAGAAGTTGCTCCCTCTGACGGTCAAGAACGCTGCTCCGACACCCGCTTCGAGTGGTCACGCGCACTGAGGTGCGCTAGGCGCTCGATCGGGTGTTGAGCCCCCTCCGCATCGGAGGGGGCTCAGTGTCGTCCGCAGCGTGGTCGCGGTTCTGACCGGCCGCACGATCACGTCGCCGCGCGGCTGTGCCTCGTCACCGCACCCGAACTGCCGTGACCTGCTGGAACGACCGATTCTGGTGGCTCTGGCAAGTTGATGTCCCGGGCGACGATTGCTGGATACAGTCGCCTTGTCACTACTGGTTGTGGAGGCAACCAGAGCTTGGTCGGCGGTGCCGACGTCCTGGGGAGGGCCTGTAGCGCATGAGTCGTCGCTCTGCTGGTTTTGTCGGTGCCTGGGCTGAGATGCAGCGTGAGCATCAGCGGCAGGTGGATGCCGAGGCGAGACGGCTCCGGGAGGAGGCGCGACAGGCGCGGGCCCATGAGCGACTCGCCGCTCAGAGTCACCGAGAGTACCGGCAGGCGGAAGCCAGGCGGCGTACGGAGGAACTGGAAGTCCGGGTGGCGACCTTGCGAGGCCTGCTTGCCGCGGGCTGCCGGGTGCCGGCCTTCAGGGCGTCGTCCCTGATGTGCTCGGAAGAGAACACGCCGTTCGATCCAGGGCAGTTGGCGTGGCCTGTGCGCATGCCCGATCAGAGCCAGTACCAGGCGCAGGGAGGCTGGACCCCCAACCGGCGGGCACAGGCGCAGGCCGAGGCCCGGGCTCGTTTCGAGCGCGACTGGCATGCGGCGCAGGCTGCCGAAACGCAGAGACAGCAGCAGTTGGCCGGGTTGCAGCGCGATCACGAGCAGCGGACAGAGGCTCAGCGCGCCGAGGTGCGCCGGCACAATGCCGGGGTCATCGAGGTGACCGAGGGCGTCCGGCGTGGCGACCCCGACTCCGTGGTCGAGTACAGCTCCGCCGCTCTTTACTCGTCGAGGGCATGGCCGGAGGGGTTTCCGCGGCAGGCTGCTGCGGCCTACGACGCGGCGGGGCGGCAACTGGTTCTGAACTGGGAGCTTCCCGGGTACGGCGTCGTTCCGGAAGCCAAGTCGGTCAGATACGTACCCGCCCAGGACCAGGACAAGGAAACGGCACGTCCTGTGACCCAGCGCCGCGCGCTGTACAGGGAGGTGTTGGCGCAGAGCATGCTGCTCGTGCTGCACCAACTCTTCGCGGCGGACGAGTACGGCGCGCTCGACTCCGTGGCCCTGAACGGGTTCGTGGATGCCCACGATCCGGCGACGGGCAGGCGAGGGCAGATATTCCTGGCGACCGTCATGGCTTCTCGAGCGGTGTTCACCGATCTGCATCTGGAACAGGTGGACCCGGTCAGCTGCCTGACGGACGCGCTGAGGGGCCAACTCGCCACCCGGCCCGACCATCTCACGTCTGTACGGCCGAGCCGGCAACCGGAGGATGTCGGGAGTCACGTCGGCACGCATGGCGATGATGGGGAGCCGGATCTGTATGACATAGACCCGATTGCCTTCGAATCCCTGGTAGCCGATCTGTTCCGTGCCATGGGCATGCAGGCCGTGACGACTCAGCGCTCGAACGACGGTGGCGTGGATGTGGACGCGCTGGATCCGACTCCCGTCCGAGGGGGGAAGATCGTCGTTCAGGTGAAGCGCTACCGCAACACGGTGCCACCCACAGCAGTGCGCGACCTCTACGGCACGGTCCAGGACGTAGGCGCGAACAAAGGCGTCCTGGTGACCACCTCGGGTTTCGGGCCCGGGTCACGCACCTTCGCGCGCGGCAAGCCCCTGGAACTCATCGCAGGCGACGAACTGGTCGATCTGCTGCACAGGCACGGGCTGCACGGGCGCCTGGGACAGGCGGCACCAGCCACGTCGGCGCAGCCCGCGCCCGGTCCGGTGACCCCGCCCGAGGACCACAACGTGCTGGGCATGATGTGGACCGGCGACGTCGCACTGGACGTGTGCGCGCTTGTCTGCCAGGGCAACCGGGTGGTCAGCGAGGACCACTTCGTCTTCTTCAACAATCCGCAGACCCCGGACGGATCGGTACGTGCGGTGCCTCCTGCGGCGCCGGACAAGGCAGCGATCCGTGTCGCCTTCGACGCACTGCCGGACACGGCTGACCGTTTCGTGCTGGTGGCGGCTGTCGATCCGGAGGCGAACCCGGAGGCCGACCTCTCTGGGTTCACCGATGCGTGCATTCGTCTGCTTGACCCGGCGATGAAGGAACTCGGGCGGCTGGAGGTCTCTGACGGCCGCGTACGAGAGACGGCGTTGGTGCTTGGATCGTTTCGTCGCAGGTCTGGCGGAGACTGGGACTTCGTGCTCGGGGGGAAGGGTTATACGGGCGGCCTGGAGCAACTCGTCCGGGACTACGGCATCGAAGTGGAATGACGCACCGTTCAATCCCACGCATGGTTCGAATGACCGGAGACCGGAGACGTAGCGGCGGGGACTGGAAACGGAGCGTCAGCTACCGTGCCAGTCCCCGCCCCTACTCAGGCCGGCTCCCGGTCCAGGGTGACGTCGAGGTCCCCATTGAAATCGTGTCCAACCGTAATAATGTTGGTCTGATAGATGATCAGGCTCTCATCATCTTCGCCGAACTGGCAGGTGACCTGCGTGGATTCGTCGTCCTCGCACAGGCTGGCCCAGTCGGGGTCGACATCGTCGTATGAACGTGCGCTGGCCGTCGTGGCACCACCGAGCAGGGCAACGGCTGCAGCGACCGTTGCGACTCCAAGCTTCACGGAATGACGCACCTAAGCCTCCATTGTCTTGACCTTTTGGTTGGCAGGTTGATTATCGTTTAATTGCGGCCACACCCCTGTTGTGATCGGTGTGCAAACGAGTGAAAAATGATATGAGCAGCTCTCTTGGTCTCGCTTTGATCAGGTGAGGCCTGTCTGCACAGGACCTGAGGACGCATCAGCCCTGTGGTTCAGAAGGCTTCTGCGAACTCGCCCTTGGGAATGCGCTCAATGGCGTGTGTGACCAGGCCGGCCCCGCAGGCGGCCATGAGCGCACCGACGTGGACGGATGCCGTGGACGACTCACGGGCGATGATCCGCAGCGTGCTCGGCGAGCAGAACAGAACATGCTTCCGCGTCGGGACTCGTGCAGCAGTCAGAGGACAGGTCTCCCCCCGGTATCGGCGTGCCACGTGGCTGACCCTTCAGCGGTCAGCTCCGCCAGGACCGCGTCCCAGTCCGTCCATCAGCGGGGCGAGCAGGCGTTCGTGCTGTTCGGGGTCGGTCGACGCGAGGGCGATGCCGCTGTGGCGTGTCAGGACATCGAAGGCTGCCGGATCGTCCAGGACATCCCCTTCGGCGAGGCGGCGTCGAGGAGCTTGGTGAGGGCGGCGAGAATCCTGGCCCGGCTGTGCCACGGCGGCCCGGAGCGTGCCGGTGTCGCCACTACGCTCTTGACCCCGAGGCCGCACAGTGCCTCTGGGACCTCTCGGCACACGGCACCAGCGGATGAAGCCACGGGCGATGGCGGCCCGAGCACCGGTCCTGGGAGCCAACGTCCACGATTTCTGCGGGGTGTTGTGACGAACGAGGACAAGGCGCCCCCGCGCCGGCCGCGGTTCCTCCCACGCCCCGGACGCCTTGCCCGGCCCCGGTTCGGCGTGATCGGTGGGGCCCCCTTCCCGATGGGGAGGGGGCTCCGGGACGATGGGCTTGTGCCGGCCCACCGAGTTCGCCCGCTCGTCGGCCATGAGCGGTTCAGTCGCCGCCCGAGCCCGAGCCGTAGAGCGCGGCGATGTCCTTGGACGTCGTCCACCGGCTGTAGGTGGGTGACTGGGGCCAGCCTTCGGGTGAGTCCTGCCATTCCTCCTGTCGTCCGTACGGCAGGAGATCGATCAGCGCGAAGGTGTGACTGAGCTGCTCCGTACCCCGGCCGTCGGTGTGCCAGGTGCGATAGACGGTGTCGCCGTCGCGCAGGAACACGTTGACCGCGAACCCTCCGTCAGTCGGTGCGCCGACATCGGCCCCGAACGAGCTGTCGGCCGTCGAGTACCACGGCATCCGGTTGCCGACCCGTTGCTTGTAGGCGAGTGCCTCTTCGATGGGGCCCTGGGTGACGATGACGAATCGCGCGTCGTAGTTGTCCAGGAACTCCAGGCGGGTGTACTGCGAGGTGAACCCCGTGCAGCCCGGGCACTGCCACTCCTTGCCGGCGAACCACATGTGGTTGTAGACGATCAGTTGCCGCCTGCCTTCGAAGACGTCCGCCAGCCGAACGGGGCCGTCCTCACCCTCGAGGGTGTAGTCGGGCATCTCGACCATCGGCAGGCGACGACGCTCGGCGGCGATGGCGTCGAGCTCCCGCGTCGCGGCCTTCTCCCGGGCACGCAGTGCCTCGAGCCGGCGCTCCCAGGTCGCGGCGTCGACGACGGGTGGTAGGGCATGGGTGGTCATGGTCCCCTCACAGAGTTCGTGCGCGGCTTTCCCTTGCGCAGAGGCAGACCTCACCGGGCTCCGGAACTCATCGGTCGTCCCGCCCGATCTCATCAGCGCGGGCATCACGGTCATGGTGGACATCACCACGCTTCTGTCTGTACGAGGTCGGCTCGGCCTGACCCCGGGCCTGGCCGCGTGAGAACCTGGACGGCGTGGGGAAGCGACGGAGACCAGGCCGTCAGGAGATTGCCGGCAGCGGTCCATATCGCTGATCTCTGCGACGGGACAGTCGCGTCGGTCACCCGGTCCGAGGTGTCGGTGATCCTGGACGGGCTCGCCGGCCGCCCGCTCGGGGTGGTGGGGGCGTTGGACGGGTCCTGGCGTCAGTGCTTCGCCGAGGTCGCTGTGATCGGGCAGCGGATCATCGCATCGCCGAGCCCCCTCCGGGCCTGGAGGGGGCTCGGCGCCTGCTCTTTCTCCGGCGGTTCCTCGGGACCTCTTCCGGTGGATCTTCGTGGAGCCGGTGTAAGGGGGACACAGACGGTGCCGACGCCCGTCGGGCACATCGTCCGGGGGTGCGGTCCCGGAACCCCGCGAGTTCCGGAGGATCTCCCTCCGGGAACCGATGGCCGGGTGGACACGTAGTCTTGGTAGCAGGACCACCGCTCTCACGAAGGACTGAACGACACTGGGCAAGCGACAGCCCGAAGGCCCGCCGCCCGCACCCGCGGTGCAGCGCATCCGACTGCGCTACACCAAGCGCGGCCGCCTCCGGTTCACCAGCCACCGTGACTTCCAGCGCGCCTTCGAGCGTGCGCTGCGCCGTGCCGAGGTGCCGATGGCGTACTCGGCGGGGTTCACGCCGCATCCGAAGGTGTCGTACGCCAATGCCGCACCCACCGGCACGGGCAGTGAGGCGGAGTATCTGGAAATCGCGCTCACCGAGGCGCGCGACCCGGACAAGCTGCGTGAGCTCCTCGACGAGTCGCTGCCCGCCGGGCTCGATGTCATCGAGGCGGTCGAGGCCCGCACCTCCGGGCTCGCCGACCGGCTCACGGCATCGGTGTGGGAGCTGCGCCTGAACGGCGTGGACCCCGCGGACGCCGAGCGTGCGGTCGCGGCCTTCAGCGAGGCAGGCACCGTCGAGGTCCAGCGCATGACCAAGAACGGTGTGCGCACCTTCGACGCCCGCCCCGCGGTCGTGAGCCTCGAAAGCGTGGACACACACAGTTCGCATGCCGATAGGCCGACCGACCAGCCCTGTGCGATACTGCGGCTGGTTGTTCGGCACGTGACGCCTGCCGTACGACCCGACGACGTCCTGTCCGGTCTCCGCGCCGTGGCCGACCTGGCGCCGCCGGTCCCCGCAGCGGTGACCAGGCTGGCGCAGGGGCTGCTCGATGAAGAGACCGGCACGGTGACCGACCCGCTCGCGCCCGACCGCGAGGCAGCAGCGACCGAGCCAGTCACGGCCGGTGCGACTGCCGCCGCGACGGCGCCGGCGTAAGGAAGGTCCCGCGTAGGGACGGACGTCGTAGCGCCACCCTTGTACTCGGGAGCCACCTGGGTCGGGCAGCGCATCGACCAGAAGACTTTCGCCAGGCCGTGCGCACATGGGCGTACGGAACCGGTGAGACAAGACACAGAGAGCTCCCGTGCGGCGCCCGCGCCCCGGACGGCGGCACCGCGCATCGCGCGAGCCGCGGACGTCACCGGCGATGCCGGACCAGGCACGGCGCCCGGGAGCCTGACGGGAGAAACGCCCGCATGCTCGAACCGACCGAGCCCATCGAGGGCTCCGAGAACAACACCCCCAGCGACACTCTGCCGCCGCGCCGTCGGCGCCGTGCCGCGTCGCGCCCGGCGGGCCCGCCGTCGGCCGCGGCCGACACCGAGACCTCCGAGGGCACGACGACCGAAGTCGTGACCGGCACGGCATCGGCCATACCGACCGCACAGACCGGGCAGCCCGCCGAGGCCGCCCCGGCAGCGGAGGCCGTCGAGGCCACTGGGGCAGAAGAGAACGAAGAGACCGAGGCCGCGACCGCCGTGACCGGTGAGGCCGAGCCGACGGAACCGGTGGCCGAGGAGGCCGCTCCGACTCGTACGCGCCGTCGCGCCACGCGCCGGGCGTCCGCGCCTGCCGGTGCGCCCGAGTCCGCTGAGACGGTGGAGGTTGTGGTGGCCGCTGGTGCGGAGGGTGCCGAGGCGCCCGTGCCTGCCGTGGAGGCTCCGGCGGAGGCTGAGGAGGCGGCTCCGGCTCGTACGCGTCGTCGTGCGACGCGCCGCGCGTCCGCGCCTGCCGGTGCGCCCGAGTCCGCTGAGACGGTGGAGGTTGTGGTGGCCGCTGGTGCGGAGGGTGCCGAGGCGCCCGTGCCCGCCGTGGAGGCTCCGGCGGAGGCTGAGGAGGTGGCTCCGGCTCGTACGCGTCGTCGTGCGACGCGCCGCGCGTCCGCGCCTGCCGGTGCGCCCGAGTCCGCCGAGATCGTCGAGGCTCCCGTCGCCGAGGAGACCGCCCCCGAGGCACCGGCGGCCGCCGCGGAGACCGAGGCCGAGCCGTCGGCCGAGGAGACCGCCCCGCGTCGTACGCGTCGCCGTGCCGCGCGCCGCGCGTCCGCGCCTGCCGGTGCGCCCGAGTCCGCCGAGATCGTCGAGGCTCCCGTCGCCGAGGAGACCGCCCCCGAGGCACCGGCGGCCGCCGAGGAGACCGCCCCCGAAGCTCCCGCCGCCGAGGAGGCCCCCCGTCGCGCCCGTCGGCGTGCCACCCGCCGGGTGTCGGCGCCCGTGGACGAGACCGCCGCAGCGCCCGAGGCGGCGCCCGTGACCGCCGCCGAGACCCCCGAGGCACCGGCGGCCGCCCCGTCGCAGGCGGAGCCGGTCGCCGAGGAGGCCGCTTCGCGCCGCTCCCGCCGTCGCGTCGTGCGCAAGGCCGCCACCGGGTTCTCCGAGCCCGCGCGGTCCGCCGCCGACGAGTCGTCCGAGGCCGCACAGCGCCCGGCGCGCCCCGCCGTGGCCGTCTTCCAGGCGCCGGTGTTCGCCGAGCCGATGTTCCAGACCCCGGAGCGGGCCGCCGCCGCTGCCGCCGCCGCCGAGGCCGCGGAGCAGCACGAGACCGTCGAGGAGGAGCCGGCCGGCCAGCGCCGCCGCCGTCGTCGCCGCGGTGGTGACGAGGAGCCGGTGGCCATCGCGCCCGAGACCGCCGATGAGGCGCAGGAGGCCGAAGAGGCCGAGGAGCCGGAGGAGTCCGCCGAGGTCGAAGAGGCCGACGAGACGGAGGAGACCGGTTCGCGTCGGCGCCGCCGCCGTGGTGGCCGTCGCCGCCGTAGGGGCGAGGCCGCCGAGGGCGAGGAGGCCGAGGAGCTCGCCGCCGAGCAGGCCGCGCAGGACGCCGAGGACACCGCCGAGCAGCTGGACGAGGACGCCGAGGACGCGTCCGAGGAGCACGGCGAGGAGTCGTCGGCCGGCGGTACCAGCAGCAGCCGTCGCCGCCGTCGGCGCCGCCGCCGGGCCGGTGACAGCGGCGTCGACAGCGAGCCGTCGTCGGACGACCCGGAGCGCACGGTCGTCAAGGTGCGCGAGCCCCGTAAGAAGGACGAGCGCTCCGGTGACGCCACCGACGAGGTGCAGTCCATCAAGGGCTCGACCCGTCTCGAGGCCAAGAAGCAGCGCCGCCGTGAGGGACGCGAGCAGGGCCGTCGCCGTGTGCCGATCATCACCGAGGCCGAGTTCCTGGCCCGGCGCGAGGCCGTCGAGCGTGTGATGGTCGTGCGGCAGAGCGGTGAGCGCACGCAGATCGGCGTCCTGGAGGACGGCGTGCTCGTCGAGCACTACGTCAACAAGGAGCAGTCGACCTCGTACGTCGGCAACGTCTACCTCGGCAAGGTGCAGAACGTGCTGCCGTCGATGGAGGCCGCCTTCATCGACATCGGCAAGGGCCGGAACGCCGTCCTGTACGCCGGTGAGGTCAACTTCGAGGCGCTCGGGCTCTCCGGCGGCCCGCGCCGCATCGAGAGCGCCCTCAAGTCCGGGCAGTCGGTCCTGGTGCAGGTCACCAAGGACCCCATCGGACACAAGGGTGCCCGTCTGACCAGCCAGGTCTCCCTCCCGGGCCGCTACCTGGTGTACGTCCCCGAAGGCTCGATGACCGGCATCAGCCGCAAGCTGCCCGACACCGAGCGGGCCCGGCTGAAGACCATCCTCAAGAAGATCGTCCCCGAGGACGCGGGCGTCATCGTGCGCACCGCCGCCGAGGGCGCGAGCGAGGAGGAGCTGCGCCGGGACGTCGAGCGACTGCAGGCGCAGTGGGAGGACATCCAGAAGAAGGCGAAGAACGGCAACGCGCCGACGCTGCTGTACGGCGAGCCGGACATGACCGTCCGGGTCGTGCGCGACATCTTCAACGAGGACTTCTCCAAGGTCATCGTCAGCGGTGACGAGGCATGGGGGACGATCCACGGATACGTCGCGCACGTCGCGCCCGACCTGGCCGACCGTCTGCAGCGGTGGACCAGCGAGGTAGACGTCTTCGCCACGTACCGGATCGACGAGCAGCTCGCCAAGGCGCTGGACCGCAAGGTCTGGCTGCCCAGCGGTGGTTCGCTGGTGATCGACAAGACCGAGGCCATGGTCGTGATCGATGTCAACACCGGCAAGTTCACCGGCCAGGGCGGCAACCTCGAAGAGACCGTGACCAGGAACAACCTGGAGGCGGCCGAGGAGATCGTGCGCCAGCTGCGGCTGCGCGACCTCGGCGGCATCGTGGTCATCGACTTCATCGACATGGTCCTGGAGTCCAACCGCGACCTGGTGCTGCGGCGTCTGCTGGAGTGCCTGGGCCGCGACCGTACGAAGCACCAGGTCGCCGAGGTGACCTCGCTGGGCCTCGTGCAGATGACCCGCAAGCGGGTCGGCCAGGGTCTGCTGGAGTCCTTCTCCGAGACCTGTGTCCACTGCAACGGCCGTGGCGTGATCGTGCACATGGACCAGCCGCCCGCCGCCGGCGGCAAGCGCAAGAAGCGCGGCCGGGGCGGTGCCGAGGCCGAGCCCGAGACGCACGAGGCCGTGGCCGCGGAGGTCGAGGAGGCCGTCGAGGCGGCTCCTGCCGCCGCGGAGTTCGAGGCCGAGGTGGCCGCCGAGATCGCGGCCCCGGTCGCCCTGCCGGAGCCGGCGTTCGCCGCCGACGAGGAGCTGTACAGCAGCGTCGCCGAGGCCGAGGCCGCCGCTTCCAGGGGCCGTTCGCGGCGCCGTGCGACCCGGCGGGCATCGGCTCCCGCCGGTGCCCCGCGCAGCGAGGAGCGGGCGCCGAGGTCCCGTAAGGACGAGCGTGCTCCGAAGTCGCGGCAGGACGCCGAGGCGGAGCCGGTGGCGGTCGAGGACCCGGTCGTCGAGGTGCCCGCGCCGGTCGAGGAGGAGGCCGCGCCCAAGGGCCGTACGCGCCGCCGTGCGACCCGCAGGGTGTCGGCGCCCGCCGGTTCGCCCGCGGAGGCCGTGGTGACGGTCGGCGAGGCCGCACCGCAGGCCGAGGCCCCCGTCGCGGCGCCTGTGGCGACCGTCGAGGCCCCCGAGGCGGTCGAGGCGGTCGAGACGGCCGAGGCCGCGGCTCCGGCCCGTCCGCGCCGTCGCGCCGTGCGCAAGTCCACCGCGCCCACCTCCTCCGAGGAGGCGGCCGTCATGGTCGTCCCGTCGGCGGCCGAGGAACCGGCTCCGGCCGGGGAGCCGGCCCAGGCGGCGGAGGCCGAGGCCGAGGAGTCCGCGCCCGCCAAGAAGGCGGCCCGCAAGACCGCCAAGAAGGCGACGGCGAAGAAGGCCGCCACGAAGAAGACGACGGCCAAGAAGACGGCTGCCAAGAAGACCGCCGCGAAGAAGACCACCGCCAAGAAGGCGGCGGCCAAGAAGACGGTCGCCAAGAAGACGGCCGCCGCCGGGCAGCCGGCTCAGCCGACGGTCTCGGTGACCACGGAGGACTGACCCACCGACCCCTCCACGGTCACGGCATCGCACGACGGCGGCCCGCCCCGGGATCTCCCGGGGCGGGCCGCCGCCGTGTGCGACGCGCCGTCAGCGCGGCCGCTGTCGCCGCCTTTGGGGAGTGGCCGGCCGCTTCGTACGTCGTCAGGCCGAGCCCGGTTTGACCCGTCAGGCCCGTCCCCGTAACCTTGACCGTCGGCGTGTCCACTGATGCGCCACATCCCCGTAAACCTCTTCCTTCCGGGCGCCGGGCGCCTCGGGAGAGGCCGTTCGCGGTGCCGGACGGCTGGACTGCGGGGGTGCCGTTTCCCGAGTGATGAGAGTGAGATCCGCGTGTACGCCATCGTGCGCAGCGGTGGTCGCCAGCACAAGGTTGCTGTCGGCGACATCGTTGAGGTTGACAAGATTTCCACTGCCAAGGTTGGCGACACGGTCGAGCTCTCGACCCTGCTCGTGGTCGACGGCGACGCTGTGACCAGCGACCCGTGGGTGCTGGCCGGCATCAAGGTCCAGGCTGAGGTCGTGGACCACCACAAGGGCCAGAAGATCGACATTCTGCGCTACAAGAACAAGACCGGCTACCGTCGTCGGCAGGGCCACCGCCAGCAGTACACGGCGATCAAGGTCACGTCGATCCCCGCGGCTGCGAAGTAAGGGACTGAGGAGAAATGGCACACAAGAAGGGCGCATCGTCCACCCGGAACGGTCGCGACTCCAACGCCCAGCGGCTCGGCGTGAAGCGCTTCGGCGGTCAGGTCGTCAGCGCGGGTGAGATCCTGGTCCGCCAGCGCGGCACCCACTTCCACCCCGGCGCGGGCGTCGGCCGCGGCGGCGACGACACGCTGTTCGCGCTGCAGCCCGGTGCGGTGGAGTTCGGTACCCACCGCGGCCGCAAGGTCGTGAACATCGTTCCGGTCGCCTGAGACAGTCCCTTTCGGGTTCAGGCGCCGTAGAGCGTTGCGCGAGGCGGACCTCACTTCCCGGTCGGGAAGGCGGGTCCGCCTTTCGCTTGTTACTCAAGCACACCCCGTACGTTTCTGGAGGCACCTACCATGACCACCTTCGTGGACCGCGTCGAACTCCATGTCGCCGCGGGTAGCGGAGGCCACGGCTGTGCCTCCGTACACCGCGAGAAGTTCAAGCCGCTCGGCGGCCCCGACGGGGGCAACGGCGGCCGGGGCGGCGACGTGATCCTCACCGTCGACCAGTCCGTCACCACGCTTCTCGACTACCACCACTCCCCGCACCGCAAGGCCACCAACGGCAAGCCCGGCGAGGGCGGCTTCCGCGCCGGCAAGGACGGCCAGGACCTGGTCCTGCCGGTGCCGGACGGCACGGTCGTGCTCGACAAGGCGGGCAACGTCCTGGCCGACCTGGTCGGGCACGGGACGTCGTACGTCGCCGCCCAGGGTGGCCGCGGCGGCCTCGGCAACGCGGCGCTGGCCTCCGCCCGGCGCAAGGCGCCCGGCTTCGCGCTGCTCGGCGAGCCCGGCGATCTGCAGGACATCGTGCTGGAGCTGAAGACGGTCGCGGACGTGGCCCTCGTCGGCTACCCCAGCGCGGGCAAGTCCTCGTTGATCTCCGTGCTGTCCGCGGCCAAGCCGAAGATCGCCGACTATCCGTTCACCACCCTCGTGCCCAACCTCGGAGTGGTCACCGCGGGCGAGACCGTCTACACGATCGCGGACGTGCCGGGGCTGATCCCGGGCGCCAGCCAGGGCAAGGGACTCGGCCTGGAGTTCCTGCGGCACGTCGAGCGATGCAGCGTGCTCGTGCACGTGCTGGACACGGCCACCCTGGAGTCCGACCGCGATCCCCTCTCCGACCTCGACATCATCGAGGCCGAGCTGCGCGAGTACGGCGGGCTGGACAACCGCCCGCGCATCGTCGTCCTCAACAAGACCGACGTACCGGACGGCAAGGACCTGGCCGAGATGGTGCGGCCGGACCTGGAGTCGCGTGGCTACCGCGTCTTCGAGGTGTCCGCCGTGGCCCATCTCGGGCTCAGGGAGCTCTCGTTCGCCCTTGCCGACCTCGTCGCGAGGGCCCGCGCCGCCAAGCCGAAGGAGGAGGCGACGCGGATCGTCATCCGGCCGAAGGCCGTGGACGACGCGGGCTTCACGGTGACGCGCGAGGACGAGGGGCTGTTCCGGGTGCGCGGCGAGAAGCCCGAGCGCTGGGTGCGGCAGACCGACTTCAACAACGACGAGGCCGTCGGCTATCTCGCCGACCGGCTCAACCGCCTCGGTGTCGAGGCGGCGCTGATGAAGGCGGGCGCCCGGTCCGGCGACGGCGTCGCCATCGGACCCGAGGACAACGCGGTCGTCTTCGACTGGGAGCCGACGGTCACGGCGGGTGCGGAGATGCTCGGCCGACGGGGTGAGGACCACCGGTTCGAGGCGGCGCGGCCCGCCTCGCAGCGGCGCAAGGACCGGCAGGCCGAGCGGGACGAGGCCCTCCAGGAGTTCGACGACTTCGAGCCGTTCTGAGCGGCGCCGACCGCCCGGGGGCAGCACGGTGGCCGTGCCGGCTGCCCCCTGGTCGGCCCGAGCGGCTTCGGGGCTCCTTCGGGCCGGGTCGACGTGTCGACGGGCGCTGAGGGGCGCCCGTCACGGGGCTCACTGGTGGCGGTGCCGCCAGCCCTTCCAGGCCGACTCGATCATGTCGTCCAGGTCGTGTTCGGCCGACCAGCCGAGTTCCCGGTGGATACGGTCGGCGGAGGCCACCACACGGGCCGGGTCGCCGGGGCGGCGTTCCGACACCGCGGGCACCACGTCGTGGCCGGTGACCTTGAGGATGCGGTCCACCATCTCCCGGACGGAACTGCCCTCGCCCCGGCCGATGTTCAGGACGAGCGAGGTTCCCGCAGGAGTGTCCTGGAGGCGGCGGGCGGCCGCGAGGTGGGCGGTGGCGATGTCCTCGACGTGGATGTAGTCGCGGACACAGGTGCCGTCCGGCGTGGCGTAGTCGTCGCCGAAGATCCGGGGAGCCTCACCGGCTTCGAGGCGCTCGAAGACCATGGGGATGAGGTTGAACACGCCGGTGTCCGCGAGTTCGGGGCTGCCTGCCCCCGCCACGTTGAAGTAGCGCAGCGAGGCGGCCCGGATCCCGTGGGCCCGGGCGGCGGCGCCGATCAGCCACTCGCCGATCAGCTTGGTCTCGCCGTAGGGGCTCATGGGAGCGCAGGGGGTGTCCTCGGTGACGAGGTCCACGTCCGGCATGCCGTATACAGCGGCGGAGGAGGAGAAGACGAGCCGGTCGACCCCGGCAGCCGTCATGACGTCGAGCAGGGTCTGAAGCCCGGTGACGTTCTCCCGATAGTAGTGGAGCGGCCGCTCGACGGACTCGCCCACCTGCTTCTTGGCCGCGATGTGCACCACACCGGTCACATCATGGTCACGAATCGTCTGCGCGAGCCTCTCCGCGTCCAGCACGCTGCCGACCACCAGCGGAGCGTCGGCAGGCACGCGGTCGGCGCTGCCGGTAGAGAGGTCGTCGTAGATCACGACGCTCTCACCGCCCCGCATCAGGGCGCGCACCACGTGCGCGCCTATGTACCCGGCGCCGCCCGTTACCAGCCAGCTCATGGTCACCTCTCCTGTGCGGTGGTCAGTGTCTTCAGACTGGTCGGTGAGCCCCGGAAAATCGAATCGGGCAAAAGGGATGCGTTCTGAAGGAAAAGGTGAAAATCATCGGGACGTGCTCAGGTGGACGGACGACCGATTTCACGGAAACATCTCGTGAATCCCTTACTCTGATGGGCGGCGTGCCATCAGGTCGGTGAAGGCCGCGCCCCGGGCCCCCGCCCGTGTACCCAACGTCCGCCCCGGAGACAGGTTTGCAAAGGATGCCAAGACTCTCCCTCGTCGT
Organism: Streptomyces sp. NPDC001222; assembly: GCF_042896945.1. Classification (NCBI taxonomy): domain Bacteria; kingdom Bacillati; phylum Actinomycetota; class Actinomycetes; order Kitasatosporales; family Streptomycetaceae; genus Streptomyces; species Streptomyces sp. NPDC001222. The sequence goes on from NZ_JBIAXT010000015.1 coordinate 116,459, forward strand.
CCCTGCCTACAAGGTGCAGGGGTACCTCGCCGAGTGTCTTGAGTCGGTCCTGGGGCAGGACTACGCGGACTTCGAAATCGTCGCCGTCGACGACTGCTCCCCCGACGGTTCGGGGGCCATTCTTGACGAGTACGCCGCACGGGACGCCCGTATTCATGTGATTCACCTCACGGAGAACGTCGGTCTGGGGCGCGCGCGCAATATCGCCCTGGAAAAGGTCCGCGGCGATTACGTCCTGTTCCTGGACAGTGACGACACGTTGGCCCCGGGGGCGCTCTCGGCCATAGCCGAGCGGCTGGAGGCCGCCGGCGATCCCGAGGTACTGGTCTACGACTATGTGCGCACCTACTGGAACGGCGAGGTCCGCCCGAACCAGCGGGCCCACCTGCTCAAGGAAGCCGACGGGGAGGTCTTCCCCCTCGCCGAGCGGCCACAGCTGCTCGATCTGCTGCAGATCGTCTGCAACAAGGCCTACCGCCGGGACTTCATCGCCCGGGAGGGCCTCATCTTCCCGGCGGGCTACTACGAGGACGCCCTGTGGACGTTCCGCTCCCTGATCGCCGCGGACCGCATCACCGTCCTGGACCGGGTCTGCCTGCTGTACCGGCAGCGGCGCGAGGGCGGCAACATCCTCGGCACCGTCAGCCGCAAGCACTTCGACGTCTTCGAGCAGTACCGCCGCGTCTTCGACTTCCTCGACGCACGTGAGGACGGGGCCCGCTGGCGCGCCCCCCTGTTCCGCAAGATGGTCGACCACTACCTGGCCGTCCTGGACCGCCCCGGACGGCTGCCGCAGGACGCCCGGGCGGAGTTCTTCCACCGTGCCGCCGCCGACTACCGTGACCGGAAGCCCGAGGGCTTCCGGAAGCCGGCCGGTGCCCGCGGCAAGAAGTACGCGCTGCTGGAACGCGACGCCTACGCAGGACTGGCGGGCGCCACGGCCGCGGTGAAGATCCGCAACACGGTCCGGGGCCGAGCGCGCACCACCCTCAACCGCTCCCGGCGCGGCGCCATGAGCCTGTACTACCAGTCCCGGCTGCGGCTGCCGCGCGACGAGAACCTGGCGGTGTTCTCCGCCTACTGGAGCCGCGGCGTCTCCTGCAACCCGGCGGCCATCGACTCCGAGCTCGCCCGCCTCGCACCGCACATACGCCGGGTGTGGGCGATCCACCCGGACGTGGCGGACACCGTGCCCGAGGGCGTCGACCACGTGCGGGTCGGGTCGCGCGAGTACTGGGCCGCCGTCGCCCGTGCCACGTATCTGGTCAACAACGTGAACTTCCCGAACGCCGTCGTGAAGCGGGAGGGCCAGATCCATGTGCAGACCCACCACGGCACCCCGCTGAAGACCATGGGCCTGGACCAGCAGAAGTACCCGGCCTCGACGAGCATGGACTTCGGCAAGCTCCTCGAGCGCTGCGACCGCTGGGACTTCAGCCTTGTCTCCAACCGGTTCTCGAGCGCCGTCTGGGAGCGGGCGTACCCGTGCTCGTACACCTCCCTGGCGACCGGCTATCCGCGCAACGACGTCCTGCTCAACTCCACGGCCGAGGACGTGCGCGAGGCCCGCCGCGAGCTCGGGTTGAGCGAGGGCACGACGGTTTTCCTCTACCTCCCGACGCACCGCGAGTACCAGCGCGACTTCGAACTGCGTCTCGATCCGGTGAGGCTGGCCGAGCGGCTGGGTCCGGACGCCGTGCTGCTGGTGCGCGGCCACCACGCCCACCACCGGTCCGACCGGTCGGCCGAGTTGCGGGCCGACGGCCGGATCCTCGACGTGTCCGCCCACCCCGCGGTCGAGCGCCTCTACCTCGCCGCCGACTGCCTGATCACGGACTACTCCTCGGCGATGTTCGACTACGCCAACCTGGACCGGCCGATCGTGGTCTTCGCCGACGACTGGGACATCTACTCCGCCGTGCGCGGCACCTACTTCGATGTGCTCGCGCAGGCGCCGGGTGCCGTCGCCACCACTGAGGAGCAACTGGCCGAGGTGCTCTGCTCCGACGCCTGGCGCGGCGAGCGGGCCACCCGGGCGCGGGACCGTTTCCGCCGTCGTTTCTGCGACTTCGACGACGGTCGTGCGGCCGAACGCACCGTGCGCCACATCTTCCTCGGAGAGCCCCTCGAGGCCCTGCCGCCCCTCGTCCCGCTGGACGAACGCACCCCCGCCCCGCCACCAGGACCGTCCCGCGACGCGGCGGTCCCGATATCCACCCACACGAGCCAGAGGTAGCTGCTGCAGTGTCCCAGCACCCCGACACAACGCCCGACATCAGCGTCGTCGTCATCGTCTTCAACGACGCGGCACGCCTTCCGACAGCCGTGCAGTCGGTCCTCGACCAGACCCTGCACAACGTCGAGGTGATCATCGCCGACGACCACTCCACCGACGCCTCCTTCGAGGTCGCGCAGCAGCTGGCCGCCCGGTCCGACCGCGTGCGGGCGATCCAGCTGCCGGAGAACAGCGGCGGCTGCGGCGAACCGCGCAACCAAGGCGTGGCGGTGGCCCGCGGCCGCTATGTGATGTTCCTCGACAGCGACGACACGCTGGAGCCGAACGCCTGCCGGAACATGCTGGAAGCTGCCGAGAGCACCGGCGCCGACCTGGTCTCCGGCCTCTGCCTGCGGGTCCACACGGACAACAGGCACGGCAAGACGGTCAAGTGGTACCCGTGGCTCTACCGGGAGACCCGTACCTTCGAGTCCGTCGCCGAGATACCGGACCTGCTGGTCTTCGACACCCTGTCGACGAACAAGTGCTACCGGCGCGAGTTCCTGATCGACAGCGGGCTGACCTTCCCCCGGGGCATCCACTACGAGGACCTGCTCTTCTCGGCCCAGGCCTACCTGGCCGCGTCCCGGATCACCCTGATCCCCAACACGGTGTACTTCTGGAACGTCGTCGAGAAGGCCGCCGAGAAGTCGATCAGCAACCGGCGCCATGAGATCAACAACTTCGCCGACCGGGTGGAGATCCACCGCAGGATCGACCGCATCCTCGCCGAACAGGGCCAGGACGAACTGAAGCTCCACAAGGACCGCAAGTTCCTCAAGCACGACCTCGTGCTGTACCTGCGGGACCTGCCCTTCCTGGACGACGAGTACCGGCACCTCTTCGCCGAGATGGCCCGCGACTACATCCAGGACTTCTCCCAGGAGGCCTACGAGGGCCTGTCCCCGATCCACCGGCTCTGCGCCTTCCTGCTGCTGCGTGAAGACTGGAAGAACCTCACCCCGGCGATCGACACGCTCATCAACCCGGGCAAGGTGTCCAGCTCCCTGGTGGAGCGCGACGGCCGCGTCTACTGGTGCGCGGAGCACCTCGACGACCCGGTGGGCCGCGAGATCCTCGACGTGACCGACCTCGGGTACCACGCCAAGCCGGTCCAGCGCCTCGCCCTGCGCAACCAGACGACCGCCTACACGGAGAGCCCCACGGGCGTCACGGTGTCCGGCGCGCTCGTCAACCCGCTCGGGGTGATCCCGCCGGACGCGAAGCTCAAGGCCGAGCTGGAGTTCCGCGCCCGCCGCAAGAGCCTGCAGACCTTCCGCTTCCCGGTGCAGAGCGTGCAGCACGAGGGTGCGTCCGTGTCCTGGCAGGCCACCGTGCCGCTCGCGGCGAAGCTCCGCCCGCTCGGCATCGTCGACGACGTGTGGGACGTGCGCCTCCACCTCACCGTCAACGGCGAACGGACCACCAGCCGGCTGACGGTCGGTCAAACCTCCCTGGAGGAGACCGGAGCCGTACGCGTCCGTCCCCGGCTCGGCCGGATGACGGCCGACCGCCTTCAGCCGCACGCCTCGGCCAAGGGCCACCTCGCCTTCCACCTGACCCAGCACGGCAGGCTCGCCCGCCGCACCTCGATGCTGGTGCAGCGCAACATGCAGAGTCCGCCCGCCGAGCTGGCGAAGAAGATGGCGCGCAAGGTTGTCGCGGCCCGCAAGGACCTTCACTCGGGCCCGCGCAAGATCGAGAACTACCACCGGATGATCCGGCTGCTGCCCGTCCGCAAGGGCACGGTGGTCTTCGAGAGCCACCTCGGCAAGCAGTACAGCGACAGCCCCCGGGCCATCTACGAGGAGATGCGCCGCCGCGGTGTGCCCTTCAAGGCCGTATGGTCCTACGCCGGCGAGCGTCCCACGGGCTTCCCGAAGGACGTCGAGCTGGTGCGCCGCTGGTCCTGGCCCTACCTCAGGGCGCTGGCGCAGGCCGAGTTCTGGATCGACAACCAGGGTTTCCCGCTGAAGCTGAACAAGCGCCCGGAGACCACCTACATCCAGACCTGGCACGGTTCCGCGCTCAAGCGCATGGGATTCGACGAGCCGAAGTACCGCATCAAGCCGGAGCACGAGCAGAGCGCCTACCAGGAGGCGATCGACCGGTTCGACTACTTCGTGGTGCGGGGCCGGCACGACGAGGAGACCCTGGCCCCGGCCTACCGGATCCCGGAGGAGAAGCTCCTGCGTACCGGCTACCCGCGCAACGACGCGCTGGTCCGCGCCAAGGACGCCGAGACCCTCGACCCGGCCGCGCGGGAACTCGCGGAGCGGCTCGGCATCCGCACGGACCGTCCCGTCGTCCTGTACGCCCCCACGTTCCGGGAGCAGAACGGGAAGGTCCAGAAGTTCGAGTTCCCGTTCGACATCGACGCCTTCGCGGACCGCTTCGGTGATCAGTTCACCCTGCTGATCCGGACGCACTACCTCAACAGCGTGACGCTCCCGCCCTCCGTGGCGGGCCGGGTGGTCAACGTCAGCGAGGAGCCGGACATCACGCCGGTCCTCCTGCTCGCGGACGCGATGATCACCGACTACTCCTCGGTGATGTTCGACTATGCGCTGCTCCAGCGCCCGATGGTCTTCTTCACCTACGACTGGGAGGAGTACGTCGACAACAGCCGCGGGACGTACTTCGACCTGTCCGAGAAGGCCCCCGGTCCTGTCGTCCGGACGGCGGAGGACCTCTTCGGCGTCCTGGAGGATCTTCAGGTCCTCGCCTCCGACCACGAGGCACGCCTCAAGGAATTCGTGACCCAGTACGGCGAGTACGACCGCGGCGATGCCGCCGCCCGGATCGTCGACCGCTTCTTCGGAAACCGGGGAGACGCCCGATGACACAGCGCGACATCATCTTCGTGGCCAACGAGGTCAACGAACTCGGCGGAGTGGCACGCTGGCAGGCGCTGATGGCCAAGCTGTTCGCCGAGAGCGGCCACCGGGTGACCATCGTCGGCATCGCGCCGCCCGAGGTCCCCATGGACCTGGGGGAGAACCCGCCGTTCGCCACGGTGACGCTCTACGACCAGCGCCCGCCGGGGCGCTGGCAAGCGCGGAGCCTGCACGACCGTGCCAACCTCAGGGCCCGGCGGCGCGAGGCCGTGCGTGAGGCGGGCATGCGCCGGGCCGCCGAGCGGCTGTCGTCCGTCTTCCGAGCCGCCCGGCCCGGGGCGATGATCATCGTGACCCAGGTGTGGGCCATGGAGTGGGTGGCCGTCGCCGACACCGCCGGGCACTCGGTCATCGGCATGAGCCACGAGTCCTACGAGTACTCCCGCGGATCCTCCCGCTTCCAGCGCGTCGAGCAGTACTACAAGGAGACCGACCGTCTGCTGCTGCTCACCCGCGAGGACGCCGACCTGTGGATAGGCCGGGGCCTCAACAACGTCGGCTATATGCCGAACCCGCTGCCAATGATGCCGGAGGTCCCTTCCGAGCGGACCGAGAAGGTTGTCGCGAGCATCGGCCGGCTGGGGCACCAGAAGGGCATCGACATGCTTCTGGACACCTGGGCCGAGGCGTCGCCCAAGCACCCCGGCTGGCTCCTCAAGATCTACGGCTCCGGCCCCGACGAGGAGGCCCTGCGGCAGCAGTGCACCCGGCTCGGCCTGGACGGATCGGTGGAGTGGGCCGGCCAGACGGATGACGTCGCCGGCGCGCTGCGGGGCGCGTCCGTGTTCGTGCAGTCCTCCCGGGGCGAGGGTTTCCCCCTGGCCCTGCTGGAGGCGATGGCCTGCGCCGTACCGTGCGCGGCCTTCGACTGCGCCCCGGGCGTGCGCGAGATCATCCAGGACGAGGAGGACGGCCTCCTCGCCCGCCCCGGCAATGTCTCCGAACTCGCCTACCAGCTGGGCCGTCTGATGGAGGACGCCGAGCTCCGCGACACGATGGGTGAGCGGGCGCGGACGAACGTCCAGCGGTATTCGCCCGCGGCCATCTCCGAGCGGTGGGAGGAACTGTTCACGTTCCTGGAGCGCTGAACCGTTCCGTGCGCGGCACATGACGAGGGGGACCAGCCCGTACAGGGCTGGTCCCCCTCGTCGTAGGAACTGTCGGCGGCAGCGGACCCCGCTGCCGCCGACGCACCGTGCCCGGCTGGGAAACCCCAGCCGGGCACGGTGCGGGAACCGCTCGGGCCACGGTCACCGGAGTCGTGTCCGGTGCTCTGCGGTCAGCGGACGACGTAGCCGAAGCGGCCGCCGGCGGCCGGGAGGCCGCCCGTGCCGGGCTGGTACGTGGTGATCGCGGCGTTGGTGCCGCCTGCGGTCACGTTGGACAGCGGCAGGCCGTAGGCCGTGCCGTAGCCGGACGGACCGTAGGGCATGCCCACGTACAGCTTGGTGCCGGTGAAGTGCATGCTGACACCCAGGTGCTGGTTGGCGCCCGCCGGGCCGGGGATTCCGGAGGTACCCGCCTCGATCCAGCGGTCGTTGTCGCCGCGGGAGCCGAGCAGCGAGAAGGTGGTGATGGCGCCGGCCTTGGCCGTGGTGCCGACGGCCTCGTCCGGGATGCCGACGGCGAGCTTCATCGTGGCGGCGGAGCTCACCGCGCGCGGCGCGGTGTTGACGGCGGCCAGGGTCTGGCCGAAGTGGTCGCCGGCCTCGGAGGTGCCGACCATCTCGTCGGTGGCGGAGCCCGAGTAGTACACGTTGAGCTGGCTGTACGTGCCCGTCGGGGTGATGCGGAAGGTGATCACATTGCCCGCGTCGGCCTTGTTGACGCCGTCGATGTCCAGGTCCTCGCCCGGCGCGCCGACTGCGAGGATGGACTCGGTGGCGGCCGCCGCCCCGGACGGGCGGTAGGGAACCAGGGCGAGGGACTTGCCGAACAGGTCGCCGGCCTCGGCACCGCCGGAGACGGTGTCCAGGTCCTGGTCGAGACCGAACAACGGGGTCGGGCGGCCCTCCGAGTTCAGCTTGTGGTCGAACACCGCGACGTTGCCGGCATCCGCGTCGGTGCCGATGGTCTCGTTGGGGGCGCCGATGGCGATGTGGTTGGCGTCGGCCGCGACCGTGCCGCCGAAGCCGTCGCCCTCCTCCACGGCACCCGGCACGCCGGTGCTGTCCTGGCTGATGGCCACGTTGGTGTCGCCGTGCACGTAGAAGGCCATGCCCGCCTTGGCCACCTTGCCGATGGCCTCACCGGGGTCGCCGATCACGATGAACGGATCGCCCGCGGCGGTGGTCCCGGACGCGAGGGCCTGGCCCATGCGGTCGCCGCTCTCGGCGGCCGAGGCCTTGAGGGAACCGGTGCCCGTGCCCTGCTCGAAGTGGGTGTCCTTGGTGGCGCCGGCGCCGATGCCGCCCGGCGCGCCGTACAGGAGGTCGACCATGCCCGCGTCGGGTGCGGTGCCCAGGTCTTCGGAGGGGGTGCCGACGACCAGGTCGGTGCAGCCGTCCTCGTTGTAGTCGACGGTGGCCAGGGCCTCGCCGAACCAGTCGTTCGGCTCGGCGTCGCCCGGCACCCAGCTCAGGTCCTGGTTGATCTCGGCTGTGCCCTTACCGCCGCCGTAGACGATCCGGACCACACCGGCGCCGTCATCACCGCCGACGGTCGCCTTGGGGTCGGCGATGGCGGTGTCCTCGATGCCGTCGCAGTTGAAGTCGGTGATACGGGGGGCACCGACGGTGGAGGTCACCCAGGAGGCCAGGTCGTCGACGCGGGCGGCGATGCCGCCGGTGCGGGTCTCGGAGGCGTCGATGCCGAAGCAACCGCCCTGGTACGACTGGCTGTTGAGGGCCACCAGCTGCGGCGTGCCGCCTGCCGTGCGGACCACGGGGCCGCCGGTGTCGCCCATGCAGGCGGCCGCGCCGTCCTTGCCGGTGACGGTGGCCGAGCCGGCGGCGGCCGAGTCCACGGTCAGCGCGCCGGTGTGCAGCGTCAGCGGCGCCCACTCGGTCTTGGTGCGGCCGTATCCGGCGAACTTCAGCTCCTCGCCCGCGGCGGGTGCGGTGGTCGCCACGGCGATGGGGGCGACGTTGGTGACCGGCCGGTTCAGGCGCGCAAGGACCATGTCGCGGTCGGTGCGGGGAACAAGCTGGACGATGTCGCGTACCGCCCCGTCGGAACCGCTGAGGTCGGAGCGGCCGATGGTGGCGGTGGTCGGGGTCTTCGGCTTGCCCGCGGGCACGGCCAGGCTCGCGGCGGGGTTGTCGGCGAAGCAACTGGCGGCGGTGAGCAGCCACTCGGGGTCGACCAGGACGCCGGAGCAGCCGCGGTCGTGGTCGCCGACGATGACCTGGGCGGTGTAGCTGAAGCTGTTGTCGCTGACGGACGCGCCGGTGACGGCCGCCGCGGGTGCGGCGCATACCGCGACCGGGCCGGCGATCAGGGCCGCGGCGAGCGCGGCGAGGCGCATATGTCTGGTGTGTCGCATGACGTGATTCCTTGGACGTGAGGTCCCGGGGACCGGGAGTCCCCGGTGGATCGGCTGGCGAACGACGCAGCGGCGGGCGCTACTTGGAGGTCCTGATCTCCACGAGCATGTGCTCACGGCCCTGCGGGTCCGCGCTCTCGCCGACGGCGGTCCAGGTGTTCTTCGCGATGTCGAAGCTCTTCTCCTCCGTGCCGACGGTCATGTCGACCTGGGCCGAGTAGTCGTTGCCCCGGACGGCGTAGACGGAGGGGATCTCCAGGGTCAGCCAGCCGCTGTTGCCGGTGACCTGGAAGCAGACCTTGTCCTTGCTCCGCGCCCAGACCTCGAGGAAGCCGGTGCCGCCGGCACAGTCGGCGAGCGTGATGTGGCCGTCGCCGCGCTTGAGGACGATGTTCTTCTCGGCGAGGATCTTGTCGGCCTGTGGGTAGTCGAACTTCTCGACGGCGTAGCCGGGGGCCTCTCCGGCGGCGGGCGCGACCGTTTCGGAGGCGGTGCCCTGGCCGGCGGACGCTCCTCCGCCCAGCAGCGTGACCCAGGTCAGGGCGCCCGCGGCCGCCAGGGCGGCGGTGCTTAGGAGTCTCCGGCGCAGTGGCTTTGCCGTCGTGGCACGTGCCTTCATCGCAATCCTTACTTCTCGCCTCCGGAGAACGAGCGCGAGCATGTTTCAGGCATGGAAATGAAGGCAACCGGAATTCGGCATTCTGTCTCCCCCAAGTCCCGCCGTGGAATGCTGACGGTCGGTCCGGATTCCGTTGATCGGACGCGCCAATAAAACCGTAGGTGAAGAGTGTCTGTCCACTTCGTAAAGTGGTTAAATGGGACGCAAAACCGCCGTGTTGATATGAGGTTGGTCACGCCCGTTTCGAGGTTGTGTCGTCCGCCGCAAATGATTCGACAAAAACTGTGGGGTCAGGTGGAGAGAATGAAGCCCAGGAGCTCCATGACGATCACCGAGATCAAGAGCGGCGCCCGGTATCGGGCCGGGTACTGGATGCTCGCCGGCTTCACTCCGCGGCGCTGGTCCTCCGCGTACTGGCGCAGCAGCTTCCTGGACGGGAAGAAGCCGATGGCGAGCCCCAGCCAGCTGAAGGAGTAGAGAATCAGCATCTGCGAGGTATTCCAGTGCTGATACTGGCGGGCGCCCACGGCGATCATACCGAGACAGCATCCCGCCGAAATGGCCAGGTAAAGTGCCATTGCCTTCGGCCTTCTGAACACCCACTGCACACCGAGGCCGAGAACCACGGTGGCGAAGGCCGCCAGAAGCAACAGCCAGGGCAGAGGAAGTCGGGCGAGCATAGCGGGTTCCTTTCCGCGATGGAGAAGGGCCGGCGGCGTCGGAGCCGCCGGCCCTTTACTGCGCGACTCTAACTTGCCTGCACCGTCAGAAAAGGCTCAGAAGTCCGGTGACCGGCGAGACGAGGTCGTGTCCGAACTGCGTCACCTTCGTGGCCACCTTGCCCGCGCCGAGAGCACCGATCCACTTCGACTGGCCGAAGGTGAGCAGGCCCAAAGCGGCGCTCGCTGCGGACTGCTTGAACTCGGAGCTCGTGAATCCGTAGCCGATGCCGGTGAACAGGGCACTGAGCCCACCGAGCGCGACCGAGGCCTCGCCGAAGGCGCCCGCGGCGGGTTCGAGTAGCGGGAAGGCGAGACCGGCCAGGCCGAGACCGGCGGCGATGAAGCCGGTGCCGATGCTCAGATCGTTCGTGGCGTTCGCCAGCCAGCGGGCGTCCTTCTTCCACCACGGAAGACCGCCCTTGACGGAGTCGTTGTCGGCGGTGTCGGCCGGATTCGTCCCGCTCGCCTTGGCCTGCCGCGCCGCCTCGGCCGCCTTGCGGGCCTTCTCCGCGAGCTCGGCCTTCCGCTTGGCGACGACGATCCTGTTCGCCTCGCTTGCCGCGGCCGCCGCGGTCTGCGCGTCCTGCTTCGCCTGGATGGCGGAAGCCCGGGCGGCGTTGGCGGAGGCCTGGGCGGAGTTGGCGGATGCCCTGGCGTTCTGGGCGGCGTCCACGGCACGGTTGGCGGAGTAGTTCGCCGAGCGCGCGGCCGTGCGTGCCTTGGCGGCAGCCTGCTTGGCCTGGTCGGCCGAGGCCTGCGCGCTCTGCGCCGACTTGTCGGCCGCGTCCGCGTTCGCGTTCGCCTGCTTGGCGTAGTCGTCGGCCTTCTTGGCCGACTGCGTGGCCTTGTTCGCCCAGTCCGACGCCTCCTGGGCCGCGTTGCGGGCCTTCGCCGCGGCCTCCTGGGCGCGGTTCGCGTTCTCCGCCGCCTTGTTCGCGATCTTCGAGGCAGCGGCGATGGCGCCTTGGACGGCCGCGATGTGGGCGGCGGAGTCGTAGTCGAGCTGCGCGGTCCTGTACTGCACCGAGGCGATGAAGTTGCGGCGCATCCACGCCGGACCCTCCATCGCGACCTGCGCGTGAGCCTTGGTGTACGGGCCTCCCTTGTCGATGAGGGCGGCGGTGGCGACCGCGTCGTCGTCCCGCATCGCTGTCTCGTACCCGGTGCTGAGGAACTGGTGCAGGGCTTCGGGAGTGTCGGCGTCGAGCGCGTCGTTCGCCGCCTTCTTCACCGCGCTGCCGGGGGTGCCCGCCAGGACACGGGAGATCATGACCCGGTTGTCCGCGGCCGCGGCCGTGATGACGCCGGAGCTGAGGAAGGTCGTGCCGGCGTCCGGGTCCTCGTCCGCCAGTGCCACGGCCGCCGCGTCGGCCACGTCGGGGGAGGAGACCTGGGCGATGTAGAGGGACGTCTCCAGGTCGTCCTGCCGCTGTGCGAGCCGGCGGTCGGCGTCGATCCAGCGGTGGACGTCGGCGTCGGCCCCGGACAGGGCGAACCGTGCGGCCTCCCGTGTCCAGGTCCCGGTGGCGTTCATCAAGGCGATGGCCGCCTTGCGCCCGAGCGTGGCGGACAGGCCCAGGTCGCCGCCCCGAAGTGCCGTCTCGGCCTTCGCGACGAGGTCCTGCGTGGCCTGCGTGGCCTGCGCGGCCTGCGTCCGCTTCTCGGCGTACTCCGCCCGCTCCCCGTCCTCGATCTGCGCGAGCAGGCGGGCCTCCTCCAGCGCCTGCTTCGTGTCCTCGTCGAGGCGCTGCCACTCGGCGTCCCGCGCCTGCTGTTCCACCGTGACCGCCTTGTTCACGGCGTCGATGGCGGTGTTGGCGGCCTTGGTGGCCTCGTTGGCGAAGCCGGTGGACTTGTTGGCGTAGTCGATCGCCTTGCCCGCGTACTTGACGGCCCACTCGGCGGCATCCGCGGACTTGTCCGCGTGGTCGGCGGCGCTGTTCGCGGCGTCGCGTGCGGCGGCGGCCGCCGCCGACGCCGTGTCGGCCAGAGCCTGGGCGGTGCCGGCCGCGTTGGTGGCGATCTGGGCGTTGGTGCCGGCGATCTGCGCCTGCCGCTTGGCCTCCGCGGCCTCCGCCTCGGAGGCCCCCGCGGCGGCGGCTGCCGCGGCGGAGGCGGACGCGGCGGCAGCCGCGTTGCGGGCCGCGGACGCGGCGGAGGCGCTGGCCGCCTTGGACTGGTCCGTGGAGACCTTGGCGGCGTCGGCGGCCTTCGCGGCACTGCGGGCCTTGGCAGCGGCGTTGCGTGCGGCCACGGCGGCGTTCTTGGCGGCGGTCGTCTTGGTGGCGTCCTTGGACGCGGCGATGGCGGCGTTGTACGCCTGGGCGGCGGCGTTGCCGGCGGTGGCGGCCGCCTGACTGGCTGCCGTGGCGGCGTAGGCGGCGCGGCGCGAGGCGTCGACGGCGGCGCGGGAGGCGCGGATGGCGACCCGGGCCGAGTCCGCCGCGCCCTGAGCGGCCTGCGCCGCCTTGCGGGCCGCCTGGCCCGACTTGATCACGTCCTGCTGAGCCGCCTGGGCCTCGGCGGCGGCCTTCTCGGCGGCCTCCTTGGCCTTCTCTGCGGCCTCCGTGGCGCGAGCGGCGGCCTCCTGGGCCTCCTTCGTCTTCGCGTCGGCCTTCTTGCCCTCGCGCTCGACGACCGCGACGAGTTCGTCGATGGTTGCGGACTCCTGGTCACGGGCGCGGGCGATGTGCTGGCCGGTGTCGAGGAACCACTCGACGTCCTCGGCGGTGCCGGACAGCGCCCGGGTGGCGTACTTCTGCACCTCCGGGCCCGCGTTGACGGTGAGCCTGGTGGCCTCGAAGCGCATGTCCTCGTCGCGCGCCGTGTACTGGCCGTCGAGCAGGTACTGCTCCAGGGCGTCCTGGGTGCCCGTGCTCAGCGCCGTGTTGCCGTCCCGGTTCACGGCCTTGCCGCCCGTGGCCATCACCGTGGTGGTGGCCACGCGCAGGTCCTCCAGGACCGCGCTGTGGAAGCCCCCGTCGAGGAAGGCGGCGATGTCGGCGTCACCGCCGCCCAGGGCCGCGGCGGCCTCCCGCCGGACACCCGTACCGCCTCCCGCCAGGGAGGTGACGATGGCGACGCGGTTGTCCTCCGCCGTGGCCTTGGGAAGGTCCACCGTCAGGAAGGTCTGGATGTCGGTGTCGGTGCCGCTGAGCGCCGCTTCCGCGGCGGCGCGGGTGGCGGGGCCGCCCAGCAGCCAGGCCTGGACGGTCTTCGCCCGGTCGGTTTCGGGCAGGTCGAGCGGGTCGCCGTCGTCACCGTCGGACGGAGGGGCGTCGGCCCAAGCCGCCACGGGGTTGAGGACGAGGCTCGAGGCCGCGGCGACGGCTGTGGTGGCCGCGAGGGCGCCGAGCACACGCCGCCGACTCCAGTAGGTGGTGTCCAAAGTGGTCCTTCGGTTGGGTGCCCGACGGCTGCGCACTTGTGACGGCGAGCCGCCAGGCAGACTCGTGGTCCGCCGTGCACATGTCCCTTTGGGGGTGCGGAAGTTCGGGCTTGCGCCAGGGACACGACAAAGCGCTCAGAGATCTTACATAAGTGAAGAGATGGTTGACTATGGGTTTGCTCTTGGTGGACGAACGATAAAGAACGCGTGGGTGTTTGGACCAATTTGACGAGCTGTCACCTATTTATCGAGTGGCGTGAAAGGTGAACGCGCGGTAAGCAGCGACAGGTTCACCGACGCCGACCTCCGCCGGGGCGGAGAGCCGTGTGGGCGGGTCGGCTCGCCCCCGGCGCCCGGAACCCGATCGCCGTCCCGGCGCCGAGTGCCGCTTCCCCTGCACCCGTCGGCGATCCCGTCCGCCTGCCGGACCGATGCGCGCCGCCGGTCCCTCTTCGCGTAGATTTCGAGGGGCAGGTGAACCGATGCGAGGGGACAGCAGGCAAGGTGTCAGGGGCAAGGCAGGCAGTGAGCGAGGCCCACAGGATCGTCGTCAAGGTGGGCTCGTCGTCGCTGACCACGGCCGCGGGCGGGCTCGACGCCGACCGTGTCGACGCCCTCGTGGACGTCCTCGCCAAGCACCGCAAGCAGGGGGTGCCCCGAAGGGTCTCGGTCGAGGCGGGTGGGAGACGGGTGGGCGGGGGAGAGAAGGAGATCGTCCTCGTCTCCTCCGGCGCCATCGCGGCCGGCCTCGCCCCCCTCGGGCTGCGCCGCCGGCCCCGGGATCTGGCCAGGCAGCAGGCCGCCGCCAGCGTCGGACAGGGCCTGCTGGTGGCCCGCTACACGGCGTCCTGCGCCCGCCACGGCATCCGCGTCGGCCAGGTGCTGCTCACCTCCGACGACACCAGCCGCCGCGCCCACCACCGCAACGCCTCCCGCACCCTCGACAAGCTCCTCGCGATGGGCGCCCTGCCGGTCGTCAACGAGAACGACACGGTCGCCACGGACGAGATCCGCTTCGGCGACAACGACCGGCTCGCCGCGCTCGTCGCCCACCTCGTCCACGCCGACCTGCTGGTCCTGCTGTCGGACGTGGACGGTGTCTACGACGGGGACCCGAGCAGGCCCGGCACCTCGCGGATAGCGGAGGTGCGGGGGCCGGAGGACCTCGCGCACGTGGAGATCGGCAGCGCGGGCAAGGCGGGCGTCGGCACCGGAGGCATGGTCACCAAGGTCGAGGCGGCCCGGATCGCGGCGGCGGCCGGCATCCCCGTGGTGCTCACCTCCGCCGTGCACGCCGCCGACGCCCTCGCGGGCCGCGACACGGGCACCTACTTCCACCCGACCGGCAAGCGCTCCGCCGACCGGCTGCTGTGGCTGCAGCACGCCTCCACCCCGCAGGGCGCCCTCATGCTCGACGACGGGGCCGTGCGCGCGGTCGTCGAACGCCGCACCTCGCTGCTGCCGGCCGGTATCGCGGCGGTCGAGGGCGAGTTCGCCGCGGGGGACCCCGTGGAACTGCGCGACAGCCAGGGGCGGGCGGTGGCGCGCGGGCTCGTGAATTTCGACGCCAAGGAGATCCCCCGGCTGATCGGCCGCTCGACGCGAGAACTGGCGCGCGAATTGGGCCCCGCCTACGAACGTGAGGTCGTCCACCGGGACGACCTGGTCCTCCTGCACCCGTAACGGCTCGAAAAGCCCGCATCGCGGGCCGGTCCGGCGGGGGACGTTCCGTAAAACCGCCCCGCGGACCCGTGCGGCCTGCTCAACTTTGTCTCGGGAACCCATTCCGCACGAGCCCGGACACGAGCACTGCAAAGGAGGCCGTCGTGAGACGAGTGCGCCCTGGAGCGGCGACGTCCCGCGGTCGTGGCACCTCCGGCACCGTTCGCGGCGGTGTCCCCCGTGCGGCGGGCGAGGAGCGCGCACTGACCAGCGTCGCGGCCGGTCACGCCTGCGACGAGCCCGGCGATGTCCCCCGTCTGTGGCATGTCACGCTCAGCCTCGCCGGGGACGAGGCGCCGCTGACCGAGGTACGGCGCGCCCTGGAACAACTCGCCCACGACCACCCCTTCCTGCTGACCAGCCGCTATGCGGGCGACCACGCGGAGATCCGCTACTGGGAGGAGGCCCGCGACCTGCACGACGCCGCCGCGGTCGCGCTGCGGCTGTGGGGCGAGCACCGCCGCAGCGCGGGACTCCCGCCCTGGGAGATCGTCGGCCTGGAGGTCATCGACCGCGACACCTACCACCAGCGGGTCGCCGAGGGGCAGGGGCCGCCGCGGGCGACACCGGTCGGAGTTCACCCGTTTTGAGGGCGTCTCGGGGTGTAAGACGTGCGCCGGTCGGCCGCGCCCGGCGCACTACCCTTCCCTCATGACCACGCTCCTGCCGTACGACTCCATGTCCCCGGTCGCCCAGACCGCCTACCGGGCCCGGGCCGCCGCCGCCGACCTCGCGCCGCTGCCGCGTGCGGACAAGGACGACGCGCTGCTCGCCGTCGCGGACGCCCTGGAGGTCCGTACGAGTGAGATCGTCGAGGCGAACGCCAAGGACATCGCCAAGGCCCGCGAGGCCGGCACCAGCGAGGCGATCATCGACCGGCTGACCCTCACGCCCGAGCGGATCCGCGCCATCGCCTCCGATGTGCGGGACGTCGCCGCCCTGCCCGACCCGGTCGGCGAGGTCGTCCGCGGCTCCACCCTCCCCAACGGCATCGACCTGCGCCAGGTCCGCGTTCCGCTCGGTGTCGTCGGCATCATCTACGAGGCCCGGCCGAACGTGACGGTCGACGCCGCCGCCCTGTGCCTGAAGTCCGGGAACGCGGTGCTGCTGCGCGGCTCGTCCTCGGCGTACGAGTCGAACACCGCCCTCGTACGCGTGCTGCGCGACGCGGTGGGCGGCGCGGGGCTGCCCGCCGACGCCGTCCAGCTCGTCCCCGGGGAGAGCCGCGAGTCGGTGCACGAGCTGATGCGCGCCCGCGGTCTGGTCGACGTGCTCATCCCGCGCGGCGGCGCCTCCCTGATCCGCACGGTGGTGGAGGAGTCCACTGTCCCGGTGATCGAGACCGGCACCGGCAACTGCCATGTCTACGTCGACGCCCAGGCCGACATCGACATGGCGATCGAGATCCTGATCAACTCCAAGGCCCATCGGGTGAGCGTGTGCAACGCCGCCGAGACGCTCCTCGTCCACCAGGACATCGCCCCCGAGTTCCTGCCGCGCGCCCTGGACGCCCTCGCGGACGCCGGGGTCACCGTGCACGCCGACGCGCGGGTGACGGCCTACGCCAAGGACTCCCGGGCCACGGTGGTGGAGGCCACGCCGGAGGACTGGGACACCGAGTACCTCTCGTACGACATCGCCGCCGCGGTCGTGGACTCCCTGGACAAGGCCGTGCAGCACATCCGGCTGTGGAGCTCCGGTCACACCGAGGCGATCGTCACCACCTCGCAGCAGGCCGCCCGCCGATTCACCCAACTGGTCGACTCGACCACGGTCGCCGTGAACGCCTCGACGCGCTTCACCGACGGCGGCCAGTTCGGCTTCGGCGCGGAGATCGGCATCTCCACGCAGAAGCTGCACGCCAGGGGCCCGATGGGCCTGCCGGAGCTGACCAGCACCAAGTACATCGTCACCGGCGACGGGCACGTACGGCGCTGAGCGGGCGCTCAGTCAGGGGCGGTCCGTCGCCCTCGGCAACCACCTGTGAATCCCGTCTCGCCAGGCGGTTGAATTTCCTTACCGTCTGCCCAAATTGACCCCTCAGGTCTACTCTGGATCCGTGCCGGAGGACGTGGGGGGCACGCCGTTCGCTGACGGCCGGGAGCCCGACGACGACCGCGACCGCGGAGGTATGGACGAAGAGTTCGCCTCCGTGGTCTTCGACGAGGCCTTCGTACGGGCGGCCGTGGTCCACGAACCGACAGCCGTGGAGAGACTCCTCGCCGCCGCACAGGCTCGCGCGGAGGCCCAGGAGGCCGAGGCCCGCCGGGCGCACGGCCGGGGCACCCACGGCGACGACGGATTCGGCCCCGACGAGGACGCCGTCTTCGCCCACCACCGCGAACTCGACGACCTGGACGACGCGGAGTTCCCGGAAGGCCGTTACGGCCCGTCGGGCTACTGGGGCAGGCCGTACGGCAAGGGCGCCCGCTGGCACCGTCCGGTCGCCTGGATGCTCGCCCTCGTGATGGGTATAGGCATGGTCGCGCTGGCCTTCACCGCGGTCTACCGGGGCGGGGCCGCGGGCCGGCAGGAGGTCCCGCCGACCGCCCCGACGGGTCTGGAGCAGGGCCAGGGCACCAGTGTCGGCCCGGGCCCCTCGATCTCCGCGGAGAGCTCACCCCCGGCCTTCTCGGCCGTACCGCGGACGCCCTGAGATCTCCTCGGGATTCCGTTCGAAAACCTGGTGAGAACCTGTCAGAAGTTGTCGTGTACCAGGGCGTTTACCGGAGCTCCGGGAGACCTACTCTGAAAGTATGGGCGGGCCTGGAGACCCACCTGAGGGGACGCCCGAGGGTGCTCCCGGTGGTGGCGAGGACGAGTACCGATCCGTCGTGTTCGACGAGTCGTTCGTCCGTGCTGCCCGTCTCCAGGAGTACTCCGCGCAGGAGCGCATGGCCGACCACGCCCCGGCCGTCCGACGCCGTCCGCCGCTGCACCGCGGACTGCCCCGGCAGGCGCTGGTCCTCGTCCTGCTGATCGCCCTCGCCTTCGGCACGGCCGTCTACATGGGAGTGCGCCACCCGTCACAGCTGCCCAAGGCCCAGATCGTCGAACAGCTGCGGATGACGGTGATACCGCTGGCCCCCCAGTCCGCCGTGCCCGGCGCCACGAACCCCGAGGCCCTGTACGACCACAGCCCCGCCGCCCAGTTCCGCATCGGCGCCGATGGCTTCACCCTGCCCCCGATCCGGCGCACCGCGCACTTCTCCGAGAGCCAGGTCGTCGCCGCCGTCACCATCGCGAAGGACTACCTCGTGGCGTCCTCGCTCGACCCGGACGTCCTCACCGGCGACACCGTGCGCGGCGTGCGCCTCCTGGTCGCCCCCCAGCAGCTCGACCAGTTCGACCAGAGCTTCTACCGCCCGGCCGCCGACGGGCGGCACTCGCCCACCGGCTGGCTCGTCCGCTTCGACCCCGCGCACGCGCAGCTGGCCGACCACCGGATCCGCGTCCAGGGCACGCTCCAGGCGGTGGAGCCCAGCTCCGACGCCCTGGAGGTCACCGCCGACCACACCCTCGTCTACGCGCTGAAGCCGGCCGCCGCGGATGCCAGGGCGAAGGCCTCGCTGGTCATCGTGCGGCGCGAGCTGACCTTCCGCTTCGACCGCGACGACCTGCGGACGCACCAGGCCGAGCTGCTCACCTCGTACGTCCAGGCGGGCCCGCTCGCATGCGGCGGGGACACCGCGGACCACCTCAGCCCGCTGCTCGCGGGGCAGATCGCCAAGGCGGGTGCACCGCCGGGCACCAACCCGTACGAGACAGACAGCGCCACGGCCCTGTGCGGCACCATGTCCTCCGGCGCGCAGCCGAGGGTCTGAGGCCGGGGAGACCCCGCGGAAGGCATCCCGGCCCCGACGGATGCCCCAGGGGCCCCAGCGGGCGCCCAGACCCCGGGCGGGGCGCCCGGAGCCGTGCCCGGCCCGCCCGGGCTCAGCCCTTGCCGCTGCCGGTGTCGTCGTCCGGGTGGCTGTCGCCCGGACGGCTGTCGTCGGGGCCGCCGTCCTCGTCACGGTGGTCGCCGTGGTCGTGCGGGGCGTCCTTGGGGGCGCCGCCCGCGAAGCCCGTGAAGCCGCGCCGTACCCGGCCCCCGAGGTCGCCCGCGCCGCCCGCCAGGTCGCTGACCAGCTTCATCAGAGGGTCCTTGGACTGCTTCACATCGTTCGCGTAGTGGGCGGCCGACTGGCGGAAGGAGTCCGACACCGAGGTGTCCTTGTCCTCGCTGCGCCGGTCGTAGTGACCGTCCATGATCCGCTGGTGGTCACGGGACGCGGCCCACTGCTTCAGCTCGGCCGCGCGGACCGCCGCGAAGGGGTGCGTACGCGGCAGGACGTTCAGGATCTTCAGCACGGAGTCACGCAGATCGCCACCGGCCTCGTACTCCGCGGCCTGCTCCAGGAAGGCGTCCACGTTCATCTCGTGCAGATGGTTGCCGCCCGCGATCTTCATCAGCCCGCGCATCGAGGCCTGAAGATCCTGCCCGACCAGGAGCCCGGCCCGGTCGGCCGACAGCTCCGACTTGCGGAACCACTCCCGCAGCGCGGTCACGATCGCCATGATCGCGAGGTTGCCCAGCGGGATCCACGCGACCCGCACCGCGAGGTTGGTCAGGAACAGCAGGATGGTCCGGTAGACGGCGTGGCCGGACAGGGCGTGCCCCACCTCGTGGCCCACGACCGCCCGCATCTCCTCCTCGTCGAGGAGTTCCACGAGCCCGGTGGTCACGACGATGATCGGCTCGTCCAGTCCGATGCACATCGCGTTCGGCTGCGGGTCCTGCGTGACGTACATCGGCGGGACCTTGTCCACGTCGAGGATGTGACAGGCGTCCCGCAGCATGTCGTTGAGGTGGGCGAACTGCGCGTCCGAGACCCGCACCGAGTCGGAGAGGAACAGCAGCCGCAGGCTCCGCTCGGGCAGCAGGCCGCTGAGCACCTTGAAAACCGTGTCGAAGCCGCTCAGCTTGCGCAGGGCCACCAGGGCCGAACGGTCCGCCGGGTGTTCGTACGTGCGTGAGGAGATCCCCGGAAAGCGCCGGCGCCGCCTGCTCGGCACGGTGCCGTGCCCCTGGCCGGACGGGTTCTGCCCAGGACCGTCGTCGGACATGTGTTCCCCCATGTGTCTGAAGGCCGGATGGTTCGCGGGTCCCTCGCAGATCGCGACCGCGCGATGAGCGACGACCCTATGTGCCCCCGAAGCGGAGTCCAGCCTAGGCGGAGATACCGTGGCAGGGCAGCACACCGTAAGGAGCGATCCCATGGAGCACATGCCAGCCGCCTGGCTCACCGAGGCCGCGCAGGCCGCAGATCGACAGGGCCCGGGCAATCTGCTCCGTGTCGTGCTGATCGTGATGATCCTCGGCTGCATCCTCACCGCGTGGTTCCTGCTGCGCGGCTACAAGCGCAAGTGACGGCCCGCGGGCGCACGGCCACCGACGGCCCGTGCCCCGCCCCGGCGCCGGAGCCGCCTGACCGGAGCCGACCTGCCCGGAGCCGGCGCGCGACGGCGGCGGCGGCCTGAACGGCGGAGTCGGCGTGATCGACGCGACGGCACCCGCATACGATGAGCCGACGTCTTTATCCCGCCCACACCGGATAGGTTCTGCTGAAGATGAGCTTCCACAGCACCGCTGCCCAGTTGGCCACCCTCGCCGAGGGCGAGACCGAGCGCCACGCGAGCATCAGCCCCTTCATGACGGGTGGCGCCGCCCTCGTCATCCTTCTGCTGCTGCTGTGGATCACCACCCGCTTCAACCGCGACCGCTGAGTCCGGCCCCGGGCCCGGCCCCGGCCGCCCGCGGGGACCTGTCGGCCGGTACCCGTCGGCCGGGCCGGTAGGGTCTGCACGCATGGGAGAGCACCACATGCCCACCGGTCTGGCGAAGGGCACGCGAACCGGCCCCGGCGGCGGCCCGTCCAACCCGGGCAAACGCCGGCTCGGCGTCATGGGCGGAACGTTTGACCCGATCCACCACGGGCACCTTGTCGCGGCCAGTGAGGTCGCCGCGCAGTTCCACCTCGACGAGGTGGTGTTCGTGCCCACCGGGCAGCCGTGGCAGAAGACCGACCGCAAGGTCTCCGCGGCCGAGGACCGCTATCTGATGACGGTCATCGCGACCGCCGAGAACCCCCAGTTCTCGGTCAGCCGCATCGACATCGACCGCGGCGGTCCCACGTACACCACGGACACCCTGCGCGATCTGAAGGCGCTGAACCCGGACACCGACCTCTTCTTCATCACCGGTGCCGACGCGCTGGGCCAGATCCTCACCTGGCGCTACACCGACGAGTTGTTCTCGCTGGCGCACTTCATCGGCGTCACCCGCCCCGGCCACACCCTGGCCGACCCCGGCCTGCCCGAGGGCGGCGTCTCGCTGGTCGAGGTTCCCGCGCTGGCCATCTCGTCCACAGATTGCCGTGCGAGAGTCGCCAAGGGTGATCCCGTCTGGTATCTGGTGCCGGACGGTGTGGTGCGTTACATCGACAAACGCCAGCTGTACCGCGGCGAGTGAGCCGAGAGGGGCACCGGTGAACGACCGATACGACGGGTACGCGGGCGGCGACCAGTACGAACTCGTCGGCTACGACGAGTTCGGGCAGCCTGTGTACCAGCAGGTGCCGACCCAGCGCACACCGCAGGGCTACGACCCTTACGGCACGCAGGCGCACCAGCAGCCCCAGGGCCATCAACAACCCCAGGGCTACGGCTACGACCCCTACGCGAGCGGCCCCCAGCAGCCCCAGCAGCCGTATCACCACGGCCAGCAGCAGCCCCCTTACGACACCGACACCGGCACGCAGCCGTCCACCGGGTCGTACGACGCCTACGCCCCGTACGGCACCACCACGGCCGGCGGCTACGACCCGTACGGCCGGGCCTCAACCAGCGGACAGCAGCCGCGTGTTGCCGAGCAGACCGCCTACATCCCCCAGCAGGCGGGCCCGGCCGACAACGACTCGGCCGACCCCGCGGGTGCCACCGAAGGCGGCGCGACCGGACGGTCCGGAACCGCCCAGAAGAAGCCGCACGGCGACCGCGACGCGGGCGACGAGCAGTTCGCCTTCGCCGAGGAACCCGACGGCGACTCCGAAGACGTCATCGACTGGCTGAAGTTCACCGAGAACCGCACCGAGCGCCGCGAGGAGGCCAAGCGCCGCGCCCGCAGCCGGGTCGTCGGCCTCGTCGTGGTCCTCGCCCTGGCCGCCGTCGGCGGCGTCGGCTACCTCTGGTACTCGGGCGTGCTGCCCGGCACCTCCTCCGGCGGCAAGTCCGCCACGACCACGGCCACCGGCGCCCAGAACCGTGACGTGCTCGTCGTCCATCTGCACAACACCAAGGGCGGCGGCACCTCCACCGCGCTGCTCGTCGACAACACCACCCTCAAGCAGGGCGCCACCGTCCTGCTGCCCAACTCCCTCGGGCTGACCTCCGACGACGGCTCCACGACCACCCTCGCCAAGTCGGTCTCCGACGACGGCTCCTCGGGCACCAGCGACGCCATCGACTCCGCCCTGGGCACCAAGATCGAGGGCTCCTGGCGCCTCGACACCCCGTACCTCAACAACCTCGTCGAGCTGGTCGGCAACATCGAGGTCACCACCAACGCCGACGTCCCCGACCCCGACAGCAAGAAGAAGGGCGGTTCCCTCCTCGTCCACAAGGGGGAGGACCAGACCCTCAGCGGCAAGATGGCCGTCGCCTACGCCACCTACCGCGCCTCCGGAGAGTCCCAGGACGCCCAGCTGGAGCGGTTCGGCCAGGTGATGCAGGGCGTGCTGCGCAAGCTGTCCTCGGACCCGCAGGCCGCGACGACCACCGTGCAGACGCTCGCCCAGATCCTCGACCCGCCCCTGACCGACAAGGACCTCGGCAGCTTCCTCGCCAAGCTCGCCGACCGCGCCAAGGAAGGCGCCTACAAGACCGCGCTGCTGCCGGTCGGGTCGGACGGCACCGTCGACAACAACGACTCCGTGGTCAAGACGCTGCTCGGCGGCACCGTGAAGAGCCCCCAGGCCGGCGACGCCGTCCGGGTCGGCATCCAGAACGCCACCGGCTCCAAGGCCACCGCGGCACAGGCCCGCGTCGCCCTCGTCAACGGCGGCTACACCTTCGTCGACGGCGGCACCGGAGCCGTCCAGGCCGCGTCCCGGGTCATCTACGCCGACGACGGCGACAAGGAGAACGCGATCGAGGTCGCCAAGACCCTCGGCCTGCCCACCAGCGCCGTGCAGAAGGGCAAGGTCGCCTCGAACGCCAACGTCTCCGTCGTCCTCGGCCAGAACTACAAGGCGGGCTCGTGACGGGGGCCACACTCCGGGCGCAGGGCGTGCCCCGTTAATCACATGCGGTGCCGTCGGCGGTCCGTGAGACCCTTGAGGTATCACTGACCGCCGACCGAAAGCCTCGTAGTGACCGCCACGGACCGTTCTCTGGAGCTCATCAACGCCGCCGCCCAGGCGGCGGCCGACAAGCTCGCGCACGACATCATCGCCTACGACGTCAGCGATGTGCTGTCGATCACCGACGCCTTTCTGCTGGCCTCGGCGCCCAACGACCGCCAGGTCAAGTCGATCGTCGACGAGATCGAGGAGCGGCTGCTCAAGGAGCTCGGCGCCAAGCCGGTGCGCCGCGAGGGCGACCGCGAGGCCCGCTGGGTGCTGCTGGACTACGTCGACATCGTCGTGCACGTGCAGCACAGCGAGGAGCGCGTCTTCTACGCCCTGGAGCGGCTGTGGAAGGACTGCCCCGAGCTGGAGCTGCCCGCCGACGCCCGGGCCACCCGCGGCAAGGCCGAGGAGCACGCCCGGCTGCAGGCCGCCGGAGAGGCCGCCGCGCTGAACGCCGAGCTGGGCGGGGAACTGCGGTGACCGGCCCGGGCGCCGAGACCGGGAGGAAGGGCCGGGGCCGCCGGCTCATCCTCTGGCGCCACGGCCAGACGTCGTGGAACGTGGAGCGCCGCTTCCAGGGCTCCACGGACGTCGGGCTCACCGAGACCGGCGTCGGCCAGGCCCGCCGCTCCGCCCGCCTGCTCGCCTCCCTGAAGCCGGACGCCATCGTCGCGTCCGACCTCAGGCGTGCCGCCGACACGGCCGCCGAGCTGGCCGCGCTCACCGGCCTGGAGGTCACCGTCGACGAGGGCCTGCGCGAGACGTACGCGGGCGTCTGGCAGGGCCTGACCCACGAGGAGATCATCGCCCGCTACGGCGACGAGTACGCCGCCTGGAAGCGCGGTGAGCCCGTCCGCCGGGGCGGCGGCGAACTGGAGACCGAGGTCGCCGACCGCGCCGCCCCCGTGGTGCTGCGGCACGCCGAGAAGCTCCCCGAGGACGGCACCCTCGTCGTGGTCAGCCACGGCGGGACGATCCGCACCACCATCGGCCGTCTGCTCGGTCTGGAGGCCCGCCACTGGGAGAGCCTCGGCGGTCTCTCCAACTGCTGCTGGTCGGTCCTCGGTGAGGGCGTGCGCGGCTGGCGGCTCCTGGAGCACAACGCGGGCACCCTGCCGGAACCGGTCCTCGGCGACGACGACTGACACCGCCTCACGGGGCGCGCGACCCGGATTTCACTTTCCGGCAGGTCGCAGGCTAAAGTTCTTCTTGTTCGCCCCGCCGAGCGGAGCGAAACACCAAGCGGCTTCACCGCATGGTAGCGAGGGGCTATAGCTCAGTTGGTAGAGCGCCTGCATGGCATGCAGGAGGTCAGGAGTTCAATTCTCCTTAGCTCCACGGATCGACACTCTCGAGTGTCAGAGATCGACAGAAGATCCCGTCCCACGAGGGGCGGGATTTTTTCTTGCCGGATATCCGGCCGAGCGTCACGTCCCGCTGTGTTCCGCCTCACACCGACCGGGCCTGATCCGGTGTCACCTCCCAGGTGAGGCGGAGAGGACGCGACGAGCGGGCGGTTCGGCCGGCCCCGGGCCGCGGTCCCTCGGCACACCGTTCTCGAACCGGCTTGAGCACTTGGGGCCTCCGGGGCGTATACCTCTACGGACGCGCTCCTCCTGTGCACGTACGCGCTGGCCCCGGCGGCCACGCCGGGGGCCGTGTCCGGACTGGTACGAAGGCGTCGCTGACCGTATTGGTCCGGCCGTGGCAGAATCAAACGGCCGGAAGGGGGCGCGGCCCGACGGGAGGGAGTAGCGATGCCTGCGAGCATCCGCGGGGAGGTCCACGATCTCTCCGCAGTGGCGGTGGCACGTCGGAATGCGACCCTCCTCGACTGCCCTTACTGCGGCTCGTCCCATGTCGCCCAGGTCCTCGGCGACAACGGTGGCATCTCGTACGTGTGCACGGCCTGCGGCCACAGCTGGAGCTGATCGATGGGTGCACACAGGCGGAAGTGCGACTGGTGCGGCAGCGGCACACCGATCGTGCGGGACATGGAGCCGGTCAACCCGGACTACCAGTACTGGTGTGAGGAATGCGCGCGGGCGCTGATCATAAAAGGCGACCCGATCGAGACCTACCGGGAGCTGGAGGGCGAGCCGATCTACGGCCGCCTCCTCGACGAGCACTGCACGCTCAAACGCTTCTACTCGTTCGCCACGGCTTGACCCGGGGCGCGCCCGGCGACGGCCGCCGGCCCGCGTTCGCGCGCCCCAGGGAAACGATTTGGTGTTCCACCCGGTGGACCGTGTAATGTTGGCGTCGCCGCCAGGGAAACCGGGCGACACGGTGAACATCCGGTTCCGCCGGGTGGCCACGAGGGGCTATAGCTCAGTTGGTAGAGCGCCTGCATGGCATGCAGGAGGTCAGGAGTTCAATTCTCCTTAGCTCCACAGGATTTGAAGGCGGTCCGTCCGATCAGGATGGGCCGCCTTCGTCGTATGGGCCGCCCTTCGTCCCATGGACGCTGCCGGCCTCGTCGGAGGCGCCCCGCCCCCGCCCTGTGAGCCCGTGGAACGCCGTCGGCGGGCCGCCCCCGAGAGGGGGCGGCCCGCCGACGGCGTTCTCGCGTCCGTACGGGTCCGTAGGCGTCCGTACGCGTCCGTGTCGGGCTCAGCGGCCGAGGGCCCGGCGGCCGCGCCCCTGCGACAGCACCGGGAGGTTGCTGCGGGACGGCGCCGACCGGGTGTCCTCCTCGATCCGCAGCGCGAGCGCGGGACAGCGGCGCACCGCCCGCAGCGCCTTGGCCTCGGCGTACAGCGGCACCGGCGCCTGGGCGACCGTGGGGAAGCCGTCGGCGCCCAGTTCGAAGACCTCCGGGAGGATGTCCGCGCACAGGCCGTGGCCGCGGCACAGCGTCCAGTCGACGTAGATCTTCTGCCGGCTGGCGCCCGCCTCGGGCTCGGCCTGGCCGCCGCCCGGGATCCCCGAGGGGGCCCGGCCGCCCTCGAAGAGCGGCAGCACGCCCTCCACGGGCCTGCCGCAGCCGTTGCCCAGGACATGCGCCGCGAGGTCGTCCGTGAAGGCCTTGATGGTCGACTCCAGGAACATCGCCGAGCCGTCCGGGTGCGAACAGGCACCACGTCTCTTCACGGCCTTGGCGACCTGCTTGAGGGCCTCCAGGGCGGCCGGACCGCCGCCGTTGAGGATGTCCTCCATGCCGCGCGCCGCGGCGGGCAGTCCGAGGTAGCAGGGGCCGCACTGGCCCGCGCTCTCCTCGGCCAGCCACTTGGCCACCTGCAGGGACTCGCCGAGCGGACAGGTGTCCTGGCTGATGGGCAGGATCGCGCCGGCGCCGAGCGCGCCGCCGACGGCGTCCAGGTTGTTGCGCGAGACGATCGCCTCGTTGACGGTCGCCGCGTCGATCCACTTGCCGTGGTAGCCACCGGTCAGCACGCCCTGCGGAACCGGCGGGGCGCCGGCCAGCTGGAGCACGTACCGCAGCGGCACGCCCGTGGGGACCTCGACCACCATGGGGCGGTTGACGGCACCCGAGACGGTGAGCATCACGGTGCCCGGCTCGTCGTACAGACCGGTGTTGCAGTAGCGCTCCGCGCCGATCCGCGCGGCGATCGCCAGCTGTGCGAACGTCTCGGCGTTCGACAGCAGGGTGGGCGCGCCGCCCACACCGCTCTGGGAGGCGCTGGTCTTGCGGCCGGGCGGGATGGCCGGCCCGCCGTCGATGGAGCGGATCAGCGACGCGGCGGCGCCGGTGACCATGCGCACCGGGTTGCGCTGCACGCGCGCGCGTATCGGCGCGCCGCGGCGGTCGCTGAGGCCCCGCTCGGCCAGCGCCTGCTCCATCGAGCGTTCGGTGGAGGCCCGGGTCACGCCGACCACGAGCTGCCGAGCGCCGAGGGCCTCGGCGACCAGCAGCGCGCCGTCCAGGATGAGGTGCGGGGCACGGTTGATCAGCACCGTGTCCTTGCGGCAGGCCGGCTCGTCCTCGCTTCCGTTGACGACCACCACGGGCCTGATGCCCCGCCGGATCGCCGACTCGGCGACCGAGCGCAACTTCTTGTGGAAGGGGAAACCGGCGCCGCCGCGCCCCTTCAGGGAGATCTGCTCGGCCAGCTGTGCGAGCTGTTCGCCGCCCACCGGTTCGAGCGGGCCGTGCACTTTGAGGTGCATCGGAAGGTCGAGTCTCTCGACAAGGTCAAAGCCCGACGTGAGCTGCGGAAGTCCGACCACGCGGACTTCCGGGACGTCGGGCAGGGCCTCGTTCACTTAAAAACCTCCGGAAGGCGCGTTCCAGGGTTCGCCGGCCCCCGGCGTGGAGCCGGGGAGCGTTTCCGTCGCGGGACCGCTGTTGTACGTGTTGTTCGAGTTGTACGTGCCGTAGGCGGCGTTCGTCTCACCCGTGTCGTACATCTCACCCCCGCCGTACCCGTTGTATCCCGAATTGCCATAGGCCGGGATGTTGTTGTAGCCGGTGTCCTGGAGCGGGTCGTACGCGGAGGGCGGTGCCTCGCCGACGGGCGGCGGGGAGGGGATCGGCCAGCTGCCGGAGGTGCTGCTCGCTCCGTCGATCCGGGGCATCGCCTCCGTGACCTGCATGTCGAAGCGCTGGGTCGCGTCGGGGCTCATCGGGCCCTGTGCGGTCGGGGTGCCCGACATGGCCCGGTAGGCCGCCGCGAAGCCGTTGCCCTGCTCCGGGGTCATCGTGCGGGCCGGAGGGGCGTCGTAGAGGGGCGCGGAGGGCTGCGGAGGAATCAGACCCTGGCCGGCGCCGCCACGGCTCGCGGAACGCGCTCCCAGGCCCGCCAGAGCGGCCGCCGCCTCCGCGTTGCGGGCGCGGCTGGCGTCCAGCTCGTCCCGTCCGTACCGGTTGTCGGTCCCGATGATCGCGAAGATCTGGTCGGCGACCTTGCGCTTGAACGAGCGCGGGGCCGCGCGCAGACCCAGCGCCGCCATGACGCCGAGCAGGCACAGCTCGTACGACACCATGAAGAACGGCTTCGCCGCGCGCCCCGCGTACAGGCCGTGGACCAGTGCGGCGCACCAGGACGGGTAGGCCAGCATGTGCATCGCCCGCCAGCGGGCGGCGACCGGCGCCGGGGCGGCGAAGTTGCTGCGCAGGGCGCCGGTGACGCCGACGAAGATCATGAGCAGTCCGGCCAGGGAGCCGAGGCCGATGAGCCCGCCCGCGCCGCTGATGCCCGTGCTGAAGGGGATCAGTGCGGCGATCAGCACGGTGTGGTCGAGTGCGAGCTTGACCGTGACGTGCACCAGGAGGAACACGATCGAGGCCACCGCGGTGGTCCGGTGCACGGCCTGCGCCACGATGCGCTGGCGGATGTTGAGGAAGATCCGGTCCTGGGCGACGAGTCCCCAGATCACGGAACAGCTGAGGGAGACGAGCGAGAGCACGCCCGCTCCGAAGTTGAGGAAGTCCCGGACTGCGTTCCCGCCCGCGAGCACGATGACGGGTATCAGCAGCAGGACCACAGCCGACGCCACGCCGTAGGCCGAGCGGCCCGGCTTGGGTAGCGAGCTGTTACTACGTGGAGGGTTCATGGGGGCAACTCCGAACAGTTTCGGGAAGGCGGTCCCGCTGCCGCACTCTAAGGGGCTCCAAACCGAGCAGTACGAGGTTTGAGTTATTGCGTTGTTATCAAGAGGTGGCGGCGCGGTAGTGTTGTCCGATTAGCTGCTGTTACGCGAAGTAACCAGTTGAACTTTGTTCAGCTTTTCGGGACCTTCACAACCAGACCGTCGGTGACTGAGTACGGTTCCGCTCCCCGTTGAGTTCAGTCACCTTCGCACGCGGGCGTGCCGTCCCCGGCCCGTCGCGGTGCGCTCGGGCGCTGGGGTACCCTAGCGCCATGCGTGCCGTACGCCTTCTGCTTAGCGGGCCGCGCTGATCAGTCCCGACCACCGGTGCATCGGATGGTCGGCATCGGCGCGGCGTCCCCTCCTGTGCGAGGGGATTTTTCGTTTCTTGGATGTCACAGCCGCAGGCAGAGACGATCGATGGAGCTTTGAGGACCATGAGCGAGACGAACCCCGCTGCCACCGCCGCCGCGTCGGCGGAGGCCGCGCCGCACCGCTACACGGCCGCCATGGCGGCCGAGATCGAGGCACGCTGGCAGGACTTCTGGGACGCCGAGGGCACCTACGAGGCGCCGAACCCCAAGGGTGACCTGGCCGGCGACCCGGAGCTGGTCGCCAGGCCCAAGAAGTTCATCATGGACATGTTCCCGTACCCCTCCGGTGCGGGCCTGCACGTCGGTCACCCCCTGGGCTACATCGCCACCGATGTCTTCGCCCGGTTCCAGCGCATGACCGGCCACAACGTCCTGCACACCCTGGGCTTCGACGCCTTCGGCCTGCCCGCAGAGCAGTACGCCGTGCAGACCGGCACGCACCCGCGCGTGTCCACCGAGGCCAACATCGAGAACATGAAGGCGCAGCTGCGCCGGCTGGGCCTGGGCCACGACAAGCGCCGGTCGTTCGCCACGATCGACCCGGACTACTACCGGTGGACCCAGTGGATCTTCCTGCAGATCTTCAACTCCTGGTACGACGAGGAGGCCCGCAAGGCCCGCCCCGTCTCCGAGCTGATCGCCCAGTTCGAGTCCGGTGAGCGCGCCGTACCCGGTGACCACGGGCGGGCGTGGAACGAGCTGACCGCCGCCGAGCGCGCCGACATCCTGAGCGAGTACCGCCTGGCCTACGCCTCCGAGGCCCCGGTCAACTGGTGCCCCGGCCTGGGCACCGTCCTGGCGAACGAGGAGGTCACCGCCGACGGCCGCTCCGAGCGCGGCAACTACCCGGTCTTCAAGGCCAAGCTGCGCCAGTGGAACATGCGCATCACCGCCTACGCCGACCGGCTGCTGGAGGACCTGGACGGGCTGGACTGGCCCGAGGCCATCAAGCTGCAGCAGCGCAACTGGATCGGCCGCTCCGAGGGCGCCCGCGTCGACTTCCCGATCGACGGCGAGCACATCACGGTCTTCACCACGCGCCCCGACACCCTGTTCGGCGCGACCTACATGGTCCTGGCGCCCGAGCACCCGCTGGTCGACAAGTTCACCCCGGCCGCCTGGCCCGAGGGCACCCACGAGGTGTGGACCGGCGGGCACGCGACCCCGGCCGAGGCCGTCGCCGCGTACCGCTCGCAGGCCGGGGCCAAGTCCGACGTGGAGCGGCAGGCCGAGGCCAAGGAGAAGACCGGCGTCTTCACGGGCGCGTACGCGACCAACCCGGTCAACGGCGACCGCATCCCCGTCTTCATCGCGGACTACGTCCTGATGGGCTACGGCACCGGCGCGATCATGGCCGTCCCGGCGGGCGACCAGCGCGACTTCGAGTTCGCCCGCGCCTTCGAGCTGCCGATCCACTGCATCGTCGAGCCGACCGACGGCCGGGGCACCGACACCTCGACGTGGGAGGACGCCTTCGGGTCGTACGACGCGAAGATCATCAACTCCTCCAACGACGACATCAAACTGGACGGTCTGAGCGTCACCGACGCCAAGGCGCGCATCACCGAGTGGCTGGAGCGCAAGGGCATCGGCCAGGGCACCGTCAACTTCCGTCTGCGCGACTGGCTGTTCAGCCGCCAGCGCTACTGGGGCGAGCCCTTCCCGATCGTCTACGACGAGGACGGTGTCGCCCACGCGCTGCCCGAGTCGATGCTGCCGCTGGAGCTGCCCGAGGTCGAGGACTACTCGCCGCGCACCTTCGACCCGGACGACGCCGACACGCAGCCCGAGACCCCGCTGTCGCGCAACGAGGAGTGGGTCAACGTCACCCTGGACCTGGGCGACGGGCCGAAGAAGTACCGCCGCGAGACCAACACCATGCCCAACTGGGCCGGTTCCTGCTGGTACGAGCTGCGCTACCTGGACCCGCACAACAGCGAGAAGCTGGTCGACCCGGAGATCGAGCGCTACTGGATGGGCCCGCGCGAGGGCATGCCGCACGGCGGTGTCGACCTGTACGTCGGCGGCGCCGAGCACGCCGTGCTGCACCTGCTGTACGCGCGCTTCTGGTCCAAGGTCCTGTTCGACCTGGGCCACATCTCGTCGCCCGAGCCGTTCCACAAGCTGTTCAACCAGGGCATGATCCAGGCCTACGTCTACCGCGACAGCCGTGGCATCGCGGTGCCGGCCGCCGAGGTGGAGGAGCGCGACGGCGCGTACTACCACCAGGGCGAGAAGGTCACCCGTCTGCTGGGCAAGATGGGCAAGTCCCTGAAGAACGCGGTCACTCCGGACGAGATCGCCGCCGAGTACGGGGCCGACACGCTGCGCCTGTACGAGATGGCGATGGGCCCGCTGGACGTGTCGCGGCCGTGGGACACGCGCGCGGTGGTGGGCCAGTTCCGGCTGCTGCAGCGGCTGTGGCGCAACGTCGTCGACGAGACGACCGGCGAGGTGACCGTCGTCGACGCCGAGCCCGACGAGGACACCCTGCGCGCGCTGCACAAGGCGGTCGACGGTGTGCGCCAGGACCTGGAGGGGCTGCGGTTCAACACCGCCATCGCCAAGATCACCGAGCTGAACAACCACCTGACCAAGGCATATGGGGGTGGGGCCGCAGGCCCCTCGGTTGAGGGTGGTGGGCGACGGGCGGGCGGGGCGCTGCCGCGTCCGGTCGCCGAGGCCCTGGTGCTGCTGATCGCGCCGCTGGCCCCGCACATCGCCGAGGAGCTGTGGCGCCGGCTGGGCCACACCGACTCGGTCGTCCACCGGGATCTGCCCGTCGCGGATCCGGCGTATGTCGTGGGCGAGACCGTGACCTGCGTGGTCCAGGTCAAGGGCAAGGTCAAGGCGCGCCTGGAGGTTCCCCCGTCGATCTCCGACGAGGAGCTGGAGAAGGTGGCGCTGGCCGACGAGAAGGTCGTCGCCGCGCTGGGCGGCGCCGGGATCCGCAAGGTGATCGTGCGCGCGCCGAAGCTGGTGAACATCGTCACGGCGTAGCCTCCGGCGGCCGGTCGGGTCCGTGACGGTCACCGCCGTGGCCGGGGTGCCGGTGTCGGCATCGCGGTGCCGGTCCCGGCGGTGGTGCCGACCGGTGTCGGGGTGGTTCCCTAAGGGCAGGTTCGGG
The DNA here is from genome assembly GCF_042896945.1 of Streptomyces sp. NPDC001222. Taxonomy (NCBI): domain Bacteria; kingdom Bacillati; phylum Actinomycetota; class Actinomycetes; order Kitasatosporales; family Streptomycetaceae; genus Streptomyces; species Streptomyces sp. NPDC001222. The sequence goes on from NZ_JBIAXT010000015.1 coordinate 149,010, forward strand.
GTTCTGACGGAACCCCGGACCTGCCTGCTGCGTTTACCGTGGAGAGCGGTGCAGCCGCCGTCATGGCCGGCCGGAGGAGGAGCGTCGTGGAAACCGTGTTGATCGTCATCGCGCTCCTGTTCGTCCTGTGCGTCGTGCTCGGGGCGTACGCGACGGTGAAGGCGGTCGGCGCCGCCAAACGCGGCGTGGACCGTACGATCGCCCAGGCCCGGCGCACGGTCGAGGACACCACCCTGCGGGCCAGAACCCTCGCCCAGCCGGGTCCGGCGGGTGAACTCGCGCAGCTCCGCCTGACGCTGCGCATGTCGATGCGGGCCACCCAGGACGCGTTGCACGCGGGGGTCACCGAGGACGAGTCGCTGAAGGAGTCGCTGGGCCTCTTCGAGCGCCTCGACGTGCACGGACGCGAACTGGACGCCGAACTGCGCCGCCTGGAGACCGAGCCGGACCGGGGCACGCTCGCCTCCCGGCTGCCCGACCTGCGCGAGCGCACCGAGCGGATCACACGGTCCGCGGACGCGCTGCGCTGGGCGGCGCACGACCGGGCCCGCCGGTTCGCGGACGACGATCTCGACAGCCTGAGCGCGCAGATCGACGTGGAGGCGGGCGCCCTGCGCCACTGGACCAAGGAGCGGCCGGCGTCGTCCGCCACCCCCTGGCCGGAGGCACCGGCGCCCGAGGCCGCGGCCGCCGACCGGCAGACCTGGCCGGAGACACCCGAGTCCCGTGCGGCGCACGAGTCGTCCCGGCCCGCTCTCACCCCGCCCGGACAGCGGCCCGTACACCCCTGGCAGAGGAAGCACCGGCCCGAGAGCACCACATGATTCCGCCAAGGTACGACCAGCTCGGAGGGGGCGGACTGCCCCCCGCGCATTTCGGCAGGTAATCTCCAGCACATGTCCCGCCATGTCGCTGTCGTCACCGATTCAACGGCCTATCTGCCGCCGTGGACGATCGAGCGCCACGGCATCACCGCGGTGCCGCTCACGGTGGTCCTGGGTGACCAGGCGCTCGAGGAGGGGACCGAGATCTCGGCCCGCTCCCTCGCCCAGGCCCTGCAGAAGCGACGGCCCGTCACCACATCACGGCCCAGCCCCGAGACGTTCGCCGAGACCTACCGCAGGGTCGCCGAGGCGGGCGCGACCGACGTCGTCTCGCTGCATCTGTCCTCCGAGCTCTCCGGCACGTACGACGCCGCCGTGCTGGCCGGGCGCAACGCGCCGGTGCCGGTACGGGTGGTGGACACCGGGATGGTCGCGATGGCCCTCGGCTTCTGCGCGTTGGCCGCAGCCGAGACCGCGGAGGCGGGGGGCACGGTCGACGAGGCGGTCACCGCCGCACAGAAGCGGGCCGCGGACACCTCCGCCTACTTCTACGTCGACACGCTGGACTACCTCCGGCGGGGCGGCCGGATCGGGGCCGCACAGGCGCTGCTGGGCTCGGCGCTCGCGGTGAAGCCGCTGCTGCAGCTGAACGGCGGACGCATCGAGCTCCTGGAGAAGGTGCGCACCGGGTCCAAGGCGATCGCCCGCCTGGAGGAGATCGTGGCGGAGCGCGCGGGCAGCGGGCAGGTCGACATCGCGGTCCACCATCTCGCCGCTCCCGAGCGGGCGTCGGTCCTCGCGGACCGGCTGACCACACGGGTGCCCGGTCTGGGCGATCTGCATGTGAGCGAGGTCGGCGCGGTGATCGGGGCGCACACGGGGCCCGGCCTGCTCGGGGTCGTGGTGTCGCCGCGCTGAGGGTCCATCCCTCGCGCGGGTGACGGAGTTATCCACAACTGGCAGGTAATCCCCGGGAATTGACCAAGATCATCACGGGATGGCGGTCTGCCCGATCCTCGCCGTATGGCACTTCGATCACGTTCACGCACGGTTGTCCCCACCAGCGGTCCAGGCCGCGGCCCCGGCTCCGACGGCCGCACCCGCCACCGCCCGCACCCCGCGCGGGAAGGCCCGCGGCGGTATCACAGCACCCCCTCGGCCGACACACTGCGCCTGCGCGCGGAGGCCCTCTTCAGCCCGGCGCCGACGGACGGACGGACCGGGGGGAAGGGTCCGCCGAGGACGGCCCGGGAGAAACCGGCAGTCCGCGACGTGGCCTTCCCGGCGACCGGTGGCCTGGCCTTCCCAGCGGTTGACGCCTCTGCCGCCCCTGTGGTCCCTGCCGCCCCTGAGCGCCCGGCGACGGAGATGGCGTGGCGGGAGCGGTTCGGTCCCGCTCTGCGGGAGCGGATGCCGCTGTGGCTGCAGTCGAGGTGCGGTCTGGAGCGCCGGAGCGTGGCCGCGCTGGGGGTGTTGCTCGTGGTGTCCGTCGTCTTCGCCGCGCAGCACTTCTGGTCCGGCCGGACGCAGCAGGTGCGCGCACCGGAGGTGGTACGAGCGGCGCCGTACGGAACCCCGGACGCACGCGCGGCCAAGCGGCCCGCGGAGCTCGCGGCAACGCCCGGCCCCGGCCCCGCGGCCGGTACCGGGTCGGCGGGTGCGGTGATCGTCGTGGATGTCGCCGGCAAGGTGCGCAAGCCCGGACTGCTGAGGCTCCCGGCCGGGTCCCGGGTCGCGGACGCACTGCGGGCGGCGGGCGGGGTGCACCCGGGCACGGACACCGACGGCCTCAACCGCGCCCGGCTGCTGGTGGACGGCGAGCAGATCGTGGTGGGCGGCCCCGCACCCGCGCCGGGTCCGAGCCCGGCGGCCGCGACCACCGGCCGCTCGTCGGCCGGTGCGGCACCCGCCGGTCCGGTCTCGCTCGGGACGGCGACCGTGGACCAGCTCGACACGCTGCCCGGGGTGGGGCCCGTGCTGGCCCAGCACATCATCGACTACCGCTCCCAGCACGGCGGATTCCGCTCGGTCGACCAACTCCGCGAGGTCAACGGCATCGGCGAGCGCCGCTTCGCCGACCTACGGAATCTCGTCCGGCCATGAGCCCGCCGCAGAAGCTGCGCGACACGGCCCCCGGCGGGCTCGGGGACGCACATCCCCGCCAGGAGGGGCCGGTGGACCTTCGATTGGCGGGGCCCGCGGTGGGAGCCTGGGCGGCGGCCGCCTGGGCCCTGGGCGCCCCGGCCGGATCGGTCACCGTCGTGGTGGTCGTCGCCCTGGCCGTGGCCGGAGGGCTGCTGGCGGTGCGCAGGCGTGAGGCGGGGGGAGGCCGCCACCGCATCCGGGGCTCGTGGTCGACGGTGTCCGCGGCGGCGGCACTGCTGTGCGTCGCGGCCGCGGCGGCTTCCGCCGGGCTGCAGGCGGCGGATCTGCGGCGGGGGCCGATTCCCGCGCTGACGCGTCGGTACGCCGAGGTGACCGCGGACATCGAGGTCACCTCCGATCCACGACTCACCAGGCCCAGGATCACGGGGGACCACCCGACGCAGACCGCCGTGCTGCTCGACGGGGAGATCCGGCGGCTGACGAAGGCGGACGGAACGGTGGTGCTGACCCGGACGCCGGTGCTGATGGTCGTCGACCTGAACACCCGGGCGGCCCGGCGCGGTTCGGCGGATTCCGCCGGGGGAGCCGTGCGGTCCCCGTGGCTCGCTCTGCTGCCCTCCACACGGGTGCGGGTCACCGCCCCGCTGGCCCCCGCGCTGACCGGAGGCGACCGCGTCGCCGCCGTGGTGCGCCTACGCGACACACCGCCCCAGGTGGTCAACGGCCCGTCCCCGACGCAACGGTGGGCAGGACGGCTACGGGCCGGGCTGCGTACGGCGACCGACGGCCTTGCCCCGGACGCGCGGGCGTTGCTGCCCGCACTGGTCGTCGGAGACACCTCGCGGGTCGCGCCCGAGCTGGACGACGCCTTCCAGCGGACGGATCTCGTGCATCTGCTCGCGGTGAGCGGGGGCAACTTCACGATCCTGCTCGCCCTGATCGTCGGCCCGGCCGGGCTGGCGCAGCGCGTGGAGCGTCGGGGGCTCGCACCCCGGCTCGGCATCCCGCTCCGGGGAACGGCACTGCTCGGCGGAGTGCTCACGCTCGGGTTCGTGGTCGTGTGCCGGCCGGACCCGAGTGTGCTGCGGGCCGCGGCCTGCGGGGCGATCACGCTGCTCGCCCTCGCGACCGGGCGCCGTAGATCCCTGATCCCCGCGCTGGCCGCGGCGGTGCTGCTGCTGGTGCTCTGGGATCCCTGGCTCGCCCGGAGCTACGGCTTTCTGCTCTCCGTGCTGGCGACCGGTGCCCTGCTCACCGTCGCCCCGCGCTGGAGCGCGGCGTTGCAGCGGCGGCGTGTGCCGCCGCGACCGGCCGAGGCGCTGGCCGCCGCGGCCGCCGCGCAGGCACTGTGCGCGCCGGTCGTCGCGGTGCTGTCGGCGCGGGTGAGCCTGGTCGCGGTGCCGTGCAATCTGCTCGCGGAGTTCGCCGTGGCTCCGGCCACCGTGCTGGGGTTCGCCGTGCTGGCGGTGGCCCCGGTGTCGATGCCGGTCGCCAAGGGGCTCGCATGGTGCGCGAGTTGGCCCGCCCGATGGATCGCGGACATCGCACGCACCGGTGCCTCGCAGCCGGGCGGCTCGGTGGACTGGCCGGGCAGCTGGGCCGGAGCGGTGCTGCTGGCGGTGGTGACGGCGGCCGTCGTCCTCGTCGGTCGGCGGCTGCTGCGGCGTCCCTGGGCGGCCGGGGTCTGTGTCGTGGCGCTGCTGCTCGTGGTGGTTCGGCCGCCGCCGCTGACCCGGGTGATCACCGGGTGGCCGCCGGCGGGCTGGCGGTTCGCGATGTGTGACGTGGGGCAGGGAGACGCGACCGTGCTCGCGGCGGGCCGGGGCACGGCGGTGGTCGTGGACACCGGTCCCGATCCGGCGCTGGTCGACCGATGCCTGACCGCTCTCGGCGTCACCCGTATTCCTCTGCTCGTGCTGACCCACTTCCATGCCGACCATGTGGCTGGGCTGCCGGGGGTGCTGCGCGGCCGGTCGGTGGGGGCGATCGAGACGACCGGGTTCGAGGAGCCGCGGGAAGAGGCGGCGTTCGTCCGCGCCCGGGCGGCGGCCCGGCACATCCCGCTGACGCGGGCTCTGGCCGGGGAGCGGCGCCGCATCAACGCCCTCGACTGGCGGGTGCTGTGGCCTCCGGCGGACCCGGCCCCCGCGCCGGACGGTCCGAACGACGCGAGCGTCGTGCTGTCCGTACGGTCGGCGGGCCTGACCCTGCTCCTGCTCGGTGACCTCGAACCTCCCGCGCAGGAGGCCCTGTTGAGATCGCCCGAGGGTGCCGGACTGGGGCCGGTGGACGTGCTCAAGGTCGCGCATCACGGGTCGGCGTTCCAGGCCCCCGAGTTGATACGGAGGGTCGCGCCACGGCTCGCGCTGATCTCTTGCGGTAGGGACAACCCGTACGGTCATCCGTCGCCGAATACGGTCGCGGCCCTGCGGGGGGAGGGCGCGCTGGTGCTGCGGACGGACCGGGACGGCGCGATCGCGGTCGTCGGGGCGGCCGATGAGCTGAGGGCCGCGAGAGACTGAAGCCGTCATCAACCGCCGTTGTCCACCTCGGTGTCGTGCGGCCAGGCGCGGCGACTCGGTACCGGACGACCCGGTACCGGCTGTCTCCGAAGACGTCCTCACCCTCGCAGTCGTGATCGGGGTCCTGGTCGTCGTACCGGTCGGCGGGCAGTCCTCCTCGTGCGGACAGCCGTGACCGGCGCTGCCACCGTCCCGGAGGCACTTGCGTGGCTCACCCGGTTTGGTGACGGGAGCTCCCGGGATGCGGTCGGCGGCGTGGGCGGCGGTCGGAGGAGCGACCGCGCCGAACAGGCCGACGGCCAGGGCGGCGGTGACCGCCGCAAGGAAGACGCGCTTCGTGCGCGACGCCTCTCGTCGGGGAAGTCGTCCCTCTAACGGCACCAGTCGGGGGCGCCTTGAGACCGATCACCGTGGCGGACGAGGTCGTCGGAGCAGGCAGGGGGCCGACGGCCGCGAGAGACTGGGGCCATGGACTCCGCACAGGTTGACGCGTATGTCGACAGGATCGGCTCGGACCGTCCCGCATGGCCCACCATCGAGGTGCTGCGTGAGCTGCACCTCCGTCATCTGCTGACCGTCCCGTTCGAGAACCTGTCGATCCATCTCGGCGAGGAGATCGTGCTGGAGGAGAAGCGGCTGATCGACAAGATCGTCGGGGCCCGCCGGGGTGGCTTCTGCTACGAACTCAACGGCGCGTTCGCGGCGTTGCTGACGGCGCTCGGCTTCGACGTCACGCTGCTCGCGGGGCGGGTCCACGGGGAGAAGGGGCGGCTCGGGGTGCCGTACGACCACCTCGCTCTGCGGGTGCGGACGGTGGACGGGGGCGACTGGCTGGCCGACGTCGGCTTCGGGGCGCATAGCCACTTTCCGCTGGAGATCGCGGCGCGGGGCGAGCAGCGGGACCCGGGCGGTGTGTTCCGGGTCATCGAGGCCACGGTGGACGCGGCGGGGGTACGAGGGGGCGGGGGTTCGGCGGAGTCCTCGGACCTCGATGTGCTGCGGGACGGCACGCCGCAGTACCGGCTGGAGATGCGCCCGCGGGTGCTCGAAGACTTCGTGACCGGGGCCTGGTGGAACACCACCTCGCCGGCCTCGCACTTCGTGCGCTCGCTGGTCTGCTCACGGGTGACCGAGGACGGAGGAAGGATCACGCTCAGCGGCCGCCGTCTCACGGTGACCGCTCCGGGCGGGCGGAGGGAGGTGTCGGACCTGGCGAGCGACGGGGAGGCGCTGGAGGTGTACCGGGAGACGTTCGGGATCGTGCTGGACCGGGTGCCGACGGTGCGGCAGGTCCGCCGGAACGACTGACCGGGACCCGGGTTCACGGCGTCGGGACGGCACGACGACGGCGCGTTCCGTGTGCGGGAAGGTGCGGGTCCCCGGGGCGCACCCCGGAGTCGGCGGTGTCCTTTCGTAGCGGAAGATGTCCGCGTGAGCGATGTGAGACATGTGCTGGTGCTGCCCGACCGCGACGCGGCGGAAGAGGCGGCGGAGGCACTCCGGGAGCGGTTCGCCCTGGATGAGGAACCGCGGATCGTGCGGGACGCGCTGGCCGGTGAGGACGACGCCGAGGACGCGCAGTGGCTGGTGGTGCTGCGGGACGAGAACGAACGTCTCGACCCGGAGGCGCTGGACACGTTCGCGGCCGAGTGGGACGGCTGGCGGGAGGAGCCCTAGGGTCTGTCGGCAGACTCCCGCCTGCCCCGCGACGCCATGCACGCACTCTCGCCGCCCCGGGGGCCGGGTGGGGCGGGGGCGGGACCGCGATGTCAGTGGCGCGTGCGATGCTGTCCGTGATGGCCAAGAAGACCGCGAATGACGACCCTCTCGCCCCCGTCACCCTTGCCGTGGGCCAGGAGGACCTTCTGCTCGACCGTGCCGTGCAGGAGGTGGTGGCCGCCGCCCGGGCCGCCGACGCCGACACGGACGTGCGGGACCTGACCTCGGACCAGTTGCAGCCCGGCACGCTCGCAGAGTTGACGAGTCCGTCGCTCTTCGCCGAGCGCAAGGTCGTGGTCGTGCGCAATGCGCACGACCTGTCGGCCGACACGATCAAGGAGCTGAAGGGGTACTTCGGCTCGCCCGCCGAGGAGATCACCCTCGTGCTGCTGCACGCGGGCGGAGCCAAGGGCAAGGGCCTGCTCGACGCCGCCCGCAAGGCGGGGGCGCGCGAGGTGGCCTGCCCGAAGATGACGAAGCCGGCGGACCGGCTGGCGTTCGTGCGGGGGGAGTTCCGTGCGCAGGGCCGTTCGGCGACGCCGGAGGCGTGCCAGGCGCTGGTCGACTCGATCGGCAGCGATCTGCGGGAGCTGGCGTCCGCGGTGTCCCAGCTCGTCGCCGATGTCGAGGGCACGATCGACGAGGCGGTGGTCGGGCGGTACTACACGGGACGGGCCGAGGCGTCGAGTTTCACGGTCGCGGACCGGGCGGTCGAGGGACGTGCCGCGGAGGCGCTGGAGGCGCTGCGGTGGTCGCTGGCCACAGGGGTGGCGCCGGTGATGATCACGAGTGCGCTCGCGCAGGGCGTGCGGGCGATCGGCAAGCTGTCCTCGGCCCGTGGTGGGCGTCCGGCGGACCTCGCCCGGGAGCTGGGCATGCCGCCGTGGAAGATCGACCGAGTGCGGCAGCAGATGCGGGGATGGACGCCGGAGGGCGTGGCGGTCGCGCTGCGGGCGGTGGCCGAGGCCGACGCGGGCGTCAAGGGCGGCGGTGACGACCCGGAGTACGCCCTGGAGAAGGCGGTCGTCACGATCGCGAGGGCGGCCCGGTCCAGGGGCCGGGCGTAGCCCGAGGCCCGGGGCTCGACAGCGCGCCGGGCGAAGCCCGAGGCCCGAGGCCCGGGGCTCGACAGCGCGCCGGGCGAAGCCCGAGGGTTCGGCCGCGCGCCGGGCGTGGCCCGATGCCCCAGGTCCACCCGCCGCCCCCGTACGGTGGCGCACATGTTCGAAGGCCCCGCCGTCCGTCCTGGGGAAGGACGGGAGGCGGGGCCTTCGGTCAAGCTCGTGGGTCCGTACCCGCGTGGCGAACGCAGGCCGCGTACGGACCCGGGTGCCGGGTGGGAGCGGATGAGAGAGGGCCCGCTCGGTTCCCTCCGGCGTCAAATCAAGTGTCAGCCCTTGAGGGCACCGACCTTGGAGGCCAGCGCCGACTTCTTGTTGGCAGCCGCGTTCTTGTGGATGACGCCCTTCGAGACGGCCTTGTCGAGCTGACGCGCAGCGGCGCGCTGGAGCTCGTTGGCCTTCTCGACGTCACCCGCGGCGGCGGCCTCACGGGCCTTGCGGATCGCGGTGCGAAGCGAGGACTTGACGGCCTTGTTGCGCAGGCGCGCCTTCTCGTTCGTCTTGTTCCGCTTGATCTGGGACTTGATGTTCGCCACGAATGAGCCTTTACAGGTTCAGGCACGCGAGACGGACCGTCCCACGCGCCGGTGATTTCTTGAGACGTGCCTCGCGCTGAGAGGGCATGAGACACAGCCACCCAGGCTACCAGCCGCCTTCCGGCCCACCCAAACCGGTCTCGCCGAGCCCCGCCCCGGACGGCCCCCGCACACCGCAAAACGACAGCAAACCGGTCACAGTGCCCCCGAGAGCATCCCCGCGCCCGCCACCACGGCCGGTCCCGGCACGGCCCTCACCGGTCGCAGCCTCCCGCGCGTGGGACCATGGAAGCTACGTATAGATCCGACCCGAGACCGCAGACACTGCGGACGCCTCAAGAATCAGGACCCTGCGTGCCCGCGATCCCTAGCCATGTGCCCGAACCGAGCCGTACCGACCCGGCTCTGATCCGCAATTTCTGCATCATCGCGCACATCGACCACGGCAAGTCCACGCTCGCCGACCGGATGCTCCAGCTGACCGGCGTCGTCGAGCAGCGGCAGATGCGCGCTCAGTACCTCGACCGCATGGACATCGAGCGCGAGCGCGGCATCACGATCAAGTCCCAGGCGGTGCGTCTGCCGTGGGCCCCGACCCACGATCCGGGCAACACGCACATCCTGAACATGATCGACACCCCGGGGCACGTCGACTTCACGTACGAGGTCTCGCGGTCGCTCGCCGCCTGTGAGGGCACGGTCCTCCTCGTGGACGCCGCCCAGGGCATCGAGGCCCAGACCCTCGCGAACCTCTACCTCGCGATGGAGAACGACCTCACGATCATCCCCGTGCTCAACAAGATCGACCTGCCGGCCGCGCAGCCCGAGAAGTTCGCCGAGGAACTGGCCAACCTCATCGGGTGTGAGCCCGACGACGTCCTCAAGGTCTCCGCCAAGACCGGCCTCGGCGTCGAGGCGCTCCTCGACAGGGTCGTGGAGCGGATCCCGGCGCCGGTCGGCGTCGCGGACGCGCCCGCCCGCGCGATGATCTTCGACTCGGTCTACGACTCCTACCGCGGCGTGGTCACGTACGTCCGTGTCGTCGACGGCCGGCTCAACAAGCGTGAGCGCATCAAGATGATGTCCACCGGCGCGACCCACGAGCTGCTGGAGATCGGTGTCAGCTCGCCCGAGATGCTCCCGGCGGACGGGCTCGGCGTCGGCGAGGTGGGCTACCTCATCACCGGTGTGAAGGACGTCCGCCAGTCCAAGGTCGGTGACACGATCACCAGCCTGTCCAAGGGCGCCACGGAACCCCTCGGCGGCTACAAGGACCCGAAGCCGATGGTGTTCTCGGGTCTGTACCCGCTCGACGGCTCCGACTACCCGGACCTGCGCGAGGCCCTCGACAAGCTCCAGCTCAACGACGCCGCGCTCGTCTACGAGCCGGAGACCTCCGCCGCCCTCGGCTTCGGCTTCCGCGTCGGCTTCCTCGGCCTGCTCCACCTCGATGTGGTCCGCGAGCGGCTGGAGCGCGAGTTCGGGCTCGACCTGATCGCCACCGCGCCCAACGTGGTCTACCGCGTGATCATGGAGGACGGCGAAGAGCACGTCGTCACCAACCCGAGCGAGTTCCCCGAGGGCAAGCTCGCGGAGGTCTACGAGCCGGTCGTGCGGGCCACGATCCTCGCGCCCACCGAGTTCATCGGCGCGATCATGGAGCTGTGCCAGACCCGCCGCGGCACCCTGCTCGGCATGGACTACCTGTCCGAGGACCGCGTGGAGATCCGCTACACCCTCCCGCTCGCGGAGATCGTCTTCGACTTCTTCGACCAGCTGAAGTCCAAGACCCGCGGATACGCGTCGCTGGACTACGAGCCCACCGGCGAGCAGAACAGTTCCCTGGTCAAGGTGGACATCCTGCTGCACGGCGACAAGGTCGACGCCTTCTCGGCGATCACCCACAAGGACCAGGCGTACGCGTACGGCGTGCGGCTCGTCGCCAAGCTGAAGGAACTCATCCCGCGGCAGAACTTCGAGGTGCCGGTGCAGGCCGCCGTCGGCTCCCGGGTGATCGCCCGCGAGACCATCCGCGCCATCCGCAAGGACGTCCTCGCCAAGTGCTACGGCGGTGACATCTCCCGTAAGCGGAAGCTGCTGGAGAAGCAGAAGGAGGGCAAGAAGCGGATGAAGATGGTGGGTTCCGTGGAAGTTCCCCAGGAGGCCTTCATCGCGGTGCTCTCCAGCGACGACAGCGCAGGCTCCGCAAAGGGCAAAAAATAGACGCCCTCAGCGGTGCAAACCGGGTGGAACGAGGCCCGTCGTACGCGGTACGGCGGGCCTCCGCGTGTGTCTCCGGCGGCTCCTCGGGCGAACCGAGTGACCTGTGCCTCTTACAAACCGGCTGGTCGGGCTCTACCCTGATCCCTGCTCGAACGTTACTCGCGAGTTAAACAATCGCCCGCGAGCAGAAACAGCAGGAATGAGCCAGCCGCACCGACGCGGGCCCGGAGGATGTCGTGAGCCACACACAGACTTTGATCGAGAACCGTCCGCCCTCTGTCGCGGCCCTCTTCCTGGAGCGTGTGGCGGCCACACCGGACACCGAGGCCTATCGCTACCCCGTGCCGTCGGCCACCGGCCAGGGCCCCGACGACTGGAAGTCGCTGAGCTGGGGGCAGGCCGCCGAGCGGGTCCACGCGATCGCCGCCGGACTGATCGAGCTGGGTGTACGGCCCGAGGAGCGCGTCGCGCTCGCCTCCTCCACCCGTCTGGAGTGGATCCTCGCCGACCTCGGCATCATGTGCGCCGGTGCGGCCACGACCACCATCTATCCGCAGACCAACGCCGAGGAGTCGGCCTTCATCCTCTCCGACTCCGACAGCAAGGTCCTCGTCGCGGAGAACGCCGACCAGCTCGCCAAGGCCCTGGAGAAGCGCTCCGAGCTGCCCCAGCTCCACCATGTCGTCGTCATCGACCCGACGGGCGTCGAGTCCGGGGACTGGGTCCTCACCCTCGCCGAGCTGGAGACGCGTGGCGCGGCCTATCTGGCCAAGCACCCGGGGCTGATCAAGGAGCGGGTCGGTGCGATCACCAAGGACCAGCTCGCCACCCTCATCTACACCTCCGGCACCACCGGCCGGCCCAAGGGCGTGCGCCTGCCGCACGACAACTGGTCGTACATGGCCAAGGCGATCGCCGCGACCGGACTGCTCGGCGCCGACGACGTGCAGTACCTGTGGCTGCCGCTCGCCCACGTCTTCGGCAAGGTGCTCACCTCCGGGCAGCTCGAGATCGGGCACGTCACCGCGGTCGACGGCCGTGCCGACAAGATCATCGAGAACCTTCCGGTGGTGCAGCCGACCTACATGGCGGCCGTGCCCCGCATCTTCGAGAAGGTGTACAACGGCGTCGCGGCCAAGGCCCGCGCGGGCGGGCCGGCCAAGTACAAGATCTTCCAGTGGGCCGTCGGGGTCGCCCGCGAGTACGCCAAGGTCACCCAGGACAGCTTCCGGCGCACCGGCACCGCCTCCGTGCCCTTCGCCCTCGCCGCCAAGCACAAGGTCGCCGACACGCTCGTGTACGCCAAGATCCGCGAGGCGTTCGGCGGCCGGCTGCGGGCCTGTGTCTCCGGCTCCGCCGCCCTCGCGCCCGAGATCGGCTACTTCTTCGCCGGCGCCGGCATCCACATCCTGGAGGGCTACGGCCTCACCGAGTCCTCCGCGGCCTCGTTCGTGAACCCGGGCGAGGCGTACCGCACGGGCACGGTCGGCAAGCCGCTGCCCGGCACCGAGGTGCGCATCGCGGACGACGGCGAGATCCTGCTGCGCGGCCCCGGGATCATGGAGGGCTACCACGGGCTGCCCGACAAGACCGCCGAGGTGCTGGAGGCGGACGGCTGGTTCCACACCGGGGACATCGGTGAGCTGTCGCCCGACGGCTATCTGCGGATCACCGACCGCAAGAAGGACCTCATCAAGACCTCCGGCGGCAAGTACATCGCGCCCGCCGAGGTCGAGGGACAGTTCAAGGCGGTGTGCCCGTACGTCTCCAACATCCTGGTGCACGGCGCCGACCGGAACTTCTGCACCGCGCTGATCGCCCTGGACGAGCCCGCGATCCTCGACTGGGCGAAGGAGAACGGCCTGGGGGGCAGGTCCTACGCCGAGATCGTCGCCGCTCCCGCCACGGTCGAGATGGTCGACGGCTATGTCCGGGAGCTCAACGCCGGTCTCCAGCGCTGGCAGACCATCAAGAAGTTCCGGCTGCTGCCGCGGGACCTCGACGTGGAGCACGGTGAGATCACGCCGAGCCTGAAGCTGAAGCGTCCGGTGGTGGAGCGGGAGTACAAGCACCTCATCGACGAGATGTACGCGGGGACACGCGAGTCGTAGGGCCCCACTCCCGGACCCGGGCCCGTGGTGGGGTCGGGTCCGGGGTCCCGACGGGCATATTCCGCACGAGCAGAGGACGTAGATCCGTTGCTCGAATCCGACCGTCTTCGGGCACATCCGTAGCACGGTTCTCACCCATGACGGCCCACTTCGGTAACTCGGTGCTTATGAGCGGGTCCGGTCTGTCACTCTGTCCGCATCGCCGGAGGCGTATTCGTCGGAGTTCACCGGAACCGCTCGGGGAGCCGTCCATGGGGGCCATTCCCACGCAACGGGAGACCATCTCACGTGCCTCTGACATGCCCGTGCACGAGGGCGCGGCGCTGCACACGGTGGTCCGTACGACGTTGCCGGGCGGACCGCTCGCGCCGGGCGCCGCCCGCCGTTTCGTGCGCGCAGCCCTCTCCGCGTGGGCCGAGGCGGCCGAGCCCGACACCTTCACCGAGCGGCTGGCCGACGACGCCCTGGTCGTGGTCAGCGAACTGGTGACCAACGCGGTCGTGCACGCGGGCACCGACGTCGACATCGTCTGCCGCCTCCACGAGACGGACGACGAACCCCCCGGCCTCCTCGTCGAGGTCTCCGACCACCACCCCTCGCGCCCGGTACGGGACGAAGCTCCCGAACACACCTACGGCATACCCGAGTACGGCCGCGGGCTGCGCCTCGTCGGCGCGCTCGCCACCGCCTGGGGGATCACCTACCGCACCGCCACCAAGACCGTCTGGGCACAGCTGCCCCTCGACGGCGCCGCGGCCGACGAGGACGGCATCGAGGTCTACGCCGGTGAGGACGTCCTGGTGGGCGGGCTCGGCACGGCCGAGATCCTCGGGCCCGAACCCGCCGCCTACGCCGAGCCCGGACGCGGTGTGCCCGACCGGGAATGGCGGGGCCGCGGCGCGCTCTCCTTCCTCGCCGAGGCCTCCGACCTGCTCGCCGGACAGCTCGACGAGGACCTGGTCGCCGCGCTCACCGGGCAGCTCCTCGTGCCGCGGCTCGCCGACTGGTGCGCGGTGTGGCTGGAGGACGAGGCGACGGGCTGGCACGGGCCCGAGACGGCGGTCGCGACCGGGCCGCGCCTCGCCCGGGTCTGGCACGGCAGCGAGAACCGCATCGAGGAGCTGCGCCGGGTGCTGGAGAAGGACCCGCCGCGGCTGCCGGAGTCGGTGCGTTCCCGGGCGGTGCCCGTGCCCTGGCCCGGGGAGGCGCTCGGCCCGCGCGGCGCGACCGGGGCGGCGCTCGCCTACCGGCTGATCGCCGGCGGCCGGCCGCTCGGCACGCTGGTCATCGGCCGTACGGGACTGCTGCGCTTCCCCGACGAGGTCACCGGGCTCGTCGAGGACCTCAGCCGCCGGGTGGCGCTCGCCATCGGGGCGGCCCGGCAGTACGCGCGCCAGGCCACCATCAGCAGGGTGCTGCAGCGGGGCCTGCTGCCGGGGGCCGTCGCCGAGATCCCCGGGGTGAGCAGCGCGCTCGTGTACGAACCGTGCGACAAGGGCGGCGGCCCCAGCGGCGACTTCTACGACCTCTTCCCGGCCGGCCGCGGACGGTGGTGCTTCGCCCTCGGGGACGTCCAGGGCAAGGGCCCGGAGGCGGCGGTCGTGATCGGGCTGGCCCGCCCCTGGCTGCGGCTGCTGGCTCGCGAGGGATATGCGGTCCCCGACGTCCTGGACCGCCTCAACCAGCTCCTCCTCGACGACGCCACGGAGGCGGCGGACGCGGCGGCGCGGGCGCTGGTGGCGGCGGGCGCCCCCGTGCCGGTCGCCGACGGCGGCCCCCACGCGCGCTTCCTCTCCCTGCTCTACGGCGAGCTGGTCCCCTTCGACGGCGGGGTGCGGTGCACGCTCGCCTCCGCCGGGCATCCGCTGCCGCTGCTGCTGGGCCCGGACGGCGACGTACGGGTCGTGGCCCAGCCACAGACCCTCCTCGGGGTCGTCGAGGACGTCACCTATGTGTGCGAGACGTTCGAGCTGTACTCCGGCGACACGCTGCTGTGCGTCACGGACGGGGTGACCGAGCGGCGCAGCGGGTCCCGCCAGTTCGACGACGGGGACGGGCTCGCGGCGGCGCTGGCCGGCTGCGCCGGCCTGAGTGCCGAGCTGATCGCGGAGCGGATCCGGACCCTGGTGCACGAGTTCGGGGGGCAGCCCCCGGAGGACGACCTGGCACTGCTGGTGCTGCGCGCCGAGTGACGTGCCCCGAAACGGTCACGTCCCCGGTGCTGGACAATGGAGGACATGCCTTCCGCACTCCCCGACGGCGAGCCCGTCCCCCACGACGGCGCACTGCCCGCGCACGCCCTCGCCGGAGCCGCCGAGCGCCCCCTCGGGTTCTACCTGCATGTGCCGTACTGCGCGACGCGCTGCGGCTACTGCGACTTCAACACGTACACGGCTACGGAGCTGCGCGGCACGGGCGGGGTGCTGGCGTCCCGCGACAACTACGCGCAGACGCTGATCGAGGAGATCCGGCTGTCCCGCAAGGTGCTGGGCGACGACCCGCGCGAGGTCCGCACGGTCTTCGTCGGGGGCGGCACCCCGACCCTGCTGGACGCGGCGGACCTGGTACGGATGCTGGGGGCGATCCGCGAGGAGTTCGGGCTCGCGGCCGACGCCGAGGTCACGACGGAGGCGAACCCCGAGTCGGTCGACCCGGCGTATCTCGAGACCCTCCGGGAGGGCGGCTTCAACCGCATCTCCTTCGGCATGCAGAGCGCCCGCCCCCACGTACTGAAGATCCTGGACCGCACCCACACCCCGGGCCGCCCCGAGGCCTGTGTGGCCGAGGCGCGGGCGGCGGGCTTCGAGCACGTCAACCTCGACCTGATCTACGGCACCCCGGGCGAGAGCGACGACGACTGGCGGGCCTCCCTGGACGCGGCGCTGGGCGCGCGCCCCGACCACGTCTCGGCGTACGCGCTGATCGTCGAGGAGGGCACCCAGCTCGCCCGCCGCATCCGGCGGGGCGAGATACCGATGACGGACGACGACGTGCACGCGGACCGCTATCTGATCGCGGACGAGGTGCTCGGCTCGGCGGGCTACGACTGGTACGAGGTCTCCAACTGGGCCACCTCGGAGTCCGGCCGCTGTCTGCACAACGAGCTGTACTGGCGCGGCGCCGACTGGTGGGGCGCGGGCCCCGGCGCGCACAGCCATGTGGGCGGCGTGCGCTGGTGGAACGTGAAGCACCCGGGGGCGTACGCGGCGGCGCTCGCCGAGGGCCGCTCCCCGGGGGCCGGACGGGAACTCCTGTCGGAGGAGGACCGCCGGGTGGAGCGCATCCTGCTGGAACTGCGCCTGAGGGAGGGCGTCCCGCTGTCGCTGCTCCGGCAGGAGGGGCGCGCGGCCGCACGCCGGGCCCTGACGGACGGACTCCTGGAGAAGGGCCCGTACGACGAGGGCCGGGCGGTCCTCACCCTGAGGGGACGGCTGCTGGCGGACGCGGTGGTGCGGGACCTCGTGGACTGATCACTCCCGCGGGTGAGTCGGTGCGGAACGCCGCTTCGGTCCCTGACCTGATTCGTGGGCTGCCGCCGACAGGACGCGGCGGATGTGGAGGGCCACGGAGATGACCGCGGTGGACGAGCGTGGGATGACCAGGTACTTCGAGGAGCTTGAGCCTCCCGAGGGCGTCAGGGTCGAGAGCTTCTCCGGGGGGAAATCGTGATGATGGCCAGTCCCGACCTGGTGCACAACATGATTGTGGAAGACGTGTCGGACCAGATTCCGCGCAACCGGTGGGCTCGCCTCCAGACCCAGGATGTCGATGTCCTCGACGAAGCCAGTGAGCCCGTACCGGACCTGGTCCTGGAGCGTGACCTCATGCCCCGCTCCGGGCGCCTGCTGCCGTCGCCACTGATCACGATGGTCGTCGAGGTCGTCGCCGAAACCAGCGTCGCACGGGATCACGAGGTCAAGAGGTCGATCTACGCCGCAGGCAAGGTGCCCGCTCATCTCGTCGTCGACCCGGTCATGGCGCAGTGTGTCCTGCTCACGAACCCCGATGGCGAGGGCGAGAGAGCCGACTACCAAACGCAGCACGTGACGAAGTTCGGCGCCGGCCTGCCGCTGGCGATCCTGGGAATCGAGCTGGACACCGGCGAATTCGGGACGTTTCCCGGAGTCAGGCCCCACCGCTATCCGTGACGAAGTCGATCAGCTCCTCCACCCGCCCCAGCAACTCCGGCTCCAGGTCCTTGTAGGACCGCACCCGGGACAGGATCCCCTGCCAGGCCGCACCCGTGTTCTCCGGCCACCCCAGCGCCCGGCACACGCCCTTTTTCCAGTCCTGCCCGTGCGGAACCCGCGGCCACCCCGCGATCCCCACGGCCGCCGGCTTCACCGCCTCCCAGATGTCGATGTACGGATGGCCGACGACCAGCGCGTGCTCGCTGGTCACCGACTCGGCGATACGCCACTCCTTCGTACCCGGCACCAAGTGGTCCACGAGCACGCCCAGCCGCGCGTCCGGACCCGGCGCGAAGGACGACACGATCGACGGCAGGTCGTCCACGCCCTCGAGGTACTCCACCACCACGCCCTCGATGCGCAGATCGTCGCCCCACACCTTCTCGACCAGCTCGGCGTCGTGGCGGCCCTCCACATAGATACGGCCGGCGCGGGCCACCCTCGCGCGCGCTCCCCGGACGGCCAACGAGCCCGACGCCGTACGCGTGGGACGCACCGGCGCGCTCGACGGGCGCACCAGGGTCACCACCCGGCCCTCCAGCAGGAACCCCGGCGGCTCCAGCGGGAACACCCGGTGCTTGCCGAAGCGGTCCTCCAGGGTCACCGTGCCCGCCTCGCAGCGGATCACCGCGCCGCAGAAGCCGGTGCGCGGCTCCTCGACCACGAGACCGGGGTCCGCCGGGATCTCCGGCACGGGCTCGGGCTTCTTCCACGGCGGGGTCAGGTCCGGCGAGTACTGGCGCATTCGGATGACGATAGGAGAAGCCCCGCCGTGACGGATGGGGAAGCCCTCACGACACGCCGAAGCGGGACGCCAGTTCGTCGCGCTGCGCCCGGACGAACGCCGCGTCCACCACGGCACCGTGCCCCGGCACGTACACCGCGTCCGGGCCGCCCAGTCCGAGCAGCCGGTCCAGG
The DNA here is from genome assembly GCF_042896945.1 of Streptomyces sp. NPDC001222. Classification (NCBI taxonomy): domain Bacteria; kingdom Bacillati; phylum Actinomycetota; class Actinomycetes; order Kitasatosporales; family Streptomycetaceae; genus Streptomyces; species Streptomyces sp. NPDC001222. The sequence continues at coordinate 167,280 of NZ_JBIAXT010000015.1, forward strand.
GCCGCCGGCCAGTGCGCGGGAACCGCGTCCGGGCCCGCCTGCGGCTCGCCGGACTCCTCCACCAGGTCCCCGCAGAACACCACCTCACGCTCGCCGGGGACCAGAACCACCAGGTCGTGCGCCGTGTGGGCCGGGCCCGGATGCGCCAGCAGCACCTGCACCCCGCCCAGGTCCAGCGTCCGTTCACCCGACACCTGATGGCGCGGGCGCACCAGCACGTCCCCGGCCTCGGCCGCCTCAGCCGCGTCCAGGCCGTGCCGCACCGCGTCCGCGACCAGCACGTCGCGCTCACGGTCGAACACCGCGTCCGTGCCCACCGCCCCGAACACCTCCACGCCCGCGAACGCCGCCGACCCGAGGACATGATCGAAATGGGGGTGCGTCAGGGCGAGATGTGTCACACGCCGGTCCCCGCCGAGCGGCGCGAGCAGCCGCCGTGTCTCGGTGCGCAGCCGCGCGCCCTCACGGAGACTCGACCCGGCGTCGATCATGAGCGCTCCGCGCTCGCCGACCACCAGTCCCGCCGTGCAGTCCCATCCCGGCAGCCGTGTACGCCCTGCCCGGGCGCCGAGCGCCTCCCACCCGGACTCTTCCCACCTCACCGTCATGGGGTGACGCTATCCGCAGGCGCCCGGACAGGACAGGGCGGGACAGGTCGGTACACGTCGGCGCGGCACAGGCGCCCGCCCTTGCCGGGGGCGTACCCGACGGCCGTACACTTGGCCCGGGGATGCTGGCACTCACCCGCGCAGAGTGCCAGGGAAGCGCAGGGGAACGGATCGCTGGAGGTGTGCGCATGCTGAGTGAACGCAGGCTCGAAGTGCTGCGCGCGATCGTCCAGGACTATGTGGGCACCGAGGAGCCGGTGGGCTCCAAGGCGCTCACCGAGCGGCACAACCTCGGCGTCTCCCCGGCCACCGTCCGCAACGACATGGCCGCGCTGGAGGACGAGGGCTATATCGCCCAGCCGCACACCAGCGCCGGACGCATCCCCACGGACAAGGGCTACCGCCTCTTCGTCGACAAGCTCGCGGCCGTCAAGCCGATGACCCCGCCCGAGCGCCGCGCGATCCAGAACTTCCTGGAGGGCGCCGTCGACCTCGACGACGTCGTGGCGCGTACGGTACGTCTGCTCGCGCAGCTCACCCGGCAGGTCGCCGTCGTGCAGTACCCGTCGCTGACCCGCTCGACGGTGCGGCACGTGGAACTGCTGGCGATGGCGCCCGCGCGGGTGATGCTCGTGCTGATCACCGACACCGGCCGGGTCGAGCAGCGCATGATCGACTGCCCCGCGCCCTTTGGAGAAACGTCACTCGCGGATCTGCGGGCGCGGCTCAACAGCCATGTCGCCGGCCGCCGTTTCGCGGACGTCCCGCAGCTCGTGCAGGACCTGCCCGAGGCCTTCGAACCGGAGGACCGGGGCACGGTCACCACGGTGCTCTCCACCCTTCTGGAGACCCTCGTGGAGGAGACCGAGGAGCGGCTGATCATCGGCGGCACCGCCAATCTCACCCGCTTCGGGCATGACTTCCCTCTCACCATCCGCCCCGTGCTGGAGGCGCTCGAGGAGCAGGTCGTGCTCCTCAAGCTACTGGGTGAGGCGAAGGATCCGTCCATGCGGGTGCGTATCGGTCACGAGAACGCTCACGAGGGACTCAACTCCACGTCGGTCGTCTCCGTGGGCTACGGTTCGGGCGGCGAGGCAGTAGCGAAACTCGGCGTGGTCGGACCGACCCGCATGGATTACCCGGGAACGATGGGAGCGGTACGAGCGGTGGCACGGTACGTCGGACAGATCCTGGCGGAGTCGTAAGTGGCCACGGACTACTACGCCGTACTCGGCGTGCGCCGCGATGCGTCGCAGGAAGAGATCAAGAAGGCGTTCCGCCGGCTCGCCCGCGAGCTGCACCCGGACGTCAACCCTGATCCCAAGACGCAGGAGCGGTTCAAGGAGATCAACGCCGCGTACGAGGTGCTCTCGGACCCGCAGAAGAAGCAGGTCTACGACCTCGGTGGCGACCCCCTGTCCCAGGCGGGCGGCGCGGGCGCGGGCGGCTTCGGCGCGGGCGGCTTCGGGAACTTCTCGGACATCATGGACGCGTTCTTCGGCACGGCGTCGCAGCGCGGACCGCGCTCGCGCACCCGCCGGGGCCAGGACGCCATGATCCGGCTGGAGATCGAGCTCGACGAGGCGGCCTTCGGCACCACGAAGGACATCCAGGTCGACACGGCCGTGGTGTGCAACACCTGCAACGGCGAGGGCGCCGCGCCCGGCACCTCCGCGCAGACCTGTGACATGTGCCGCGGCCGCGGCGAGGTCTCCCAGGTCACGCGGTCCTTCCTGGGCCAGGTCATGACCTCCCGGCCCTGCCCGCAGTGCCAGGGCTTCGGCACGATCGTCCCGAACCCGTGCCCGGAGTGCGCGGGCGACGGACGGGTGCGCTCCCGCCGGACGCTCACCGTCAAGATCCCCGCGGGCGTCGACAACGGCACCCGGATCCAGCTCGCCGGCGAGGGCGAGGTCGGCCCCGGCGGCGGTCCGGCCGGCGATCTGTACGTCGAGATCCACGAGCTGCCGCATCCGATGTTCCAGCGCCGCGGCGACGACCTGCACTGCACGGTCACCCTCCCGATGACGGCGGCGGCCCTCGGCACCAAGGTGCCGCTGGAGACGCTGGACGGCATGGAGGAGGTCGACATCCGCCCGGGCACGCAGTCCGGCCAGTCGATCCCGCTGCACGGCCGGGGCGTCACGCATCTGCGCGGCGGCGGCCGGGGCGACCTGGTCGTGCATGTCGAGGTGCAGACGCCGTCGAAGCTGGACCCCGAGCAGGAGCGCCTGCTGAGGGAGCTGGCGCAGCTGCGCGGCGAGGAGCGGCCGCAGGGCCAGTTCCAGCCGGGACAGCAGGGCCTGTTCTCGCGCCTGAAGGACGCCTTCAACGGGCGCTGACCCTCCGTGGACACCACAGCGGCGCCGGTCCCCTCGAACCGGCGCCGTTGTGCTTCCCGGGGCTGCTGTCGGCTGCCGCTCCCGGCCCCGTTCCGGCCGCTCGTGAGCACCCTCCCACCGCCCTGACCCGCGGACCTTTCCCGGGGCATATGCCAGCGGAAGCCCGGATTCGGACTTGTTCGAAGGACGTGACAACATGCCGTCATGTCCTCCGTGCTGACCGATCTCCTCCGCCATCCGATCGTGCAGGCGCCCATGGCGGGCGGAGTCTCCGTGCCACAGCTCGCGGCCGCCGTGTCCGAGGCGGGCGGCCTCGGGTTCCTCGCCGCCGGTTACAAGACCGCCGACGGCATGTACCAGGAGATCAAGCAGCTCCGCGGGCTCACCGGCCGTCCCTTCGGCGTGAACGTGTTCGTCCCGCAGCCCGACCTGGCGGACCCCGCCGCCGTCGAGGTCTACGCCGAACAGCTCGCCGGCGAGGCCACCTGGTACAAGGCCGGACTGGGCGACCCCGACAGCGGCCGCGACGACGGCTACGACGCCAAGCTCGCCGTCCTGCTCGACGACCCGGTGCCGGCGGTCTCCTTCCACTTCGGCGTCCCCGCCCCCTCGGTGCTTCAGTCCCTGCGCCGCGCGGGCACCTTCACCCTGGTCGGCGCGACCACCGCCGAGGAGGCTCTGGCCGTGCAGGAGGCGGGCGCCGACGCGGTGATCGCACAGGGCGTCGAGGCCGGCGGCCACCAGTGCACCCATCGCGACAGCGCCGAGAACGACGGCTCCGGCATCGGGCTGCTCACCCTGGTCGCCCAGATCCGTGAGGCCGTACGCATCCCGATCGTCGCGGCCGGCGGCCTCATGCGCGGCAGCCAGATCGCCGCGGTGCTCGCGGCGGGCGCGAACGCGGCCCAGCTCGGCACCGCGTTCCTCGCCACCCCCGAGTCCGGCGCGCACCCCCTGCACAAGCAGGCGCTGACCGACCCCCTGTTCGTCCGTACGGAGCTGACGCGCGCGTTCTCCGGGCGCCCGGCCCGCGCCCTGGTCAACCGGTTCATGCGGGAGCACGGACCGTACGCGCCCGCTGCCTACCCCGAGATCAACCACCTCACCTCGCCGCTGCGCAAGGCGGCCGCCAAGGCCGACGACCCGCAGGGCATGTCGCTGTTCGCCGGCCAGGGCCACCGTCTGGCCCGTGACCTGCCCGCCGGACGCCTGGTGGAGGTCCTGGCGGCGGAACTCCGCGAGGCCGCGACAGCGTTGTCCACGGGCGGTGCCGGTCGATGACGGCGCCCGTGTTCGTCGTGGACCGGCTCGACGCCGTCGGTCCCGAGTTCGTGCTCGACGGCCCCGAGGGGCGGCACGCGGTCTCGGTGAAGCGGCTGCGGCCGGGGGAGGCCGTCGTCCTGACCGACGGCGCCGGACGCCGGGCGGAGTGCGAGGTCGTCGGCACCGAGGGCAAGGACCGGCTGGTCGTCCGGGTGACCTCGGTGTCCGAGGAGCCGCCGCAGACACCCCGGATCACCGTCGTCCAGGCCCTGCCCAAGGGCGACCGGGGCGAGCTGGCCGTGGAGACCATGACCGAGGTCGGCGTCGACGCGATCGTCCCCTGGCAGGCCTCCCGCTGCATCACCCAGTGGAAGGGCGACCGGGGACTGAAGGCTCTCGGCAAGTGGCGGGCCACCGCCCGCGAGGCGGGCAAGCAGTCCCGCCGGGTGCGCTTCCCCGAGGTCGCGGACGCGGCGACGACCAAGCAGGTTGCGGCACTTCTCGCCAAGGCCGACTTCGCGGCGGTCCTGCACGAGAGCGGCGAGGACCCCCTCGCGACCGTGGAACTCCCCACCGAGGGTGAGATCGTGCTGATCGTCGGGCCCGAAGGGGGCGTCGCCCCCGAGGAGTTGACCCTGTTCGAGGAGGCGGGCGCACGGGCCTTCCGGCTGGGCCGCACCGTGCTGCGCACCTCGACCGCCGGCACCGCGGCGGCCGCGCTGCTGCTCGGCCGCACCGGACGCTGGTCCTGACCTTCGGGGGTACACCATGGAACTCGCCCAGGTACGGCTGCTGGTCTCGGACTTCGCCGCCTGCTACCGGTTCTACGCCGACGTCCTCGGCCTCAAGCCCCAGTCGGGATCCGGGGAGGGGCCGTACGAGAAGTTCTCTCCCGCCGTCGGCTCGGCGGGCATCGCCCTGCAGGACCGGGAGATGATGGCCCGCGTCCTGGGCGAACTGGGCGACGCCGCGACGGGGCACCGCTCGCTCGTGGTGCTGCGCGTCGACGACCTGGACTCCTACTGCGAGAGCATCGTCTCCCGCGGTGCGACCCTGCTGCACGGTCCGGTCCCCATGACCGACCGTATGCGCGTCGCCCACCTCAAGGACCCCGAGGGCAACCTGGTCGAACTCCAGGAATGGCTTCTGCTGCGCGGCTGACGGCGCGTCGGGGGTGTGACGCGGGAGCGCTGGGTGGCCGTATGCGCTCTACCGCCGGCGGCGGGAGAGTGGCAGGCTGCCCTCCATGGGGGCATTGAGGCGGATTCGGTGGCGCCCGCGGGGACGGCGGGCCCTGGCGGCGACCGGACTCGTGGCGGTCGCCGTCGGCGGAGCCGTGGCGTGCCAGCCCGGTGACCTGAGCACCGTGGCGGCGGCGTACACCACCGACCAGACCGCGACCGAGGAACTCCAGCAGCACCATGTGAAGGTGCGCTGGCTCAGCTGCACGGGCGGCTACGGCACCGGCGCCTCCGCCACCCGCTCCGCGAGGACACCCGCACCGACCGAGACCACCGTCGTCAGCGTCGACTGCCAGGGCAAGACCGACGACGACAAGGACATCACCGTCAAGGGCAGGATCACCCGGGTCGTCGACGGCAGGTGCGTCCGCGGGGACCTGCGGGCCACCGTGGGCGGCAGGCAGTGGTTCCATGTGAGCGGCCTCGGCAACTGCGACGCCCCGCCGACCCCGACGTACCCCCCGCCCGGCACCTATCAGCCGAACCCCGGCCTGCCCGGACCCACCGTCACCGTGACGAGGACCATCTGGTGCCAGGGCGACCCCACCTGCTGGCCCGTCCAGGGCAAATGATCCGCACGACCCCTCACGACGAACCGGGCGGCTGACAAAACCCCTGTCCGTGAACACACTTGCTGCTTAGGGTGACCTGGTGACTCAGTCCATATCGCCCGCGTACCTCCGCTTCCCGCATCTGCACGGCGAGTCGGTCGCCTTCACCGCCGAGGACGACGTCTGGGTCGCCCCGCTCGACGGCGGCCGTGCCTGGCGGGTCAGCGCCGACAACGTCCCGGTCAACCACCCCCGGATATCCCCGGACGGCCAGACCGTGGCCTGGACCTCCACCCGCGACGGCGCCCCCGAGGTGTACGCCGCCCCGATCGACGGCGGCCCCGCCCAGCGCCTGACCCACTGGGGCAGCGGCAAGACCCAGGTACGCGGCTGGACCACCGACGGACGGGTGCTCGCCCTCAGCACGGTCGGCCAGGCCTCCCTGCGCCGCTCCTGGGCGCACGCCGTACCGCTCGACGGCGGCCCGGCCACCACCCTGCCGTACGGGCCCGTCGGCGAGGTCGCCCACGGCCCGGCCACCGTGCTGCTGTCGGCGCCCATGGGCCGCGAGGCCGCCTGGTGGAAGCGGTACCGCGGCGGCACGGCCGGCAAGCTGTGGATCGACCGGTCCGCCGACGGTGAGGGGGCCGGGGAGTTCGTCCGGCTGCACGAGGACCTCGACGGCAACATCGAGTATCCGTGCTGGGTCGGGGAACGCATCGCCTTTCTCTCCGACCACGAGGGCGTCGGAGCGCTGTACTCGTCGCTCGCCGACGGCTCGGACCTGCGCCGCCACACCCCCCTCGACCACTTCTACGCCCGGCACGCGGCCACCGACGGTACCCGCGTCGTGTACTCCTCCGCCGGTGAACTGTGGCTCCTGGAGGACCTGGACGGGGCCGAGCCCCGCCGGCTCGACATCCGGCTCGGCGGTCAGCGCGTGGATCAGCAGCCGTATCCGGTGAGCGCGAGCCGCTGGTTCGGGGCCGCCTCGCCCGACCGCACCGGGCGCGGCAGCGCGATCTCGGTGCGCGGCGCCGTCCACTGGATCACCCATCGCTCGGGGCCCGCCCGCGCGCTCGCCGCCGAGCCCGGCGTCCGGGCCCGGCTGCCGCGCACCTTCCGTGCGGACGGCGAGGAGTGGGTGGTGTGGGTGACGGACGCGGAGGGCGACGACGCGCTGGAGTTCGCGCCCGCCACCGGAGTCGCACCCGGCGCCACCCCGCGGCGGCTCGCCGGCGGGCGCCTCGGCCGGGTGCTGGGGCTCGCGGTCGCTCCCGACGGCAGCCGGGTCGCGGTCGCCGCGCACGACGGGCGGGTGCTGCTCGTCGAGCGGGACAGCGGCGAGGTGCGCGAGGTCGACCGCAGCGAGGACGGCGAGGCCGACGGGCTCGTTTTCTCCCCGGACTCGGCCTGGCTGGCCTGGTCGCACCCCGGCCCCCGCCCGCTGCGCCACCTCAAGCTCGCCAACACGGCCGATCTGTCGGTCACGGAGGCGACCCCGCTCCGCTTCCGGGACTACGCGCCCGCGTTCACCCTGGACGGCAAGCACCTGGCGTTCCTCTCGGCCCGCTCCTTCGACCCCGTCTACGACGAGCACGTCTTCGACCTGGCCTTCGTGGGCGGCTCCCGGCCGCATCTGATCACCCTCGCGGCGACCACCCCGTCCCCCTTCGGGCCCCAGCGGCACGGCCGTCCCTTCGAGGCGCCGGACAAGGACGAGACACCCGACAGCGAGGGCGCGCCGACGACCCGGGTCGACCTGGACGGCCTCGCCGACCGGATCGTGCCGTTCCCCGTCGAGGCCGCGCGCTACTCCGGCCTGCGGGCCGCCAAGGACGGCGTGCTCTGGCTGCGGCACCCGGTGCGCGGAGTCCTCGGCACCTCACGGGCCACCCCCGACGACCCCGATCCCCACTCCGAGCTGGAGCGCTACGACCTCGTCCAGCAGCGCATCGAGCATCTCGCCTCGGACGCCGACCACTTCACGGTCACCGGCGACGGCAAGCGGGTGCTGCTGTGGACCGACGGCAAGCTCAAGGTCGTACCGAGCGACCGGCGTGCCCCGAACGACGACGACAGTGACGCCAACATCACCGTGGACCTGTCCCGGATCCGGCAGACCGTCGACCCGGCGGCCGAGTGGCGGCAGATGTACGAGGAGACCGGCCGCCTCATGCGCGACAACTTCTGGCGGCCCGACCTCGGCGGGGTCGACTGGGACGGCGTGCTGGACCGGTACCGGCCGGTCCTGGAGCGCATCGCCACGCACGACGACCTGGTGGACCTCCTGTGGGAGGTGCAGGGCGAACTGGGCACCTCGCACGCGTATGTCACACCGGGCGGCTACGGGCCCGGCGCGGACCGCCGGCAGGGCCTGCTCGGGGCCGACATCTCCCGGCACCCGGACGGCAGCTGGCGCATCGACCGGGTGCTGCCGTCGGAGACCTCCGACCCGGACGCCCGGGCGCCGCTCGCCGCGCCCGGGGTGGCGGTACGGGCCGGGGACGCGATCGTGGCGATCGGCGGCCGGCCGGTGGACCCGGTGGCCGGGCCGGGACCGCTGCTGGTCGGGACGACGGGCAAACCGGTGGAGCTGACCGTCTCGCCGGCGGGCGGGGGCGATCCACGGCATGTGGTCGTCGTGCCCATCGCGGACGAGGAGCCGCTGCGGTACCACGCGTGGGTCGCGGACCGGCGGGCGTATGTGCACGAGAGGTCCGGCGGACGGCTCGGCTATCTGCATGTGCCGGACATGGTGGGCTCCGGGTGGGCACAGCTCCACCGCGATCTGCGGGTCGAGGTCGCGCGGGAGGGACTGGTCGTGGACGTCCGGGAGAACCGGGGCGGCCACACCTCCCAACTGGTCGTGGAGAAGCTGGCGCGGCGGATCGTGGGCTGGGACCTGCCGCGCGGACTGCGGGCGTACAGCTACCCGGAGGACGCTCCGCGCGGCCCGGTGGTCGCCGTCGCCAACGAGTTCTCCGGCTCGGACGGCGACATCGTCAACGCGGCGGTCAGGGCGCTCGGCATCGGACCGGTGGTCGGAACGCGGACCTGGGGCGGCGTCATCGGCATCGACAGCAAGTACCGGCTGGTCGACGGGACGCTGGTGACCCAGCCCAAGTACGCGTTCTGGCTGGAGGGCTACGGGTGGGGCGTGGAGAACCACGGTGTCGATCCCGACATCGAGGTGGTCCAGACACCTCAGGACCACGCGGCCCGGCGGGACGTCCAGCTCGACGAGGCGGTGCGGCTGGCGCTGGCCGCCCTGGAGGAGCGCCCGGCCAAGCGTCCCCCGGAGCTGCCGGCCCTGTGAACCGCCGTACCGCCGCGGACGTTCCCCGGCCCCGCCCCGCCCTCCGGCCCTTCCCGGACCGGAGGGCGGGGCCGATACGATGCCGTCGTAGTGATCAGTCCGTGTGAGGAGGAGGCACGCACATGGCGGGAGAGCCGCAGGACGACTGCTTGTTCTGCAAGATCGTCGCGGGGCACATCCCGGCGACGATCGTCCGGGAGACCGACACCACACTCGCGTTCCAGGACATCAATCCCCAGGCACCCACGCACATACTGGTCATCCCGAGGCTCCACCACCGGGACATCGCGACCCTCGCCGCCGCCGCACCGTCGGTGGCCGCCGATGTGCTCCGCGAGGCCGGCGAGGTCGCCGCGCAGGAGAAGCTGGAGAGCTACCGCGTCGTCTTCAACACCGGCAGCGGCGCCGGGCAGACCGTCTGGCACGCCCACGCCCATGTGCTCGGCGGCCGCGGTCTGCAGTGGCCCCCCGGATGACGCGCCATGTCCGCCCGTGAGCTGGTGGTGCTCGGCACCGCCAGCCAGGTCCCGACCCGGCAGCGCAACCACAACGGCTATCTGCTGCGCTGGGACGGCGAGGGCATCCTCTTCGACCCCGGCGAGGGCACCCAGCGGCAGATGCTCCGCGCCGGGGTCGCCGCCCACGATCTGCACCGGATCTGTGTCACGCACTTCCACGGGGACCACTCGCTGGGGCTGGCCGGGGTCATCCAGCGGATCAACCTGGACAAGGTGCCGCACGAGATCACCGCGTACTACCCGCGGTCGGGGCAGCGGTTCTTCGAGCGGCTGCGGTACGCCACCGCCTACCGCGAGACCGTCCAGCTGACCGAGGCACCGGTCGCCGAGGACGGGGTGCTCGCGACGACCGCCGCGTACACGCTCGAGGCGCGCCGGCTCTCCCATCCCGTGGAGTCGTTCGGCTACCGGCTGGTCGAGCCCGACGGACGGCGGATGCTGCCCGAGCGGCTCGCCGAGCACGGGATCACGGGCCCCGACGTGGGCCGTCTCCAGCGCGAGGGCTCCCTCGGCGGTGTCCAGCTGGAGGCCGTGAGCGAGGTGCGGCGCGGACAGCGGTTCGCGTTCGTCATGGACACCCGGCTCTGCGAGGGGGTGTATGCCCTCGCGGAGGGCTGCGACCTGCTCGTCATCGAGTCCACCTTCCTCGACGAGGACGAACAGCTCGCCGTCGAGTACGGCCATCTGACGGCCGGTCAGGCGGCCCGGGCGGCCCGGGAGGCCGGGGTGCGGCACCTGGTCCTCACCCACTTCAGCCAGCGCTACTCGGAGCCGGAGGAGTTCGAACGGCAGGCACGGGCCGCCGGGTTCGAGGGAGAGCTGACCGTGGCGCACGACCTGCTCAGGGTGCCGGTCCCGAAACGGCGCTGACCAGGCCTTACGATGCTTTGATGCCCCTCCCCAAAGCTGAACTGCACCTTCACGTCGAAGGCACGCTGGAGCCGGAGCTGGCCTTCGAGCTGGCCGCCCGCAACGGCGTCGAACTGCCGTACGCCGACACCGACGACCTGCGCAAGGCCTACGCCTTCGAGGACCTCCAGTCCTTCCTGAACCTGTACTACGAGCTGATGGCCGTACTGCGGACCGAGCGGGACTTCGAGGATCTCGCCAACGCGTATCTGGAGCGGGCCGCCGCGCAGGGCGTGCGGCACGCCGAGATCTTCTTCGACCCGCAGGCCCATATCGCCCGGGGCGTCCCCATGGGGACGGTCGTCGAGGGACTGTGGCGCGCGCTCGGCCGCAGCGAGGAGAACCACGACGTCTCCACCCGGCTGATCATGTGCTTCCTGCGGGACGAGTCCGCCGACTCGGCGATGGAGACGCTGCAGGCGGCCGAGCCGTACCTGGACCGGATCGTCGGCGTCGGCCTCGACTCCGCCGAGGTCGGCCACCCGCCCGCCAAGTTCCGCGAGGTGTACGAGGCCGCCGCCGCCCTCGGGCTGCGCCGCGTCGCGCACGCCGGCGAGGAGGGGCCGCCGGAGTACATCACCGAGGCCCTCGACGTGCTCGGCATCGAGCGCGTCGACCACGGTCTGCGCTGCATGGAGGATCCGGCGCTGGTCGAGCGGCTGGTGCGTGAGCGGGTGCCCCTCACGCTCTGCCCGCTGTCCAACGTCCGGCTGCGCACGGTCGACGTCCTGGCGGAGCATCCGCTGCCCGCGATGCTGGACGCCGGACTGCTGTGCACCGTCAACTCCGACGACCCGGCGTACTTCGGCGGCTATGTGGCGGACAACTTCCACGCCGTGCACGACACCCTCGGGCTGAGCACGGAACGGATGCGCGAACTGGCCCGCAACTCGTTCCTCGCCTCCTTCCTGGACCACGACGAGGAGCGGCGGGCCCGCTACCTCGCCGAGGTGGACGCGTACGAGTTCACCGGGAACTGAGGGGCTCTACGGGGTTCCGGGTCCCGACGCGGCGGTCGTCTGCCGGGGCCCGGCCGTGCCGTAGGCCCCCTGGTCCGCGGCCGCCGTTGTGTCGAACGGGATCTCCACGACCGGCTGTTCGGAGGTGTCGGCCGGCGCGATCGCGCCCATTGCGCCGCCCGTCGACACGGCGACCACGGTGGCCTGAACACCCTGGCGGCGGCGCACGCCGCCCCGCAGGAGCGGACGGCCGCCCGGCTGCCGGGCGACGGCGGCAAGCGGGAGGGCGATCGCCAGCAGACCGGCCGCGAGGATCGTGCCCATCGCCGGAAAGCCCGCCCGCGCGGCCAGCACACTGCCGGTGAGGGGACCGGCCGCGGTGCCGAGCGAGGACGCCGAGCCGACGAGGACGGCCCAGCGGCCACGCCGGTCCAGGGATGCGGCGAGGCCGATCAGATACGACAGCACGATCGGGTAGAGCGTGTTCCAGGCGATCTCACCGGTCGCGAAGGTGCCGAGGCCGGTGGCGGAGGCGCTGAGCGCGATACAGCCGGCGATGAGTGCCGTGCCCACGCCGACGGGGAGCGCACGGCCGAGACGCGACCCGAGCATGCTCGCGCCGATCACGCCGAGCAGCCCGGCGCCGAGTGCGACGGCGAAGACCAGACCGACGGTGACCTCGCTGAGGTGTGCCTGGCTGAGGCCGATGCGTCCGCTGACGCCCCACAAGGAGTTCTGGGCCAGGGACCAGCACAGGATGCCGCCGGCCAGCACGAGCCCGGCGCCGCAGTGGGGGAGCCGGCCGGTCTCGCGGGGAGCCGTGGCGACGGGTGCGGGGGAGGAGAGACGGCCGGTCGCGGGCCACACCAGGAGGGCGGTGAGGGCGATCGCGGCGAGCGGGAGGCCGTGTCCGGGGCCGAGGTGGGGGATCGTCAGATAGAACGCCCCGGCGAGCGCGGAGACGCCCAACAGGCCCAGCGTGGAGGCGCCGTGCGGGTCGCTCCCCCAAGCTCTCGACTCCGCTCGAGCGGGGGGCGCCCCGAGCGCGGCGATGCCGGTCGCCGCGACCGTGGTGGCCGTGCCCGACCCGAAGCCGCCGACGACCGCTCCCGCGACGACCACGGGGATGCTGTGGCTGACGGCGGCCGTGCCGTATCCGGCGGCGGCGAGCAGCAGCCCCGTGCGGGCCAGCCGCCGGGGGCCGACGCGATGGACGTGGGCGGCCAGCAGAAAGCCCGCAGCGGCCGAACTCAGCAGCAGGGCACTGCCGATGGAGCCGGCCTCGGTGGCGGAGAGCGGCAGACCCGCGTCGAGTCTGCCGACGGTGGTGGGCAGCAGGTACGCGGCGAGATACCCGGCCGTGAAAAGGGCGACGAGGGGCCAGGGCGGGGCGGTGCGCGAGGACACGGGCGTTCCAGGGCGTGCGAAAGGACGGCTCAGAAAAGAGGGGGGTTGGGCGCCGTCCGTCGACCGACAGGAACGCGCGGGGCAATTTGTATCAAGCACGCGGTTCGAGAAAAAGCGCGGGATGTGTGATCTGAGTCACTCTCGGGTTTGTGGCTGGTGAGCCCGGGTATACGAGCGCGATTTCCGCCGGCCGGGCAGGGTTCAACGCCAGTGCGGCGCCCCCGCGAGGCCCGGAGCGGCCCCCTCGATCCCGGCCCGCACCTCCCGCATCACCGCCACGATCCGCTCCTCGTGCTCCGGTGTCAGCCGGGCCACCGGCACCGAGCAGCTGATCGCGTCCAGCGCCGGGGTGTCGTAGCGCAGGGCGAAGCCGAAGCCGGCGATGCCGGTGACGCTCTCCTCGCGGTCGACCGCGTGACCGCGCTCGCGGGTCGCGGCCAGGTCCGCCGCCAGGGACGCCCGGGTCGTGCGGGTGTTCGGGGTGAGTGCCGGGTACGGGCCCGGGGGCAGTGCCTCGTCGGACCGTTCGGCCAGCAGCGCCTTGCCGAGCGCGCCCGCGTGGGCGGGCAGGCGGCGGCCGACGCGGCTGATCGTCCGCGGATAGGCGTGCGACTCGCGGGTCGCCAGATACGCCACGTCCATGCCGTCCAGGCGGCCCAGATGGATCGTCTCGCCCAGCGCCTCGGACGCCTGGTCCAGGAACGGGCGCACGGCACGGACGCGCGGGTCGGAGTCCAGATAGCTCGTGCCCGTCAGCAGGGCGCTGATGCCGATGCCGTAGAGCGAGCCCGTGACGTCCGTGCGGACCCAGCCTCGCGAGATCAGGGTCTGCAGCAGGGCGTACATCGAACTGCGCGGCACCGAGAGCTGGTCGGCCAGCTCCTGCAGCCGTGCGGGGCGGTCGCCGCGGGCCGCGAGCACCTCGAGCAGTTCGACCGTGCGCGCGGCCGACTTCACCTCGCGGACGCCCCCTGTGTCTGACATGCGCCGATCGTAATCCGGGCACGGGAGGGCGCCGCCCGGCGCACGGGGGGCCATTGACGAGCCTCGTTCACCTACTTAGGCTTCATCTTCATACATAGACGGTGTCTCCATGGGGAGACAGCCAGAGGGGGACAGCCAGGGGAGGACCGGCTCATGCCCCTGCTCACCGCCGCACCCGACCTCGTAGGAGCCGCCCCGTGACCGTCGCGTCCCGCCCCGACCTCACCATCGACGAGGTGCGTCTGACGCCGATCCTGGTCGCCGACCCGCCGCTGCTCAACACCCAGGGCGTCCACCAGCCGTACACGCCCCGGCTGATCGTGGAGGTGGTGACCGCCGACGGGACCGCGGGGGTCGGCGAGACCTACGGCGACACGAAGTACCTCGATCTCGCCCGGCCCTTCGCCCAGCAGCTGATCGGCCGTCAGGTGACCGACACCACCGCCCTGTTCGCCCTCGCCGACGAGATCGGTGTGGAGGGCGCCCCGGGCGGCGACCGGCTCGACGTCGGCGGGCTGCGCGGGGTCCAGACCGCCGACAAACTCCGGCTGTCCGTCGTCTCCGCCTTCGAGGTCGCCTGCCTCGACGCCCTCGGCAAGGCGCTCGGGCTGCCCGTGCACGCCCTGCTCGGCGGCAAGGTGCGGGACGAGGTCGAGTACAGCGCGTATCTGTTCTACCGGTGGGCCGGCCATCCCGAGGGCGTGGCCGCCGAACAGGACGACTGGGGTGCCGCCCTCGACCCGGCGGGAGTGGTCGCACAGGCCCGGACCTTCAAGGAGCGGTACGGCTTCGGTTCCTTCAAGCTCAAGGGCGGGGTGTTCCCGCCCGACGAGGAGGTCGCCGCGATCCGTGCCCTCGCGGAGGCCTTCCCCGGACACCCGCTGCGCCTGGACCCCAACGGGGCCTGGACCGTCGCGACCTCACTGAAGGTCGCCCGGGAACTGGACGGCCTCCTCGAGTACCTGGAGGACCCCGCCCTCGGGACGGACGCGATGGCCGAGGTCGCCGCGGGCACCGGCATGCCGCTCGCCACCAATATGTGCGTGACCACCTTCCCGGAGATCGAGAAGGCGTTCACCCGCGGCGCCGTCCAGGTCCTGCTGTCCGACCACCACTACTGGGGCGGCCTGCGCAACACCCGGGAACTGGCCGCCGTCTGCCGGACGTTCGGGGTCGCGCTGTCCATGCACTCCAACACGCACCTCGGCATCTCCCTCGCCGCGATGACCCATGTCGCCTCGACCGTGCCCGACCTGCACCACGCCTGCGACACCCACTACCCCTGGCAGTCCGAGGACGTCATCACCGAGCGCCTCACCTTCGAGGGCGGCAGGATCGCCGTACCGGACGCGCCCGGCCTCGGCGTCACTCTGGACCGCGACCGGCTGGCGGCCCTGCACGCGCGCTGGCTCGCCGACGACGGCACCCTGCGCGAGCGCGACGACGACGCGGCGATGCGCGTCGCGGATCCCGGCTGGGTCACTCCGGTGGTGCCCCGCTGGTAGGCGCACGGCTCCGCACGACGGCCGCGGGTGACGGTCGCGGATGACGGTTGTCGGTGGCGGCCGTGGGCGACGGCCGCGGCCAACCGCCGCCGCGCACCGTGACGATTGGTGCACACTGGCTGGATCCGCACCACGTCAGGGAGCCCACCGTGACCGCCACCACCGGAGAGGGACCGCACCGCCACCCCGGCACGCAGGAGAAGCCGCACCCCCATCCCCACATCGGGGACGGGCCGCACCATCCCTCCCAGGTCGACCCCCTGGCCGCCCTGCGCGCGCCCGAGGACCCGCCCCGGGACGTGTACCTCACCGGGACGGTCTTCCTCGACATCATCTTCACCGGGCTGGAATCCGCCCCCGTGCGCGGCACCGAGTCCTGGGCGCGCGGGATGGGGTCGAGCCCCGGCGGTGTCGCCAACATGGCCACCGCGCTGGCCCGGCTCGGTCTGAAGACCTCCCTGGCCGCGGCCTTCGGCGACGACCACTACGGCGAGTACTGCTGGGACGAGCTGGAACAGGGCGAGGGCATCGACCTCTCGCCGTCCCGACGGGTCCCCGGCTGGCACTCCCCGGTCACCGTCTCCATGGCCTACGAGGGCGAGCGGACCATGGTCTCCCACGGCCACGAGCCGCCGCCGGAGCAGCCCGCACCCGCCTGCCCGCCCCGCGCCCGGGCCGCCGTCGCCTCGCTGACCCCCGGCCGGCGCGCCCCCTGGATCGCCGAGGCCGCCAAGCGGGGCACCCGTGTCTTCGCCGACGTCGGCTGGGACGACACCGGGGCCTGGGACCTCGCGGGCCTCGCCGACCTCGAACACTGCGAGGCGTTCCTGCCGAACGCCGAGGAGGCCATGCGGTACACGGGCACCGACTGCCCGCGCGCCGCCGCCCACGCGCTGAGCGCCCATGTGCCGCTGGCCGTGGTCACCCTCGGCGCAGAGGGCGCGTACGCCGTGGACGGACGCACCGGCGACACCGCCGCCGTGCCCGCGATCGCCGTCGAGGCACTGGACCCGACGGGCGCGGGCGACGTCTTCGTGGCGGGTTTCGTCACCGGCACGCTGGCCGAGTGGCCGCTCGCCGACCGCCTCGCCTTCGCGGGCCTGACGGCCGCGCTGTCGGTGCAGGAGTTCGGCGGATCGCTGTCTGCGCCGGGGTGGTCCGAGGTCGCGGCGTGGTGGCGCCGGGTCCAGTCCTACGAGGACCAGGACCCGGCCGCCCTCACCCGGTACGCGTTCCTCGACCGGCTGGTCCCGGAGGGGCGTGTGGAGCCCTGGCCGCGGCGGCGCGCCGTACCGACGATCGGGTTCCGCCGATCGGCGTGAGCACGTCCGGCGATCGGCATGCGCGCGACCGCCGTCGCCGGGTGCGGGCGGCTCAGAATCCCAGCCGGCGCAGCTGCTTCGGGTCCCGCTGCCAGTCCTTGGCCACCTTCACATGGAGGTCCAGGAACACCGGGGTCCCGAGCAGCGCCTCGATGTGCTTGCGGGACTTGATGCCGACCTCCTTCAGCCGCTTGCCCTTGGGACCGATGATGATCCCCTTCTGGCTGGGACGCTCGATGTAGACGTTCGCGTGGATGTCGAGGAGCGGCTTGTCCGCCGGACGGTCCTCGCGCGGCAGCATCTCCTCCACCACCACCGCGATGGAGTGCGGCAGTTCGTCCCGCACGCCCTCCAGCGCCGCCTCCCGGATCAGCTCGGCCACCATGACCTGCTCCGGCTCGTCCGTCAGATCACCCTCGGGGTAGAGCGCGGGCCCCTCGGGCAGCAGCGGGATCAGCAGCTCGGCGAGCAGCTCCACCTGCTTGTCCCCGGCCGCCGACACGGGCACGATCTCCGCCCACTCGATCCCCAGCTCCTTGCCGAGCTGGTCGATCGCGATCAGCTGCTCGGCCAGGGCCTTGGAGTCCACGAGGTCCGTCTTGGTGACGATCGCGACCTTCGGGGTCTTCTTGATCCCCGCCAGTTCCTTGGCGATGAAGCGGTCACCGGGGCCGATCTTCTGGTCGGCGGGCAGACAGAAGCCGATCACGTCCACCTCGGCCCAGGTCGTGCGCACGACGTCGTTGAGCCGCTCGCCGAGCAGCGTGCGCGGCTTGTGCAGACCCGGGGTGTCCACCAGGATCAGCTGCGCGTCCGGCCGGTGCACGATGCCCCGTACCGTGTGCCGGGTCGTCTGCGGCCGGTTCGAGGTGATCGCCACCTTCTGCCCGACCAGAGCGTTCGTGAGGGTGGACTTGCCCGCGTTGGGACGGCCCACGAAACAGGCGAAGCCCGCCCGGTGGACGGCCTCGGTCGGCTCGGATGACTGACTGCGCACGCTCATGGCGCCCATTGTCCCTGATCCACGGAGCCCCACCGCACGCTCGTGCGCCTGCCGGGGTACCGGTGAGGTCCCGGAAACGCCGACGCAACACGAAACGTCACGGAAACACACCCGTACGCGACCGGAAACGCGCGGCGGTGACCCTCGGACGAGCCCGCACACCGAGGAGACCCGCCTGTGGAGATCGTCCGCCTGGCCGCCGGAAAAGCCCCCGCCCTCGACACCGGCGACACCGCCTGGCTGCTCGCCGCCACCGCCCTCGTCCTGCTGATGACCCCGGGTCTGGCCCTCTTCTACGGCGGCATGGTCCGCACGAAGAGCGTCCTCAACATGCTGATGATGAGCTTCGTGTCGATCGCCCTGGTCACCGTGGTGTGGCTGACCGCCGGATACTCCCTGGCCTTCGGCGACGACAGCGCGGGCGGGCTGATCGGCGGCCTGAAGCACGCCGGCATGGCGGACATCGGCCCCCGGAGTCTGCACGGCAGCGTCCCCACCCTCCTTTTCGCCGCCTTCCAGCTCACCTTCGCGATCATCACGGCGGCGCTCGTCAGCGGCGCGGTCGCGGACCGGGCGAAGTTCGGGGCGTGGCTGGTGTTCGTACCGCTGTGGGCCCTGCTCGTGTACGTGCCGGTCGCGCACTGGGTGTGGGGCCCGGGCGGCTGGATCCTCGCCCGCCTCGGGGCCCTCGACTTCGCCGGCGGTCTGCCCGTGGAGATCACCTCCGGCGCCTCCGGGCTCGCCCTGTGCCTGGTCCTCGGTCCCCGCCTCGGGTTCAAGAAGGACGCCATGCGTCCGCACAACCTGCCGATGGTGATGCTCGGGGCGGGGCTCCTGTGGTTCGGCTGGTTCGGCTTCAACGCGGGGTCGGCGCTCGGCGCGAGCGGCCTCGCGGCGGCCGCCTTCCTCAACACCCTCGCCGCCGGCTGCACCGGACTGCTGGGCTGGCTCTTCGTCGAGCAGAAGCGCGACGGCCACCCCACCACGCTCGGCGCGGCCTCCGGCGCGGTCGCGGGCCTGGTCGCCATCACCCCGTCCTGCGGCACGGTGTCCCTGCTCGGCGCGCTGGTCGTGGGCCTCGCCGCCGGGGCCGTCTGCTCGTACGCCGTGAGCTGGAAGTTCAAGCTGAACTACGACGACTCGCTCGACGTCGTCGGGGTCCACCTGGTCGGCGGTGTGATCGGCACCCTGCTCATCGGACTGTTCGCGGTCGAGGGGATGACCGGCGAGGCGAAGGGACTGCTGTACGGGGGCGGACCCGCCCTGCTCGGCAAGCAGTTGCTGGCCGTCGTCGTGGTGGCCGGCTACGCCTTCGCGGTGACGTACGCCCTCGGCAAGGTGATCGACAAGCTGATGGGCTTCCGCGCGAGTGAGGAGCAGGAGCACACCGGCCTGGACCTTACGGTGCACGCCGAGACCGCCTACGATCACGGAGTCGTGGGGCATGGCGCCCCGGTCGCCCACTCCGCCGCCCAGAAGGTCACGTCCCAGGCATGAAGCTCATCACCGCGATCGTCAAGCCCTTCCGCCTCGACGCGGTCAAGACGGCCCTGCAGGAACTCGGCGTTCAGGGCCTCACCGTGACCGAGGCCAGCGGCTACGGCCGTCAGCGCGGCCACACCGAGGTCTACCGCGGCGCCGAGTACCAGGTCGACCTCGTGCCCAAGGTCCGCATCGAGGTCGTGGTCGAGGACGCCGACGCCGACGCGGTGATCGACGCGGTGGTGAGCGCGGCGCAGACCGGAAAGATCGGCGACGGCAAGGTCTGGGCGGTGCCCGTGGACACCGTCGTACGGGTGCGGACGGGCGAGCGCGGCCCCGACGCCCTCTGACCCGAAGGGCCGCACCCGCCCGGGGGAACGGCCCTAGAAGACTCATGAAGATCTTGGGGTTCTGGCCTCGTCGTGGGAGCGGCGGGGCCAGACTCGTTTTGTGGTGATGGGGGAATGGGCCGGGGAGACGGTCGGGCCGGATGTGTGGGAGATGTGCCGGGAGTTGATCCCGGCGGGGAGTGTGTTCGCGTTTCT
>NZ_JBIAXT010000016.1:0-178148 GCF_042896945.1 Streptomyces sp. NPDC001222
GACAGCAGCGCACCGAACGCGACCGCCGACTTGATCGTCCCCTGGAACGCCGGACCCGCCTCCGTCACACCCAGGTGCAGCGGATAGTCGCACCGGGCCGCCAGCTGCCGGTACGCCTCGATCATCACGACCGGGTCGTTGTGCTTGACGGAGATCTTGATGTCCCGGAAGTCGTGCTCCTCGAACAGGGAGGCCTCCCACAACGCCGACTCCACCAGCGCCTCGGGGGTCGCCTTGCCGTACTTCTGGAGCAGACGACGGTCCAGGGAACCCGCGTTCACACCGATCCGGATCGGCGTGCCATGATCCTTGGCCGCCTTCGCGATCTCCTTGACCTTGTCGTCGAACTGCTTGATGTTGCCCGGATTCACCCGGACCGCCGCACAGCCCGCCTCGATCGCCGCGAAGACGTACTTCGGCTGGAAGTGGATGTCCGCGATCACCGGGATCTGCGACTTCCGCGCGATCGTCGCCAGCGCGTCCGCGTCGTCCTGCGTGGGACACGCCACCCGCACGATCTGGCAGCCCGTCGCCGTCAGCTCCGCGATCTGCTGCAACGTGGCACCGATGTCCGACGTACGCGTCGTCGTCATCGACTGCACCGACACCGGCGCCCCGCCCCCGACCGCCACCGGCCCGACGTGGATCTGCCGCGACACGCGTCGCTCCGCGATCGGCCGGGCCGGCACCTCGGGGATGCCCAAGGAAACGGCGGTCACGGTCTCACCTGTCGTTTCCGGGGTTCTGGGCCATCGTCTCGCGCATGGCCCGCAGAGACTCCTTCAGGGAGCCCATGGTGGCCAGCACGGCGGTCGGCTCGTAGCCGCAGTGCGCCATGCAGTTGGCGCAGCGCGGGTCCTTGCCGCGGCCGTACTTGTCCCAGTCGGTCTCCTCGATCAGCTCCCGGTACGTCGGCACATACCCGTCGCTCATCAGGTAGCAGGGCCGCTGCCAGCCGAACAGCGAGTAGTTCGGGATCGCCCAGGCCGTGCACTGGAAGTCGACCTTGCCCTCGAGGAAGTCGAGGAACAGCGGCGAGTGGTTGAGCCGCCAACGGCGCCGGTTGCCGCCGGAGAACGCCTTCTTGAACAGCTCGCGGGTCTGCTCGACGCCCAGGAAGTGCTCCTGGTCGGGCGCCTTCTCGTAGGCGTAAGCGGGCGAGATCATCATCTCGTCCACCTGCAGGTCGTCGTTGAGGAAGTTGAGCACCTCGATGACGGTCTGCGGGGTGTCGGTGTTGAAGAAGGTCGAGTTGGTGGTGACCCGGAAGCCACGCCGCTTCGCCTCCTTGATGGCCTCCACGGCCTCGTCGAACACGCCCTCCTTGGCCACGGACTCGTCGTGGCGCTCGCGCAGGCCGTCGATGTGCACCGCGAACGCGAAGTACGGCGACGGCGTGAACTTGTCCATCTTCTTGCGCAGCAGCATGGCGTTGGTGCAGAGGAAGACGTACTTCCTGCGGGCCACCAACTGCCGCACGATCTCGTCGATCTGCGGATGCATCAACGGTTCGCCACCGGCGATCGACACCATCGGCGCACCGGACTCCAGCACCGCACCCACCGCCTGGGCCACCGGCATACGCTGCTTCAGCACCCCCGCCGGGTGCTGGATCTTACCGCAGCCCTCACACTTCAGATTGCAGGCGAAGAGGGGTTCCAGCTCGACGATGAGCGGAAACTTGTCCCGCCCACGCAGCTTCTGTTCGAAGAGATACGTCGCAACCTTGATGGACTGGCGCAGCGGCATGGCCATCTGGCTCACCTCCGGGGGAGCAACAAGGAACGGTGCCATTCGAAAAAAGCGGGAAGGACGGCACGAAGTACGCGGAAAGCTGATATTCCACCGCGCAAGGTGCCGATCCGGACGAGTTCATGTTCTGGAGCGTCCACGACCACCCGGACGGCCGCAACCGGGCGGGCGCCCGTGCGTACGGCGCCGTGCAGCGTGGCCGCGGACTCCATGTCGACCGCGATCGCGCCGGTCGCGAGCAGGTGCGACCGCTCCTGACCTCGGACGACATGGTCCGAACCGGTGAGCGGTCCGGTGTGGACCGTGCGCCCCGGGAGGCAGCGCACAAGCTCCTTGACGAGCAGCTCGGCGCCCACACACGGGGTGGTGCCGCGCGGATCCCGGGTCTCCTCGGCGACGACCAGGTCACCGGGGTGCATACCGGGGGCCAGCCCCGCGCAGAAGCCCGTGGCGAGGACGGCCGCCCCGGCCTGGTCCGAGTCGGCGAGCGCCCGGATGACCGAGCGTTCCGCCGCCCGGGGGCCCATACCCGTACGGAGCAGTGTGACGCGCCCGCCGGCCCCGCCGCGGTCGCCGCTGCGCAGGGCGAGGTGCTCGATGCCGAGCGCGCAGGCGATCAGCAGCGGGGCTGTGGCGGGCCTCTGGCTCATCTGCTCCCCTTGGCCTCGGCGAACGGCTCGCCGTGGACGTAGCGGCCGAGCGCAGTGAGCGGGAAAACCTGCCGGTAGAGGTGGTAGTTGATGGAGAAGTCCCAGGGGAAGCCGGTACCGGTGAAGTACGGCTCGTCCCAGGAGCCGTCCTCGTTCTGGGTCCGGGCGAGGAACTCGACGCCGCGTTGCACCGCCTTGCTCTCCGTCTCCCCCGCGGCCAGCAGTGCGAGCAGCGCCCACGCCGTCTGCGAGGCGGTGGAGGCGCCTCGGGCGCTCCACTCCCGGGCATTGTGGTACGAGCGCAGATCCTCGCCCCAGCCGCCGTCGTCGTTCTGCACGCGCTCCAGCCAGGCGACGGCTCTGCGGATCGCCGGGTGCGCCGCGGGCAGCCCGGCCGCCGTCAGCGCGGGTACCACCGAGCCGGTGCCGTACACGTAGTTGACACCCCAGCGCCCGAACCAGGAACCGTCCGGCTCCTGTTCGGCCAGCAGCCACTCGATGGCGCGCCGGGTGCGCGGGTCGTGGGAGAGGCCCTCGACAGCGAGCATCTCCACGACATGCGCGGTGACATCGGCCGACGGCGGGTCGATGACCTCGCCGAAGTCGCAGAACGGCAGCCGGTTGGGGAACGGGCTGGTGTTGTCGACGTCGAAGGCGCCCCACGCGCCGTTCTTCGACTGCATGCCGAGGTTCCAGCGCACGCCCCGCCCGATGGCCTTCTCCAGCCGTTCCGGATCGGGGTGGCCGACCCGGCGCAGCGCGAGGACGACCTCGGCGGTGTCGTCGATGTCCGGGTAGTTGTCGTTGTGGAACTCGAACGCCCAGCCGCCCGAGGGGAGTTGCGGACGCCGTACCGACCAGTCGCCGGGCCGGACGATCTGCTCGGTGAGCATCCAGTCCGCGGCCTTCACCAGCTGCGGATGGTCGGCGGGCAGTCCCGCGTCGGCGAGCGCGATGGTCGCGAGGCAGGTGTCCCACACCGGGGACTGACAGGCCTCGATCATCCGGGCCCCGTCCTCGCGCCACACCGCGAAACGGTCGAGCGAGGCGAGGCCCTCGCGCATCACGGGGTGCTGGAGGTCGTAGCCGATCAGGTGCAGGGCGATGACCGAGTACACCGCGGGCGGCTGGATACCGCCCCAGCAGCCGTCGTTCTCCTGCCGTTCGATGATCCAGCGGGCGGCGGCGTTCATCGCGGCCCTGCGCAGCCGGCGCGGGGCGACCTTGCGGTACTGGTGGAGCGCCTTGTCGAGCCGCTGGAAGACGCCGTCCCAGCTCACCACCGGGGCCAGGTCCCGGGCCGGGTTGGGGTCGTCGGGGTCGGTGTGCAGTTCGTCCAGCGGGAACGGTGCGGGCCGCACCGGGCGTTTCGCGGAGACGATGGTGAGCGGCACGATCGTCTGGCGGGCCCAGCATCCGAAGTCGTAGATGTTGAGGGGCATCCACTTCGGGAAGTAGATGAGCTCCGGCGGCAGCTCCGGCAGGTCCTCCCACTTCCACCAGCCGAAGAGGGCGAGCCAGATCCGGGTGAAGACACGGGAGGCGGCGATGCCGCCCTGCGCGCGAACCCAGGCGGAGGCCTTCGCCATATGGGGCTCTTCGGGAGCGTCCCCCGCCAGGCGCAGGGCGACGTAGGCCTCGACGGTGGCGGACAGTTCGCCGGGTCCGCCGAAGAAGGTGGCCCAGGTGCCGTCCTCACGTTGCTCGCCGCGGATGAACAGGGCGGCGGCTCGGGTGGTCTTCTCGTCGGAGATGCCCAGGAACTGACGGAGCAGCAGGTCCTCGGCGTCCATCGTGACGTTGGTCTCGAGGTCGCCCTTCCACCAGCCCTCGGCGTCCTGCCGCGCGAGCAGGAAGTCTGTCGCGCGCCGCATGGCGCGCTCGGCGGCGTCTCGAGTGCCGTCCGTCCCGGCCGCCTCCGGGAGCGGTACGTCGGTTTCGCTGGCCGAGGCTGCGCGGGGCGGCAGGGCTCCGGTGCTTCCGTCGGTCGTCGCTGTCATGGCTTCCCCTTCGTGCAGTCGTGCGAGTCGTGCTGCTGTGGGTCCGCCGTCGGCCGGTGGGTCTGCGCGGTGGGGCTCCCCCGCTCATGAGGTCCCCCCGGCTCGGACAGATCGGGAGTGGGGGGAGGTCAGGAGTGAGGGGAGGCACCGGCCGGCGACTACGCGAGGTGTATTCGACCGATATTGATCATCTCTTTCGTACGACGACGAAATCGGCGAGCGCCGTGAACTGCGCGCGCACCTCCTGGGGCATCCGGACCGAGGCCAGCGCCTCGACCGCGATCGTGTGCTGGCGACGCGCCTCCTCGGCGGTCCACTCGCGGCCGCCCGCCTCCTCGATGAGCGCGGCGCGCGCGGCGAACTCCTCCTCGGAGAAGTTCTCGAAGTCGCTGCTCTTGGCGTCCTCCGCGAGCAGCCGGCCGAGCCGCTCGGAGGCGGGTCCGCCGGCCGCCAGCGCGGCCACGACCGGCAGGGACTTCTTGCGCTGACGCAGATCGCTCCAGGTCTGCTTGCCCGTGGCCTCCGGGTCGCCCCAGATGCCGAGGAGGTCGTCCACGGCCTGGAAGGCGAGGCCGAGGTGGTAGCCGTACTTCTCCAGGGTGTCCGCGGTCGCGTCGTCGGCACCGCCCAGGACCGCGCCGATGGACGAGGCGCAGGCGAGCAGGGCGCCGGTCTTGTTGCCCTCCATCTCCAGACACTCCGCGACGCTGACCCGGTCGCGGTGCTCGTAGGAGATGTCCTGTGCCTGACCGTCGATCAGTGCGCGGGAGGACCTGGTCAGACGGCGGGTGGCGCGGCCGGCCTCGACGGTGCCGAGTTCCAGCAGCACCTCGTTGGCCAGGGCGAACAGCGCGTCGCCGACGAGGATGGCCTGGGCGGGGCCGTGCACCTTCCACACGGTGTCGCGGTGGCGGCGCTGTTCGTCGCCGTCCATCAGGTCGTCGTGCAGCAGCGAGAAGTTGTGCACCAGTTCCACCGCGACCGCGCCGGGCACGCCGACCTCGGGGTCCTGGCCCGCGGCCTGGGCGGAGAGCAGGGCGAGGGCGGGACGCACGGCCTTGCCACCGTCGCCGTCCGCGGGGTTGCCCTCGGCGTCGATCCAGCCGAAGTGATAGGAGGCGACGGTGTTCATGGGCGGTGCCAGGCGGTCCACTGCCTCCCGCAGTACCGGGGTGGCCAGGGTCCGGCCGCGCTCCAGGAGCGCGGCCACGTCCACCGCGGTCTCTCGAGCGGCCTTCTCGGCCGGGGGCACAGTGGGCACAGTCTCTCCTCTTGTTGCGATACCGGGGGTGCGGGAACCGGTTCCGTGCGCGGGGACGCTCATGTTCATGCCGCCTCCTCGAAGAGGTCGGGGAGGTGGGCGCCTGACCGGCCCAGGGCGTCCAGCGCGGCGCCCGCCGCGCCGACACCGCTGCGGACGGCACTCTCCATGGTCGCGGGCCACCCGGTGGCGGTCCACGCTCCGGCCAGGTAGAGGCCGGGGGCCTTGGTGCGGGCGCCGGGCCGCAGCCGTCCGACGCCGGGGCTGGGGGCGAACGTGGCCGCGCGCTCCCGGGTCACGAAGAAGTCCCTCACCTCGGCGCCGCGGGCGGCCGGCAACAGCCGTTCGAGCTCCGGGAGATAGCGCTCGCGCAGCACCGACACCGGCTCGTCGATCTCGTCCTGGGCGGCCGACTGGGACAGCGCGAGGTACTGGCCCTCTCGCAGTCCGGAGGCCTCGGTGCGGTCGAAGACCCACTGCACCGGGGAGCCGAGCGCCGCGAAGAAGGGGCGGCCGAGCACCTTGCGGTCGTAGACGACATGGACGTTGAGGATCGGCGCCGTGCCGATCTCGAGCAGTCGTTCGGGGGCGTCGAGGGCTCCGGCGGGCAGCAGATCGTGCGCCTCGCGCTGCGGTACGGCGAGGACCACGGTGTCGGCCTCGATGTGCTCGCCGGGAACCTGAACGCTCCAGCCGCCGTTTTCGTCAGGGGAGATGGAGGTGACGCGTGTACGGACCTCGATACGGACGCCCGCGGAGTCGAGCGCCTTGCGGGCCAGCCGGTCGTGCAGTTCGCCCAGCGGGACGCGTGCCCAGCCGATGTCGGCCGCGCCCGGGTCGGACAGCAGACCCGTCTTGAACACCATCGCGGCGAGCCCGAGCGAGGCATCGCCGGCCACCGCGTTGAGGGTGGCGACCCCGACCAGGTCCCACAGTGCCTCGATGGCACGCGCCGACTGACCGTGCGCGGCCAGCCAGCTGCCGAAGTCCTGCGTGTCGAGCGCTGAATCCGTGAGGTCCAGTGCGCGGAGCGCCAGTGCGGCACGCCCGACTCTGGCGCGCTCGGCGAGGGAGAGATGGGGGTAGGTGGCGAGGCTGCGTCCGAGGTGCAGGGGTACGGGCAGCGCGTCGCGCCGCAGTCTGCCGAGCCGTCGTCCCGGAGCCCGGTCGGCGTCGAGAACGGGCACGTCGAGACGATCCTGCAGGGGAGCCAGCGCGGACGCGTCGATGCGGTCGAGGAACCAGCGGTAGGCGGTGCAGCACCGCAGATAGACGTGCTGGCCGTTGTCCACGGTCAGCTCGCCCCGGTGGAACGAGAAGGCGAGACCACCCAGCCGCGGCCGTCCCTCCAGCAGGGTGACCCGCACTCCGGCGTCGGCGAGCGCCAGCGCGGCCGTGATCCCGGCGAGTCCCCCGCCGACCACGACGGCGGACGCCCCGGAGGCGGACGGCGCCCCGCGGTGACCCGGCCTGTCCGCAGGCGGGCCGTCCGGCTGTGTGGCCTCGCTCATCGTGCTTCCTCCCCTGCCGGTTCGCCGTGTTGCTTGAACGATGCACGGCGGACCGTCGCAGTCAGGGACGCCGCGCCGCACCGGAGGGTTGCCTGCCGTTTTTCGCCGGTGGACTCACCGTTCAGGGGACCACCCATCAGCCGCGCCTCCTGACCATGCGCCGGGAGACGTTCCGGGCGTCGAGACCCGACAGTCCGCGCACGGCGACGTACGCCTTCTCGCGTCCCGGCAGCGAGACCCGGCCGCGCAGCACGGCCTCGGGCTCACGCTCGATGCGGTCGAGGAGCCGGCGGTAGATGCCGGCCATGGCGGCGACGCAGGCACCACTGCGCCGGTCGAGCAGGGGCAGCAGCCGGTAGCCCTCGGCGAAGAGCGCACGGGCCCGGCGCACCTCGAAGTGCACGAGACCGGCGAAGTCGGAGCCCTCGGGCGGGGTCGGTCCGGGGAAGCCGGCCGAGCAGCCGAACTTGGCGAGGTCGTCTGCGGGGAGATAGATGCGTCCGCCCTCGGCGTCCTCGCGGACGTCCCGGAGGATGTTGGTGAGCTGCAGCGCGAGCCCCAGCGTGTCGGCGTACTCCGGCGCGCGCTCGGCGCCGGGGGCTCCGGGCTCCGTACCGAACACACCGAGCGAGAGGCGGCCGATGGCCCCGGCCACACAGCGGCAGTAGACCTTCAGGTCCTCCCAGGTCTCGTAGGTCTCGCCGCGGACGTCCATGAGCACGCCGTCGATGAGTTCGTCGAGACCGCCGAGCGGGATCGGGAAGTGCGAGGCGGCGTGAGTGAGGGCGACGGCGACCGGGTCGGTGTCGTCCTCGGCCACCTTGCCGTCCCGGACGCGGTCCAGCAGCGCCCGGGTCTCCTCCAGCCGCGCGGTCTTGACGTCGGCGGCCAGCGCGCCGTCGCCGATGTCGTCGACCCGCCGGGAGAACGCGTAGAGCGCCGACATCGCACGCCGCTTGGGCGTCGGCAGCAGCCGGATGCCGTAGGCGAAGTTGCGTGCCTGCTGCCCGGTCACGGCCTCGCAGTAGCTGTACGCGGCGAGTACCGGCGGGGGCACGTGCTGTTCCGACTCCACGCTCCGGATCACCCCTCTCCTCGCAGAGTCACGCCCACCTCGCGCAGCAACCGGAGCTTGCCGGGCTTGGGCGGGCCGGAAAGTACGTCGTATTCGGCGGCGGCGATCGCGCCGATCGCCGCCCTACCTCCCGCCACGAAGCCCGCAAGCAGCAGCCTCAGCCTGCCGTGGACGCTACCCACAAGGGGGACGCCTTCATTCAGGAGATCGCGGGCGCGTTCCGCTTCGTACGCGACCAGCGCGCGCACCGATGCGCCGGTTGCGTTCATGGCGAGATCCGTCTCCTGGACATGGAAGCGCTTCATGTCGGCGGCGGGCAGATAGATCCGGTCGCGGCCGAGGTCCTCGGCGACGTCCTGGAGGTGCTCGACGATCTGCAGAGCCGTGCAGATCGCGTCGGAGCGCCGGATGCGCTCGGGGGTAGCGGTGCCGGTGACGCCCAGGACGAGCCGGCCGACCGGGTTGGCGGACAGTTCGCAGTAGGCGAGGAGGTCGTCGTAGGTCTCGTAGCGCTTGACGAGCTGGTCCTGGCGGTTGGCGGCGATCAGGCCGAGGAACGGCTCGGGGGTGAGGCCGGCGCGCCGGACGGTGGGCTGGAGGCGGCGCAGCAGGGGGTGGCGCGGGGTCGCGTCGAAGACGCGGTGGAGATCGGCCTCGAAGGCGTCCAGAAGAGTGAGGCGGTCCTCGGCCTCCTCGGGCGACACGCCGAGAAGACGGGCGTCGGCGCCGCCGGGGGCGAGGTCGCCGTCACCGATGTCGTCGACGAGGCGCGCGAAGCCGTAGACGGCCATCAGGTCGGCGCGCCAGGCCCGGGGCAGGAAGAACGGCGCCACGGGGAAGTTCTCGCCCGCGGCCTTGTCGAGGGTGGCGCGCTCCGGGTCGCCGGTACGCGTCGTCCCGGCTTCGGTCACCGCTCGCCGCCCGGCGCGGAGACGGCACATGCCTCGCGGAGCTGGAGACTTTCCGTAGCCATTGCCGTCACATCTCCCGTTCTACACTGCCGACCCATTACATCCTATTTCGGACACGCCGCCCCGCCGTCCATGCAGCGCGGCAGGTAGGGGGGTGTAGGGCATTATCGCCCCAGTTGCCGCGAATCAGCACTGGTACAGCTTACGTTGTACAACTAACTGAGCCCCGGCGGGGTGTCCTGCAGATCACAACAACACACCGATTGGCGTCAAGATTCCTAAGGCCAAACAGAGTTGGCCTTTCCTTTGCAGTCGTGGGGCCCGGCCGAAACGCTCCGGCCGGGCCCTCGATCATTGGGCGCTCTTACTTGCCCGTGAACTTCTCGTACTCCTTGAGGACCTCTTCGGTCGGGCCGTCCATCCGCAGCTCACCGCGCTCCAGCCACAGGACGCGGTCGCAGGTGTCACGGATCGACTTGTTGTTGTGACTGACCAGAAACACCGTGCCCGCCTCCTTGCGCAGCTCCCGGATGCGGTCCTCGGACCGCTTCTGGAACTTGCGGTCACCGGTCGCCAGGGCCTCGTCGATCATGAGGACGTCGTGGTCCTTGGCGGCGGCGATGGAGAAGCGGAGCCGAGCGGCCATGCCGGAGGAGTAGGTGCGCATCGGCAGGGTGATGAAGTCACCCTTCTCGTTGATGCCGGAGAAGTCGACGATCTCCTGGTAGCGCTCCTTGATCTGCTCGCGCGACATGCCCATGGCGAGACCGCCCAGGATGACATTGCGCTCGCCCGTCAGGTCGTTCATCAGGGCCGCGTTCACACCGAGCAGGGAGGGCTGGCCGTCGGTGTAGACCCGGCCCCGCTCGGCGGGCAGCAGTCCGGCGATGGCGCGGAGCAGGGTGGACTTGCCGGAGCCGTTCGATCCGATCAGCCCGATGGCCTCGCCGCGGTAGGCGATGAACGACACGCCCCGGACCGCGTGCACCTTGCGCACGCCGCGCGCCGCGTCGTCGGAGCCCCGCTTGAGGATGCGGCTGAGCGCGGCGGTCGCGCTGCCCTTGCCGGTCTTGGCGCCGTTGACGCGGTAGACGATGTGCAGCTCGTCCGCGATGACGGTGGGGATCCTGGCCCCGGTGTTCTGCTCAGCCACGGCCGTACCGCTCCTCCGCCTTCCAGAAGTACACGAACCCGCCGACGAAGACGACCACCGCCCAGAACAGCGCGATGCCCCAGACGTGCGGCGGGAGGTTCGCGGCACCGTAGTTCTTGATGAGCGCGAAGCGCATGAGGTCCATGAAGACGGCGGCCGGGTTCACCTGCAACGCGCGGACCACCCATTCGGGGCGTCCGACGAGCATGTTGTGGATGGAGAACATGACGCCGGACATGTACATCCAGGTGCGCAGGACGAACGGCATCAGCTGCGCGAGGTCCGGGGTCTGGGCACCCAGCCGCGCCACGATCAGGGCGAGGCCCGTGTTGAAGAGGAACTGCAGCGCCAGGACCGGGACGATCAGCAACCAGGACAGGCGCGGGTAGCTGCCGAATCCGACGGCCACGGCGAACAGCACGATCATCGAGAACAGCAGCTGCTGGAGCTGCTGCAGCGCGAACGAGACGGGCAGCGAGGCGCGCGGGAAGTGCAGGGCGCGCACCAGGCCCAGGTTGCCGGAGATCGCCCGGACACCGGCCATGATCGAGCTCTGGGTGAACGTGAAGACGAAGACACCCGTCACCAGGAAGGGGATGTACGTGTCGTGCGACATGCCCCGGCTGGCCTTCAGGATCAGCCCGAAGATCAGGAAGTACACGAACGCGTTCAGCAGCGGGGTGGCGACCTGCCACAGCTGACCGAGCTTGGCCTGGCTGTACTGGGCGGTGAGCTTCGCCTGGGAGAAGGCGATGATGAAGTGGCGCCGCCCCCACAGCTGGCGGACGTAACTGACGAGTCCGGGCCGGGCCCCGCTCACCGAGAGCCCGTACTTGGCGGCCAGCTCGGCCGCGGTCAGCCCGTCATCGGGCGACGGTCGGTCGCTCAACGCGACACCGCCGTCGTGCGTTGTCTCACTCACAGATTGGCAAACTCTCCGTTTCGGGATGCGCGGCCTGCCCGCGCACGGATGGGAGCCGGGACATGGGTCCCCCCGCTGTTTCCGACTATCGAGCTTGTCAGATGACCGGAGGCCGGCCCAGTCGGGTCAGCCGCCACACCGTACGCCACCGCATGGGGCGCCGAGGGCCGCACGGCGTCGTCCAGCCCTCCTTGAAGCCGCCGAACCACGCCTTCAGGGCGGCCCGCGAGGGCCGGCGCAGCAGCGTCAGCAGCATCCAGACCCCCAGGTAGACCGGGGCGAGGACGGCGGGGAGGTTACGGCGGGCCAGCCAGACCCGGTTGCGGGCGACCATCCGGTGGTAGACCGCGTGCCGGGAGGGCGCGGTCGTGGGATGGTACAGGACCATGTCCGACCGGTAGTCGATCATCCAGCCCGCGTCCAGGGCCCGCCACGCCAGGTCGGTCTCCTCATGGGCGTAGAAGAACTCGTCCGGCAGTCCGCCGACCTGGGCGAAGACCTTCGTACGGACCGCGTTGGCGCCGCCCAGGAAGGTGGTGACCCGGGAGGAGCGCATCGGGTCCGAGGCGCGCAGCCGCGGCACATGGCGGCGCTGGGTCTCGCCGGTGTCGGGGTCGGCGATACGGAAGCTGATGATGCCGAGGTCGGGGTCCGCGGCGAAGGCCTGGCGGCACAGCTCGGCGGTGTCGTTGCGGGCGAGCAGGCCGTCGTCGTCCAGGAAGAGCAGGACGTCCACCTGGGTGCCGCCGGGCCCGAACGCCTCGATACCGACGTTGCGGCCGCCGGGGATGCCGAGGTTCTCGGGCAGCTCGACGGTGCGGACGCCGTCGGGGACGTCCGGGACGGGCGAGCCGTTGCCGACCACGACGACCTCGACGGTGTCGCCGTCCTGCTTGGCGACCGAGTCGAGAAGGGCGCGCAGCTCGGCGGGGCGGTTGCCCATCGTGATGACGACCGCCCCGACCTTTATGCCGCCGCTCACTTCAGCCTGCTGGAGGCGAGGATGGACACGAGGTGCAGCAGGGTCTGCAGAAGCGCGATGCCCGCCAGCACGGCGACACCGAGCCGGGAGAAGAACAGGTCTCCCCTGACCGAGTCCACGATCGCCAGGACGAGGATCAGCAGGGACGCCTCGATCCCGAGGACCAGACGGTGGAACTTCAGCGCCGAGGCCGCCCTGCGGGCCAGCGCGATGCCGGACGACCGCGGCTCGGCCGCCGCCTCCTTGACCGGCGGCAGCCCGCCCTGGTGCCGGGCCACACCGACGAGGTCGGTCTCGGCCTTGATCAGGACGGCGCCGAGGGCGGCGAGGGTGCCCAGGAAGGCCCACAGCCAGTCGATCCGCCCGGGGCCCCACAGGTCCGCGGCGCGCAGACCGAAACCGACCAGCACCGCCGCGTCGCACAGATACGCTCCGACCCGGTCCAGGTACACACCGCCGAGCGAGAACTGCTTCTTCCAGCGTGCTATCTCGCCGTCGACACAGTCGAGGAGCAGGTAGAGCTGGACCATCACCACGCCGAGCACGGCGCCCACGATGCCCGGCACCAGCAGGGCCGGAGCGGCGAGGACGCCGAAGACCGTCATCAGATAGGTCAGCTGGTTGGGCGTGACCCTGGTGTTGACCAGGTAGCGGTCGATGCGCAGCGAGACCTCACGCATGTAGAGGCGTCCCGCCCAGTGCTCACCGCTGCGCCGGTCCTTCACCCCGGCGGGGTGGACGACGGGCCGGAGTTCAGCTACCGATGGCCTTGACATAGTCGACGTAGGTGTCCTTGATCTGGTCGGTCTTCAGGTCGAGGTGTTCGAGGATCGTGTAGCGCCCGGGCCGGGTCTGCGGGGCGAACTCCACGGCCCGGACGAACTCGTCCACCGTGAAGCCGATCTCCTCCGGCAGCACGGGCAGCCCGTGCCGGCGCAGCACCTGGACCATGTACGCCGACTCCTCGTGCGCCCCCCGCAGATACATCGCGAAGGCCGCGCCCAGCCCGCACTGCTCGCCGTGGGCGGCCGCGCGCCGGGGGAACAACAGGTCGAAGGCGTGGTTGATCTCGTGGCACGCGCCGGA
Organism: Streptomyces sp. NPDC001222; assembly: GCF_042896945.1. Taxonomy (NCBI): domain Bacteria; kingdom Bacillati; phylum Actinomycetota; class Actinomycetes; order Kitasatosporales; family Streptomycetaceae; genus Streptomyces; species Streptomyces sp. NPDC001222. The sequence continues at coordinate 13,304 of NZ_JBIAXT010000016.1, forward strand.
GGACGGGCGGGAGTCCCCCGACACCGACATGGCGATACCGCTGAGGACCAGCGCCTCGGCCAGCACCTGGAGGAAGTCGTTCTCGCCGATGCCGCCGGGGTGGCGCAGCACCGCCTCGCCGGCCTGCCGGGCCATCGCCGCGGCCAGACCGTCGATCTTCTCGCCCGTGACGCGGTTGGCCAGCTCCCAGTCCGCGATCGCGGAGATGTTGGACACGGCGTCGCCGATGCCCGCGCGCACGAAACGCACCGGGGCCTCACGGATGACATCGAGGTCGATGACGACCGCGATCGGGTTCGGCACACCGTAGGAGCCGCGGCCCGCGTCGTTGTCGAGGGTCGCGACCGGCGAGCACAGTCCGTCGTGGGCGAGGTTCGTGGGGACGGCGACCAGCGGCAGGCCGACACGCGCCGCGGCGAACTTGGCACAGTCGATGATCTTGCCGCCGCCCAGGCCCACGAGCGCGTCGTAGTGGCCCGCCTTCATGTCGCCGGCCAGCCGGACGGCGTCGTCGAGGGTGCCGCCGCCGACCTCGTACCAGGTGGCGCCGGGCAGGCTGGGGGCGAGCCGCTCACGCAGCCGGGCGCCGGAGCCGTCGCTGACGGCTACGGCCAGTTTGCCCGAGTGCGAGATCCGCTCGTCCGCGAGCACGCTCGCCAGGTCGTCGAGGGCACCCGGGCGGATGTCGACGACGACCGGCGAGGGGATGAGCCTCGTCAGTACCGGCACGCGATCTCCCGCCCCCGAGCCAGGTCGTCGTGGTTGTCGATCTCGACCCACGGCACATCGCCGATCGGAGCGACGTCGATCTTGAAGCCGCGGTCGACCAGTTCCTGGTAGCCGTGCTCGTAGAACTGCTGCGGGTCGGTCTCCCACACGGTCTTCAGCGCGTCGGCCAGCTCCCCGGCCGCCTCGCCCTCGATGAGGGTGACGCCGATGTACTCGCCGGTCGCCTCGGACGGGTCCATCAGCTTGGTGATCTTGCGGACGCCCTTGTCGGGGTCCACGACGACCTTCATCTCCTCGTCCGCGAGCTGCTTCACCGTGTCGACGGCGAGGATGATCCGCTTGCCGTCGCCACGGGCCGCGAGCAGGGTCTTCTCGACGGAGACCGGGTGCACGGTGTCGCCGTTGGCGAGGATCACGCCGTCGCTGAGGGCGTCACGGCCGCACCACAGGGAGTAGGCGTTGTTCCACTCCTCGGCCTTGTCGTTGTCGATGAGGGTGAGCTTCAGGCCGTACTTGCGCTCCAGGGCCTCCCGACGCTCGTAGACGGCCTCCTTGCGGTAGCCGACGATGATCGCGACCTCGGTCAGACCGACTTCGGCGAAGTTGCCGAGGGTGAGGTCGAGGACGGTGAGGCTGTCCTCTGTACCCGCGGGCCCCACCGGCACCAGAGCCTTGGGCAGGGTGTCCGTGTAGGGGCGCAGACGCCGTCCGGCGCCGGCCGCCAGCACGAGGCCGATCATGCGGGTTCTCCTTCGTCGTGTACGGCGGGTGCGCCACCCTTGTGGGCGGCCACCCAGAAGCGGATGCTCTCCACGAGCACCACCAGGGCCACGCAGACGGCAAGGACCGTGAGCGCGACCTTGAACTGCTCAGCGGTGAGCAGCGCAGCCAGGACCGTGACCACCAGGGTCCGGCCTTCGTGCCCCCCGACCGCGCGGACCAGCATCCGCGGCGGCGCGCCGGCGTCGCCGCGGATGCGGTACACCGTGTCGTAGTGATGGTAGGCGACAGCCGCCACCAGCCCGAAAGCCGCGGGTAGCGCTCCGTTCACCCCGGCTTTGGCCGCCAGTACCAGGACCGTGCCGTATTCCGCGGCCCGGAAGAAGGGCGGGACCAGCCAGTCGAGGGGGCCCTTGAGGGGCCGCAGTACGGCGAGGGCGGACATCACCACATAGCCGACGGCGCACAGGACGCTCTGCCAGCCGGCGCCCCACAGCAGGGTCGAGGCCACGACCAGGACCCCGCCGGCGAGGGCGAGGTACGGCGCCGCGCGGCGGGTGGTGCCGCGGGCGGAGCGCAGCAGCAGTTCGACGAGGGGGCCGCTGTCGGTGAGGTCGGCGAGCGCCCGCGCGGCCCGGTCGGTCCGCTTCGCCTTGCGCGTGAGCGAGCGCAGCACACGGCCCGCCGTGGTGTAGGTCGCGGCGAAGGCACAGCCGATGAGCAGCACGGTGAAGGTGATACGGGGGGTGGTGGCCGCCGTCAGGACGGCGATCAGCGCCCAGCGCTCACCGATCGGCAGAACGATCATCCGGCGCACCCACACCGTCCAGCCGACGCTGTCGAGCCGGTCCGAGAGGGCGGCGGTGGGGCTGGTGTTGGCGGTGGCGGCGGCGTCCCCGACGTTCGCCTCGTTGAAGGCGAAGTCCACGACGTGCCGGCAGGTCTGCAGGACCATCGCGCCGAGGGCCAGCGCCCATACGTCGTCGCCGCCGCGGGCGGCGCCGAGGGCGAGGCCCGCGTAGTAGGCGTACTCCTTGGCACGGTCGAAGGTGGCGTCGAGCCAGGCGCCGAGCGTGGAGTACTGCAGCGAGTAGCGGGCGAGCTGGCCGTCGGTGCAGTCGAGGACGAAGGACAGGATCAGCAGGACGCCCGCGGCGATGAAGCCGCCGCGGCTGCCGGTGGCCGCGCAGCCCGCCGCGATCAGGGCGGTGAGCAGCGAGGCGGTGGTGACCTGGTTGGGGGTCAGGCCCCGACGGGCGCACCAGCGGGCGAGGTAGCGCGAGTAGGGGCTGATGAAGTGCGTGGTGAAGAAGCCGTCGCGGGCCTTCACGGCGCCGCGCAGACGTACGGCCTCGTCGTCGACGGAGGCGACGGCCTGCCGTGCCTCGTTGCGGGTCTGCGGGTCGGTCGGGACAGCCGCGACCAGCGTGCCCAGCTCGGGGCGGTGGACCGCGACGCCGTCGGCGTCGAGTGCCTCGGTGAGGCGCTCGGCGAGGTTGTCGGCGACTGCGACGGCGTCCGTCCACTCGGGCTGGTCGCCCTGGTCGGGCGACGCCGGGAGCGGGGCGGAAGCCGAGAGCGTGGTGTGTGCGCCCCCGGCCGCCGCGGAGTTCTCACGGGCCAGGGCACGGGTCAGCGCCTGCCGGGCGGCGGGCTGCGCAGTGACGGCACCGGGCACGGCGGCGGCGGGGAAGCGGGGGTCGGTCAGACCGAGCCGCAGCGCGTGCTGATGTCCCACGAAGCGGCTGTCGACGATCGCGACCCGCTGGTCCGCCGGCACGGCGGCGAGGAGCGTCTCGGCGTCACCGGCGTCGGTGGCGACCCGCACGTCGAAGCCGAGGGACCGCAGATCGCCCTCGAGCGACGATCCGGGAACCGGCTGTCCGGTGAGGATGGCGGTCGACAGACGAACTCACTCCCTGAGGCCCGGCGCGCACGGGCGCCGGTCGTGTGTGTGGTGTGGGGCGCACCCAGGGCGGGGCCGGGCGGCATGTCGGCAGAGGCTATCGGATACCGGGAAGGTGGTGTTCACCGGCCGTTCATGGACTGATCAACCCGGTCTGTATGTCCGCCGCAGCGATCATCATCGACGATCGGTGCGGCGCGCAACACACCGCGGTAACGGACCTACCCATTCCCGGCATCGCGCCCGCACCACGACCGGACACACCGGGCAAGACACCTTTACCCGGACACCCGGCCGCCGGACAAGCGGCCGCACCTCGTGCCCCGGGCCCACGGCGACCGGGGCAGGTGGCGGGTTCATCCGGGCATAGGGTGAGGGCCCATGACATGGCTGATCACTGGCGGGGCCGGTTACATCGGGGTTGAACGTCGGCCGCGGCGAGGGCGTGTCGGTGCGTGAGCTGGTCACGCTCATCGGCGAGGTGACCGGCGACACCACGGCGCCGCTCGTCGAGCCGCGCCGCCCCGGTCACGCGCCCCGTGCGGTCGCGTCGTCCGCGCTGGCCGGGCGGGAGCTGGGCTGGAGCGCCCGGCGCGGGGTGCGGGAGATGGTGGAGTCGGCGTGGCGCGGCTGGCTGTTGCACCACCCGGAGGCGAACGGCGGCTGAGCGGCCGTACGCCGGGGGCAGCCACGCGCGCGTGAGCGGTCGTGAGGCGAGCCGCGCGCCCCTACGCGGCCGCGCGCCGTGCGGCGAGCCACCGGCGCGACCGGCGGGCGCGCGCGCCGGATGCAGGGCGCGCGCCCGGGCGCCGGCCACCCGGAGCGCACGGCGGGGGCGGTTCCCTCTCGGTGGCACCGGGCACGATCACGATCAGGTATCCGGCCGCGTCCGGCGTCTGTTCCCGGTGGATCGCAGGGCCCGGCCGGACCGGCCGGTGGGGACATGCGGGGACTCAGGAAGTGCCGGGAGTGCCGGATTCGTACGGCAGACTGGGGACTGGACAACCGATGCTAAGGATGGGTATGCCGATCACACCTGCCACCGCGGCGCACCGTTCGTCGAACGGCACCGCTGACGCGATCCTGCTGGAGCTGGTCGACGAGAACGGCACCACGATCGGTACGGCGGAGAAGCTCGCCGCCCATCAGCCGCCCGGACAACTGCACCGCGCGTTCTCGGTGTTCCTCTTCGACGAGCACGGTCGGCTGCTGCTCCAGCAGCGGGCGCTCGGCAAGTACCACTCCCCCGGTGTCTGGTCCAACACCTGCTGCGGCCACCCCTACCCGGGCGAGGCCCCGTTCGCGGCGGCGGCCCGGCGCACGTACGAGGAGCTGGGGGGCTCCCCGTCGCTGCTGGCCGAGGCGGGCACGGTGCGCTACAACCACCCGGACCCGGACTCCGGCCTGGTGGAGCAGGAGTACAACCACCTCTTCGTCGGGCTCGTGCAGTCTCCCGTGCGTCCGGATCCGGAGGAGGTCGGGGCGACGGCTTTCGTGACTCCCGGAGAGCTTGCCGAGCGGCACGCGAAGGACCCGTTCTCGTCGTGGTTCATGACGGTCCTGGACGCGGCGCGGCCGGCGATCAGAGAGCTGACGGGACCGTCCGCGGGCTGGTGACCCGGGGCCGTCCGGCCCGCGGGTCCGGGCGGGCGCCCGAAGCCGGTGGGAATGCGGCGCCCTGGCGGCGAGGTGTCGACTCACCGCCACGGTGTGGGTCCGGGTCACAGGAACCGTACGGGTTTGAGTGGGAGCGCGGCCCAGATCACCTTGCCGCCGCTCGCCGTGTGCTCGACGTCGCACACCCCGCCGGCCTCCCTGGTGACCTCGCGGACCAGCAGCAGCCCCCGGCCACCGGTCTGTCCGTGGTCGGCCTCCAGCGCGCTCGGGCGGTAGGGGTGCTCGTCCTCCACCGAGACCCGCACCCACTCCGGGCCCACGGCGACCTCGACGGCGAGCATCGGCGACAGCAGCGCCGCGTGCCGCACCGCGTTGGTGACCAGTTCCGAGACGATCAGCAGCAGAGCGTGCACGGTGTCGTCCGAGACGGGCACGCCCTGGCGGGCGAGCAGATCCCGGACGGCGTGCCTGGCCTGCGGCACAGAGGCCTCCACGGCGGCGGCCGTGAACCGCCAGACCCCCTCATACGGCAGCGGCGCCGACGGCCGTGGACCGTCCGGCTCGTTCCCGCCGCGGTCAGGGCGCGGGTCGGCCCCCCGCCCTCTGTTCTCCATAGCCCGGTCTCCACCCTCGCGCTCGATTGTCACCACGCGTCGAGTGTTGGGAATGCACTGGTCCGTCCCGAATGACTGAACACAAGTCAGCGGGTATCGACGACATTTTGACCGTTGGTGCATGACACAGTCGTCTGCGTGACCGCTCCTGCCCTGCCCCGCACCGCCTTCGGAACTCTTCGGGTTGTACGGGTTCGGGAGCGGGACCCCGGGCGGCGCGGTGCCGGTCGGCCGGGCACCCTTCGTGACCGGGCCTCAGGGAGGTGCGGATAGCATCCGGCCCATGGAGCCGCAGTTGCTGCACCGCGTCACCGACGGAGTCGCGACCGTCGTCATCCACCACCCGGCCAAACGGAACGCGATGACGGCCGGCATGTGGAAGGCGCTGCCACCGCTTCTCGAGGGACTCGCGGCCGACCCGGCCGTCCGGGCGCTGGTGCTCACCGGCGAGGGCGAGACCTTCTGCGCCGGGGCCGACATCTCGACTCTGCGGGAGTCGTCGGAGCCGGCGCAGAGCCTGGCCGTGCTGGCCGAGGAGGCGCTGGCCGCCTTCCCGAAGCCGACGCTGGCGGCGATCCGCGGCCACTGTGTGGGCGGCGGGTCGCAGCTCGCGGCGGCCTGCGATCTGCGGTTCGCGGAAGAGGGCGCGCTCTTCGGGGTGACGCCGGCCAGGCTCGGGATCGTCTATCCGGCCTCCGCCACCCGCCGGCTGGTCGCACTGGTCGGTCCGGGTACCGCCAAGTACCTCCTGTTCTCGGGCGAGTTGATCGACGCGGAGCGGGCGCAGCGCACGGGGATGGTCGACGAGGTGCTGCCCGAGGGCGAACTCGACAAGCGGGTGGCGGAGTTCACCCGCGTCCTGGTCTCGCGCTCCCAGCTGACACAGGCCGCGGCCAAGGAGTTCGCGAACGGGCGCACGGACCGGGAGGCCTACTGGGCGGAGCAGGCCCGCACCGGCGGCGACACCGCCGAGGGCGTCACCGCGTTCCTGGAGCGCAGACCGCCCCGGTTCACCTGGACTACGTCAGGGTGAAACGGCTCTTGGTGCGGAACTCCTCGACGAGGTGCGCGGGCGCCTTCTGCGGGGACCCGGCGTCGTAGGGCGGCTGCGGATCGTACTCGGTCAGCAGTTGTACGGCTTGGGCGTGCTCGTCGCCCGCGATCCGGCCGAGCAGGGCGAGTCCCATGTCGATGCCGGAGGAGACGCCGGCGGCGGTGACGTACTTGCCGTCGAACACGACGCGCTCGCCCGTGGCCTCGGCGCCGAACCGCGCCAGGAAGTCCAGGGCCAGCCAGTGCGAGGTGGCCCGGCGCCCGGTGAGCAACCCGGCGGCGCCCAGCAGCAGGGAGCCGGTGCACACGGAGGTCGTCCAGGTGCTGGTGGCGTCGGCGGTGCGCAGCCAGTCGAGGAGCACCTCGTTGTCCATCTGCGGGGTCTGGCCGGGACCCCCGGGAACGACCACGACGTCGGGCGCCGGCATCTCGGCCAGGGTCCGGTCGGCCAGGAGCCCGAGGGCTCCGGTGTCGCTGCGCACGGGTCCGGTCCGCTCGGCGACGAACACGGTCTCCGCGCCGGGGAGCCGTCCGAGGGTCTCGTAGGGGCCCACCGCGTCGAGGGCGGTGAAACGGTCGTAGAGGACGATCGCGATCTGCATGGGTTTCCCTTCGGGGGTCAGTCGGTGACGGCGGGGCGGAAGCGGCGGCGGTACTCGGCCGGGGCCGCGCCGAGTGCCTTCAGAAAGGCACGGCGCATCGCCTCGGGGGTGCCGTAGCCGCTGGCGCGGGAGATCTCCTGGACGCCGTCGCCGGTGTCCTCCAGGAGGCGGCGGGCGTGCTCCAGGCGGACACGGTCGACATAGCGGCCCGGGGACAGTCCCGTCTCGGCCCTGAAGGCCCGGGCGAAGTGACGGGGCGACAGCCGGCAGCGGGTGGCGAGCGACTCCACGGAGAGGTCGTCCGCCGGGTGCTCGGTGATCCACTGCTGAACCTCGCGCAGGGGCGCGCGCTGTGCGGTCTGGGCGGCGAGCTGGGCGCTGAACTGCGCCTGGTTGCCCGGGCGGCGCAGAAAGACGACCAGGTGGCGGGCGACGGTCAGCGCGGTGTCGCGGTCCAGGTCCTCCTCGATCAGGGCCAGGGCGAGGTCGATGCCGGAGGTGACGCCGGCCGAGGTGGCGACCCGGCCGTCGCGCACGTAGATGGGGTCGGGATCGACCGCGATCTCCGGGTGGTTGCGGGCCAGGGTGTCGCAGTACGCCCAGTGGGTGGTCGCCCGGCGGCCGTCCAGCAGGCCCGCGCGGGCGAGGAGGATCGCGCCGGTGCATATGGAGACCAGACGGTCGGCACGGGGGGCCTGCTGCCGCAGCCAGTCCACCAGACGCGGGTCGGGGCTCCGGGTCCCCTGGCCGCCCGGGACGATCAGGGTGTGCGGGGCGGGTACGTCCGCGAGGGCGTGGTCGGGGACGAGGGTCAGCCCGCTGGAGGTCCGCACGGGGGCGCCGTCCAGGGAGGCGGTGACGACGCGGTAGGTCCCGGGCCGGCAGGTCTCGGCGCCCGCGAAGACCTCCACGGGCCCGGTGACGTCGAGACTCTGCACCGCCTCGAAGAGAACGACCAGGAGGATGCGCGCGACATCGATTCTTGGCGGGCCCAGGGATGACCGCAACGACGAACAACCCACCTTTCCTGCCATCGCGTCGCGCGCGGTTCCCACCTACCAACCAGTCGGTAACCTACGACGCATGACGACTCCTCTCCCGGAGCGCGCCGCACGGCGCTGCCACAACCTGATCAATCCCTTTCACTCGATGCACTACTTCTCACCGGATCTGCAACGCGAGATGGCCGACCTGGGCGTCGACCACCAGCGGGCCGCCTACTTCGCGGTGCGGTCCGCCGCGATGGGCGCGGTGGGGGCGGGCGCGGTGACGGCGGCGTTCTACAACTTCAGCCCCGAGCTGGTGGCACGGCACGTGCCCGCCGTCTGGGAGACGGCGTCCCCGGCAGCGGTGCTCGCGGCACGCACGCGTGCCGTCGACGCGACCGTGCGGCGGCTGCTCGGCGAGGAGGTCGTCGCCTCGAAGGAGACGGCCGAGGCGGCGGAGCTGGCGCTGCGCGCCGCCGAGGCGTGTGGGCGGCATGCGCGCCCCCTGTACGCGGCGCACGCCGATCTGCCGGTGCCGGAGGAACCGCATCTGGCGTTCTGGCACGCGGCCACGCTGCTGCGCGAGCACCGGGGCGACGGCCATCTCGCGGTGCTGCTGCGCGCGGAGCTCGACCCGATGGAGGCGCTCGTGACGCACTCCGCGACGGGCAAGGGCATGTCCTCGAAGTGGGTTCTGGCCACCCGCGGCTGGAGCCGGGCGGACTGGGACGCGGCGTGCGGGCGGCTGCGCGAGCGGGGACTGCTCGACGCGGACGGCGAGTTGACCGAGGCGGGCACCGCGCTGCGCCGGGACATCGAGGCGGAGACCGACCGCCTCGACCGGGCCCCCTACGAACACCTCGGCGCCGAGGGCGTCGCGCGCCTGACGGAGCTGGCGGGCGCCCTGATCACCAGGGCCCGCGACGCAGGCGCCTTCCCCGAGGGTTTGATCGGCAAGGGATGAGCCGTCCGGGACTCACCCCGGCGGACACGCCGAGGGGCCGCCGAAGGAGACAGTCCGGTTGCGTCCGCGTGTCGCGGTGCCGCGCCGGAGCGGCGGGGCCCTCGCCACGGCGGTGACCGCGCGGTTCCGGGCTCTGGCCAGGCCCTTCGGCGGGGTGGCGGCCGCGGCACGGCGGAACGCGCACCCGGGCCGAGGGGCCCGTCCCCCGGGGCGGCGAGGCCCGGAGAGCGCCCTCGGTCCGCCGGATCCCTGCCCTGACCCCTTGTTGTCGGTGCGACCTGCCACAATTGCCGCGCAACCTCAGTCAAGAAGGCGGTACGGGATCGTGACGACACCCGGGTCCCTCGGAGCAGGGTCCATCGAAGGCAGGATCGCCGACGAGCTCGGCGTACGGGAGCGGCAGGTGAAGGCCGCGGTCGAGCTGCTCGACGGCGGCTCGACAGTGCCCTTCATCGCCCGCTACCGCAAGGAAGCGACCGAGATGCTCGACGACGCGCAGCTGCGCACGATCGAGGAGCGGCTGCGCTATCTGCGGGAGCTGGAGGAGCGGCGCGCCGCCATCCTGGAGTCGGTGCGCGAGCAGGGCAAGCTCACCGACGAGCTGGAGGCCCAGATCCGGGGCGCGGAGACCAAGGCGCGCCTGGAGGACATCTATCTGCCGTACAAGCCGAAGCGGCGCACCAAGGCGCAGATCGCGCGTGAGGCCGGTCTGGAGCCGCTGGCCGATGGCCTGCTCGGCGACTCGTCGGTGGAGCCGCTCGCGGCGGCCGCCGCCTTCGTCGACGCCGACAAGGGAGTGGCCGACCCGCAGGCCGCGCTCGACGGCGCACGGGCGATCCTCACCGAGCGGTTCTCGGAGGACGCGGACCTGATCGGCGAGCTGCGCGAGCGCATGTGGGTGCGCGGGCGTCTCGCCGCCAAGGTGCGCGACGGCAAGGAGGAGGCGGGCGCCAAGTTCGCCGACTACTTCGACTTCGCCGAGCCCTTCACCGAGCTGCCCTCCCACCGCGTCCTCGCCATGCTGCGCGGCGAGAAGGAGGAGGTCCTCGACCTGGTCCTGGAGCCGGAGGAGCCCAGGGACGGCCCGTCGTCGTACGAGGGCATCGTGGCGAGCCGTTTCGGGATCGCCGACCAGGGCCGCCCGGCGGACAAGTGGCTGGTGGACACGGTCCGTTGGGCCTGGCGCACCCGCCTCCTGGTGCACCTCGGGATCGATCTGCGGCTGCGGCTGCGCACGGCGGCCGAGGACGACGCGGTGGCGGTCTTCGCGGCGAACCTGCGCGACCTGCTGCTCGCCGCCCCGGCGGGTACGCGCGCGACGCTCGGCCTGGACCCCGGTTTCCGTACGGGCGTGAAGGTGGCCGTGGTGGACGCGACCGGCAAGGTCGTGGCGACGGACGTCATCTACCCGCATGTGCCGGCCAACAAGTGGGACGAGGCGATCGCCAAGCTGGCGCGCCTCGCCAAGGAGCACGCGGTCGAGCTGGTGGCGATCGGCAACGGCACGGCGTCGCGCGAGACGGACAAGCTGGCCGGTGAGCTGATCACCAAGCATCCGGAGCTGAAGCTCACCAAGGTGATGGTCTCCGAGGCCGGCGCCTCCGTGTACTCCGCCTCGGCGTTCGCCTCGCAGGAACTGCCGGACCTGGACGTGTCGCTGCGCGGCGCGGTCTCCATCGCCCGCCGGCTGCAGGACCCGCTCGCCGAGCTGGTGAAGATCGACCCGAAGTCGATCGGCGTCGGCCAGTACCAGCACGACCTGTCCGAGGTGAAGCTGTCGCGCTCGTTGGACGCGGTGGTCGAGGACTGTGTGAACGGCGTGGGCGTGGACGTCAACACGGCGTCGGCCCCGCTGCTCGCCCGGGTCTCCGGCGTCTCCTCCGGGCTCGCCGAGAACATCGTGGCCCACCGGGACTCCAACGGCCCGTTCACCTCGCGCGCGCAGCTGAAGAACGTGGCACGGCTCGGCCCGAAGGCGTACGAGCAGTGTGCGGGCTTCCTGCGGATCCGGGGCGGTGACGACCCGCTGGACGCCTCCAGTGTGCACCCGGAGGCGTACCCGGTGGTCCGCCGCATGGTGAAGACCTCGGGCCAGGAGGTGGCCTCGCTGGTCGGCAACACGGCGGTGCTGCGCTCGCTGAAGGCGTCCGAGTTCGTGGACGAGACGTTCGGTCTGCCGACCGTGACCGACATCCTGAAGGAGCTGGAGAAGCCGGGGCGCGACCCGCGGCCCGCGTTCAAGACGGCCACCTTCAAGGAGGGCGTGGAGAAGATCTCCGACCTCTCCTCCGGGATGGTTCTGGAGGGCGTGGTCACGAATGTCGCCGCCTTCGGCGCCTTCGTGGACGTCGGCGTCCATCAGGACGGGCTGGTGCATGTCTCCGCGATGTCCAAGACGTTCGTCAAGGACCCGCGGGACGTGGTGAAGCCGGGCGACATCGTCAAGGTGAAGGTGCTGGACGTCGACATCCCGCGCAAGCGGATCTCGCTGACCCTGCGCCTGGACGACGAGGCCGCCCCTCAGGGTGAGCAGGGCGGTGGCGGCCGCCAGCAGCGCGGCGGGCGTCCCCCGCAGCAGCGGCAGCAGGGCCGCCAGGGCGGCGGCTCGCGACAGGGCGCCGGCTCGCGACAGGGCGGCGGCTCCCGTCAGGCGCCCCCGCCGGCCAACAGCGCGATGGCCGACGCACTGCGCCGCGCCGGTCTGCTCGACTCGAAGAACGGCCGACGCTGAACCGTCCGGGTCCTGCCCTCCGTGATGCCACGGGGGTCGGGACCCGTTCGCCCCGCGCCCGCAAGGTCCCTGCGGAAGGCGCCTAACGCTCCGTCACCTTGCCGTCGGCCACTTCCAGTCGGCGGGTGACCCGGACCGCGTCCAGCATCCGGCGGTCATGGGTGACCAGAAGCAGCGTTCCCTCGTAGGAGTCCAGGGCCGCCTCCAACTGCTCGATGGCCGGCAGGTCGAGATGGTTGGTGGGCTCGTCCAGCACCAGGAGGTTGACGCCCCGGCCCTGGAGCAGGGCGAGGGCGGCCCGGGTGCGCTCACCCGGGGAGAGGGTCACCGCCGGGCGCAGGACGTGGTCCGCCTTCAGCCCGAACTTGGCCAGCAGGGTGCGGACGTCGCCCGGTTCCGTGTCCGGGACCGCCGCGCAGAACGCGTCCAGCAGGGTCTCCGAGCCGTGGAAGAGAGCGCGGGCCTGGTCGACCTCGCCGACCAGGACGCCCGAGCCGAGGGTCGCCCGGCCCGCGTCCAGCGGGGTACGGCCCAGCAGCGCGCCGAGCAGCGTGGACTTGCCGGCGCCGTTCGCACCCGTCACGGCCACCCGGTCCGCCCAGTCGATCTGCAACGACACCGGACCGAAGGTGAAGTCCCCGCGCCGCACCTCGGCGTCCCGGAGCGTCGCGACGACCGCGCCCGAACGCGGGGCCGACGCGATCTCCATGCGCAGTTCCCACTCCTTGCGGGGCTCCTCGACGACCTCCAGGCGCTCGATCATGCGCTGGGTCTGCCGGGCCTTCGCGGCCTGCTTCTCACTGGCCTCGCTGCGGAACTTGCGGCCGATCTTGTCGTTGTCGTTGCCCGCCTTGCGGCGCGCGTTCTTCACGCCCTTGTCCATCCAGGAGCGCTGCGTCTGGGCCCGTTCCTGGAGGCCCGCCTTCTTGTCGGCGTACTCCTCGTACTCCTCGCGGGCGTGCCGACGGTCCCGCTCGCGCTCCTCCAGATAGGCCTCGTAGCCGCCGCCGTAGAGATTGATCTGCTGCTGCGCCAGATCGAGTTCGAGGACCTTGGTGACCGTGCGGGTGAGGAACTCACGGTCGTGGCTGACGACCACGGTGCCGGCCCGCAGCCCGCCGACGAAGCGCTCCAGGCGCTCCAGGCCGTCCAGGTCCAGGTCGTTCGTCGGCTCGTCGAGCAGGAAAACGTCGTAGCGCGACAGCAGCAGCGAGGCGAGGCCGGCGCGGGCCGCCTGGCCGCCGGACAGGGAGGTCATGGGCTGGTCCAGGCCGACGCCCAGGCCGAGGGAGTCGGTGACCTCCTCCGCGCGCTCGTCGAGGTCCGCGCCGCCGAGGTCGAGCCAGCGCTCCAGGCTCACGGCGTACGCGTCGTCGGCGCCGGGCGTGCCGTCGACGAGCCCCTGGGTGGCCTCGTCCATCCGCCGCTGGGCCTCGGCCACGCCCGTGCGGCGCGCCAGGAACTCCCGTACGGTCTCCCCCGGCCTGCGCTCCGGCTCCTGCGGCAGATGGCCGACGGTCGCGGTCGGCGGCGACAGGCGCAGCTCGCCCCGCTCGGGGCTGAGCAGTCCGGCGAGCATCCGCAGCAGGGTGGACTTGCCGGCGCCGTTGGCGCCGACGAGGCCGATCACATCGCCGGGTGCGACGACGAGGTCGAGCCCGGAGAAGAGCGAGCGGTCGCCGTGGCCGGCGGCGAGGTCCTTGGCGACGAGAGTGGCAGTCATCAGACCGCCGATCCTAACGACCGCGCAACCGCCGGCCCAACAGGATCGGCCCCGGGGCCCGGGCGCGGCCTCGGCCGGCGATGCGTCGCGCGCCTCACCGTGCCACCACCGTGACCGGCACGTTTCCCGGCGCCCGGGCCACCAGGTAGGACTGTCCCGGGTCGTCGCGGGACCCAGGGCGACGCGATCGGCTGCCGGCCGGGACCGGGCGAAGTCGGCCGACTCCCGGCGAAGTCGGCCGACTGACCGCATCGACGGCTTGCACATCGCATGCTCAGCCGTCCTGTCGCATGACGGAACCTCCTACCGCAATGAGGATCCTGTTACCGCGATCGCGGCCGCCTTGCCGCCCTCACGGCCGCCGTCTGCGCGGTCGGCGGCAGGGGCCGTGTCGTCATCGGCCGTCGCCCGGCACACGACGGACGGTGTGCGGGGTGCGTACCCCGCGCGCCGTGGTCGCGGTGGTCGCCGAAGCCGCGGTGACCGGGGAGCCGGCCAGGGCCTGCGCGAAGGCGGCCGCCCCACCCACGAGCGGCACATGGGCGGCCGTACGGGAGAGGTCCACGGTCAGCGTGGGCGTGCTCGACGGAGGATCGATGAGGTCCTTGTCGGTCCCGGCGACGATCAGTGCGAGCCGGTGGCCCTCGGGGACGACATGGTCGGTCGCGGCCAGGTCGAGCGTGATCGGGTAGGCCCTGCCCGGGGTGAGCGCTACGCCCTTCCGGTCCGAGGCGTAGTGGCCGAGATCGGCCCAGCCCCGGCTGACCACCGTGGCGGTGACCTCGGTCTTCTTGGCCTGGGTGACCTTGAAGCAGGCGCTGTCGCCGGCCGTGCTCGCACCCCAGCAGGTGCGGTCGGTGAGGGTGGTGATGCCCTCGCCGGCGTCGGCGTAGTCGCGGATGGTGTCGGGGCCGAGGTCGACCAGTACGGCGGAGAGGTGGGCCGACGAGGTGGTCGGGGTGACGGTGACGGTCACCGTGGAGGAACCGGACACCCGCAGGTCCCGCGACAGGGGCGGGGTGATGAATCCGGCCTTGCTGCCGGTGGACTCGTCGAGGTGCGCGGCCCAGTCGGTCTCGCTCAGCCGCGGGTCGTCGGTGAAGGTCTCGGTGCCCGTGCCGGCGCGCAGGCCGAGGGTGCCGACGCCCGCCCGGGTGCCCTGGGCCGGGCGCAGTGTGGTCGTCGCCGTGCCCTGCGGCGGCCAGAGGGGGGAGGTGACCCACTGGTCGGGGTGACGCTCGATGTCGGCCATGGGCTCACGGTCGATGCCGTTGTCGTAGCCGAGGAGTTCGTGGTCGAACCAGCGGTGCAGCGTGTCCACCCACGAGGCGCGCCGGTAGTCGAACGGGTCGACATGGCCGGTCTGCGAGAGCCAGATCTTGCGGTGCACGCCGTTCTTCGCGAGGGCGTCCCACCACTGACCGAAGTGCTTGGTGCGGACGTTGAGGTCCTGCATCCCGTGGACGAGGAACACGCTGGCGCGGACCTTGCCCGCGTCCTTCACGTAGTCACGCTCGGTCCACAGCGGCGTCCAGTCACCCGTGCGCGGCGCCCCGTCGACGAGCTTGCGCTGCACGGCGGCGCACTTGGCGCGGGCGTCGGGGCTGTCGACGTAGTCGGAGAGCCAGTCGGGGCCCGAGTCGTACAGGGGTGCGCCCTTGGCGAAGTAGTAGTCGTACCAGGAGGAGATGCCGCTGATCGGCACGATGGTCTTCAGGCCCTTGACGCCGGTGGCGGCGACACCGTTGGCGATGGTGGCGTCCCAGCTCTTGCCGATCATGCCGGTGCGCCCGTCGGTCCACGTGGCCTTGGTGCGGACGTCCCCGGTGCGGGTGGTGTAGCCCTTGGCCCGCCCGTTCAGCCAGTCGACGACGGCCTTGGCCGACTGGATGTCGGAGCGGCCGCCGACGTCCACACATCCGTCGGAGCGATTGGTTCCGGCCAGGTCGACGCCGACGAAGGCATAGCCGCGGGGAACGAAGAAGTTGTCGTAGAAGAGCGGCATCTGGACCACATGGCCGCTCGCGTCGTAGGTCTTCAGCTGGTTCTCGTTGCCCCGTCCGCAGCAGGAGTAGTACGGGCTGGCATCCATGATCACGGGTATGCGGCGGCCCTGCGCGGCGGGTTCGCGCGGGCGCACTATGTCGACGGCGACGCGGTCGTTCTTCCCGTCGCCGTCGCCGTCGAGGCCGGTGTCCACCCAGACGGATTCGCGGATGGCGTTCTCGTAGGAGTAGACGGGCCGGCTCTCCTGTGGAGCGCCGTGGGCGGCCACCGGGGTGAGGAAGGCGGCCAGCAGGGCGACGACGGCCGCTGTCGCGAGCGGTCTCCAGATCGTGAAGCGCGTGCGTTTCGGCATGCGCGGGACGGTACAGCGGTCAACTCCCGTACAGAAGAGGGCAACTGACGACAGCGTGGGGCGGGCGGGGCGGGTTGGCCGGGAATGCTCGGTGGGTCGGCGTCGCCCATGACGGCCGGATGGCGATCGTGTGACGGGAGGTGCCATGGACACGTTCGGGCGCACAGGGACTGAATAGGCTCCGAACAGATCTCGTGCCCCTACGACTTGGAGCTCTCGTGCACCGCAGACTCATCGCACCGGGCGCACTCGCGGCGGCCTCCCTGTTGCTGGCGATCCCGGCTTCGGCGGCCGGCTTCCAGCCCGGCGCTCCGGGGATCGGCGACCCCTACTACCCGTACTACGGCAACGGCGGATACGACGTCTCCCACTACGACCTGCGGCTGAAGTACCAGCCGCAGTCGGACGAACTGGAGGGCACGGCGACGATCCTCGCGCGGACGACGCAGGACCTGTCCCGGTTCGACCTGGACTTCCTGCTCGACGTCAGCGAGGTGCGGGTGAACGGCGCGAAGGCGGCGTTCACCACCTCCGGCCAGCACGAGCTGGTGATCACCCCGGCCACCCCGCTGCCGAAGGGCACGCCCGTCACCGTCGTGGTGCGCTACAGCGGGGTGCCGTCCACGAAGAGCGCGTACGGCTTCACCACCTGGCACCGCACCCCGGACGGCGCGGTCGCGGCGGACGAGCCCGAGTCGGCGTGGTGGTGGTTCCCGAGCAACGACCACCCGCTCGACAAGGCGACGTACGACGTGTCGGTGGCCGTGCCGGACGGCACGCAGGCGATCTCCAACGGCACGCTGCAGTCGACCAGTTCGAAGCTCGGCTGGACCCGCTACACCTGGCGGTCCGCCAAGCCGCAGGCGACCTATCTGGCCACGCTCGCGATCGGGAAGTTCGACATCACCACCGGGACGACGTCGGCCGGCATCCCGGTCATCAACGCCTACAGCAAGGACCTCGGCGACAACGACGGGGCGGCTCGGGCGAGCGTGGAGCGGACCGGGGAGATCGTCGACTGGCTGACCGGCTACCTCGGGCCGTACCCGTTCGACTCCGTCGGCGGATATGTGCCGAACACCTCCACGGGGTACGCGCTGGAGACGCAGACCCGTGTCTACTACAGCCCCAAGCAGTTCGCGAGCGGCTCGAACACGTCGGTCGTCGTGCACGAGCTGGCGCACCAGTGGTACGGCGACGACGTGTCGCTGAAGGGCTGGAAGGACATCTGGATCAACGAGGGCTTCGCCCGGTACGCCCAGTGGCTGTGGTCCGAGCACGAGGGCGAGGGCACGGCGCAGGAACTGGCGGACTACGTGTACGCCTCGCACCCGGCCGACGACGCGTTCTGGACGGTCAAGCCGGGTGATCCGGGCCCCGACAACCAGTTCGACACGGCGGTCTACGACCGGGGCGCGCTCGCCGTCCAGGCGCTGCGCAACGCGGTCGGGGACGACGCGTTCTTCGCCATCCTGAAGGGCTGGCCGAAGGACCACGCGTACGGCAACGCGTCGGTCGCCGACTTCCAGGCCTACGCGGAGAAGGTGTCCGGCAAGCCGCTGGCCGCGCTGTTCGACACCTGGCTGTTCCAGCCGTCCAAGCCGGCCGCGAGCGCGGCGCGCACCGCGGCGGTCGCCCGGGCCGCCACCGCTCCCGTCCAGCCGAGGTCGTGGAAGCAGATCGAGGCGACGAACGACGTCCACTCGCACTGATCACCGGAGTCCGGACCGCACGACCGGCGGTCCGGACCGCCCGCTCCGACTCCGGCTCCGCACCCCCACGGCGGAGCCGGACCCCGGGCGGCCACGGGGTGCCGTCAGGCGTCGTGGTCGTACACCGTCACGCGTATCTCCCCCGCTTCACGAGCCGCTCGCCGACGAGCGGCTCCACCTGGGCCCAGGTGCCGCCCGCCAGCCCGCACCCGATGCGCGGCGGACGCGCCGAGTGCCACCGCCTTGCCGGCCAGTGCCCCGAGCGCCGTGTCGATCGCTTCGTAGCGCACGGGCAGGCGGCCGCCCCAGCGTATCCCCCGCTGTCCGATCATGTTGGCCACCCACACATCCGGCTGGACCCGGACGAGCTGGACCGCGCCCGGGCCGAAGTCGTTCGTCCTGCGGTCCCGGTGCCGGGCGCGGTAGGCCTCTTCCGGTTCGGGCCAGCGGCGTGACAGGCCGAGGACGAAGCGCCTCCCCCAGCCCCCGATGTCGTTGCAGACGTGGGCGATCGTCTGACGCCCCCGCCCCACGGCACGGTGGCGTCACCCCGGACATACGTGATCTCCGGCATGACGCCACCGTACGGGCCCCCACTGACAGCGGGGGGTGTGCCGCTACTTCGTCAGGTCCGTCAGTTCCTGGTCCGCGGCCGTCGCGATCCTGCGGCGCAGCGCGAACCAGCCACCGACGAGCAGTGCGGCCACCACCGGGATGAGGAGCAGTGTCTTGCGGCCCACCTCGGGGTCGTTCCACATCAGGCCGAGCACGGCCACCAGGAAGGCCACGGTCACGATCTCCGTCACGGGACTGCCGGGCAGCCGGAAGGACGGCCGGGTGACCAGCCCCGCCTTGGCGCGGCGGACGAAGATCAGGTGGCAGATCATGATGATCACCCAGGTGCTGATGATGCCGAGGGACGCCACGTTCAGCACGATCTCGAACGCCTGGCTGGGCATGAGGTAGTTCAGGCCGACACCGAGCACACAGACCGCGCAGGTCAGCAGGATGCCGCCGTACGGGACCTGGCTGCGGTTCATCCGGGCCGTGAACTTGGGCGCCGAACCCGCCACGGCCATCGAGCGCAGGATGCGGCCGGTGGAGTAGAGGCCGGAGTTCAGCGAGGACATCGCGGCGGTCAGCACGACCAGGTTCATCACGTCGCCGGCGCCCTGGACACCGATCTTAGACAGCACGGTGACGAAGGGGCTCTCGTCCCCGGAGTACACGGAGCCCGGCAGCAGCAGCGCGAGCAGGACCACCGATCCGACGTAGAAGAGGCCCACCCGCCACATGATCGAGTTCACCGCGCGCGGGACGACCTTCTCCGGCTCCGCGGTCTCACCCGCGGCGACACCGACCAGTTCGAGCGCCGCGTAGGCGAAGATCACGCCCTGCATCACGACGACGACGGGCATGAGGCCGTGCGGGAAGACACCGCCGTGGTCGCTGATCACGCTCAGGCCCGGCGTATGGCCGCCGACCTTGTGCTGCGTGGCCAGCAGGAAGATACCGACGAACATGAAGCTCACCAGCGTGGCGACCTTGATGATCGCGAACCAGAACTCCATCTCGCCGAAGATCTTCACCGAGATCAGGTTCACGGCCAGGACGACCGCCAGGGCGATCAGGGCGAGCACCCACTGCGGGATGGAGGTGAAGAAGCTCCAGTAGTGGGTGTACAGCGCGATCGCGGTGATGTCGGCGATACCGGTCGTCGACCAGTTGAGGAAGTACATCCAGCCGGCGACATAGGCGCCCTTCTCGCCGAGGAACTCGCGCGCGTACGACACGAAGGACCCCGAGGACGGCCGGTAGAGCACCAGCTCACCGAGGGCACGGACGACGAAGAAGGCGAAGACGCCGCACACCAGGTACGCCACCGCGAGGGCGGGTCCCGCGTTGTGCAGCCGGCCGCCGGCGCCCAGGAAGAGACCCGTGCCGATCGCTCCGCCGATCGCGATCATGTTGACGTGGCGGGCCTTGAGGTCCTTGCTGTAGCCGGCATCGCCCGCGTCCGCGGGCGTCCGGGCCGCATCCTGGTGGGATGCAACCGCGGCCGTGTTCACGGCGTCCTTGCTCAAGTGGATCTACTCTCTGGTGCGCCCGCACGGGGGTGATGCGCGGGTGTCCGGATAGGGCTCGGCCCTGGGAACCGCTGGCGCGGCACAGACCAAGGCCCCACCTTCCCCCGTAGATCACCCGGCATGCGATGGCACACGTCACATAGCGGTACTTCTCACATGGTCGCCACGTTCCCGTTGCCTGCTCGCCACAAAGCCGTGCCGAGTCCACTCCGGTGTCACAGTGTCGGTGGGACAGCGATACTGCTGCACATGACGACCGAGACCGAGGAGCCGACACTCACCGTCGACGAGCTGGCAGCGCGCGCGGGCGTCACGGTCCGCACAGTCCGCTTCTACAGCGCGAAGGGTCTGCTTCCGCCGCCCGTGATCGGCCCCCGGCGGGTGGGCCGCTACGGGCAGGCGCACCTGGCCCGGCTCGCTCTCATCGAGGAGCTGCAGCGCCAGGGCATGACGCTGGCCGCGATCGAGCGCCATCTGCGGCAGCTGCCGGCCGACGTGAGCGCGCGGGACCTCGCCATCCATCGCGCGGTCGTGGCGTCCTGGGCGCCGGACACCGTCGAGACGATGACACGTGAGGAACTTCAGCGGCGGGCCGGACGACCGCTCGGCGAGGAGGATCTGGAGCGGCTGGCGGCGATGAGCGTGGCGGTGCCGCAGGAAGACGGGGACGAAGGCGACGACGCGTACCGCGTGGATCCGGGGCTGCTGCGGCTCGGTGTCGAGCTGCTCGATGTGCCTCTCGGTCTGGACACGGTCCTCGCCGCCCGGGGGGTGCTGATCGAGCACTCGCGGGCGGCGGCGCGCGAGCTGTCGCGGCTGTTGCGTGAGGCGGTCGCCGAGCGCGACTCCACGGAGGTGAAGTCGCTCTCGGCCCATATGCAGCCGCTGGTGGTGCAGGCCCTGCTCACCACGTTCCAGCGCTCCCTGAGGGAGGAGCTGCGCGAGTGGCTCACGGACGGGGAGCAACCCGCTCGGCAGTCCTGAACGGCAGGAACGGGGCCCGGTGTGGAACCGGGCCCCCGAGGTCACCGCGGGCTCAGCGCGCGTCGGTGAAGCGCTCGCCCTTCTCCGCCTTCTCCACCAGCAGCGCGGGCGGCGTGAACCGCTCGCCGTAGCGCTCGGCCAGCTCGCGAGAGCGGGCGACGAAGCCGGGCAGGCCCCCCTCGTAGCCGTTGATGTACTGCAGGATGCCGCCGGTCCAGCCGGGGAAGCCGATGCCGAAGATCGAGCCGATGTTGGCGTCGGCGACCGAGGTCAGCACGCCCTCCTCCAGGAGCCGGACGGTGTCCAGCGCCTCGGAGAACAGCATGCGCTCCTTCATGTCCTCGAACGGGATCTCGTGGCCCTTGGTGAAGTGCTCACGCAGTCCCGGCCAGAGCTTGCCGCGCTTGCCGTCCTCGCCGTACTCGTAGAAGCCCGCCCCGCCGCTGCGGCCGGGGCGGCCGAACTCGTCCACCATCTTGTCGATGACGGCCTCGGCCGGGTGCGGCGTGTAGGTGCCGCCCGCCTCCTCGACGGCCCGCTTCGACTCGTTGCGGATCTTGCGCGGCAGGGTGAGCGTCAGCTCGTCCATCAGGGACAGCACCTTGGCGGGGTAGCCCGCCTGGGCTGCGGCCTGCTCGATGGAGGCGGGCTCGATGCCCTCGCCGACCATCGCGACACCCTCGTTGATGAAGTGGCCGATGACCCGGGAGGTGAAGAAGCCGCGCGAGTCGTTGACCACGATCGGGGTCTTGTTGATCTGTCGGACCAGGTCGAAGGCGCGCGCCAGCGCCTCGTCACCGGTCCGCTCACCCTTGATGATCTCGACGAGCGGCATCTTGTCGACGGGCGAGAAGAAGTGCAGCCCGATGAAGTCCGACTGCCGCTCCACGCCCTCGGCGAGCACGGTGATCGGCAGCGTCGAGGTGTTCGAGCACAGCAGCGCGTCGGGGGCGACGACGTTCTCGATCTCCTGGAACACCTTGTGCTTGAGCGCCGGGTCCTCGAAGACGGCCTCGATGACGGCGTCGCAGCCCGCGAGGTCGGCGGCCTCGGCGGTGGGCGTGATGCGGGCGAGGAGGGCGTCCGCCTTCTCCTGGGTGGTACGGCCCTTCGCCACCGCCTTGGCGCACAGCTTCTCGGAATAGCCCTTGCCCTTGGCGGCGGCTTCCGCGGAGACGTCCTTGAGGACGACCTCGATGCCCGCGCGGGCGCACGAGTAGGCGATACCCGCGCCCATCATGCCGGCGCCGAGGACGGCGACCTTGGTCACCTTGCGGGGCTCGATCCCCTTCGGGCGGTTGGCGCCGGAGTTGACGGCCTGGAGGTCGAAGAAGAACGCCTGGATCATGTTCTTCGAGGTCTGTCCGGCGGCCAGCTCGGTGAAGTAGCGGGTCTCGATGACCTGGGCGGTCTCGAAGTCGACCTGGGAGCCCTCGACGGCCGCCGCGAGGATGTTGCGCGGGGCCGGGTAGGGGGCGCCGTTCAGCTGCTTCTTGAGGGTGGCCGGGAACGCGGGCAGGTTGGCCGCGAACTTCGGGTTGGACGGCGTACCGCCCGGGATCTTGTAGCCCGGCTTGTCCCAGGGCTGCTGGGACTCGGGGTTGGCCTCGATGAAGGCGCGGGCCTTGGCCAGCATCTCTTCGGGGGTGGCGGCCACTTCGTGGACGAGGCCGTTCTCCTGGGCGCGCGGCGCGTTGTACTGCGTGCCCTGCAGCAGGACCTTCAGCAGGGCATCGGCGATGCCCAGCAGGCGCACGGTGCGCACGACTCCGCCGCCGCCGGGGAGCAGACCGAGGGTGACCTCGGGACAGCCGATCTTGGTGCCGGAGGTGTCGAGTGCGACGCGGTGGTGGCAGGCGAGCGCGAGTTCGAAGCCGCCGCCGAGGGCGGCGCCGTTGATGGCCGCGACGACCGGCTTGCCGAGGGTCTCGATGCGACGCAGGTTGCGCTTGACGGCGAGGCCGCCGTCGAACATGTCCTGGGCGGTCTCGGGGGTGACCTGGATCAGGTCACGCAGGTCGCCGCCCGCGAAGAACGTCTTCTTGGCAGAGGTGAAGATGACGCCCCGGATCGAGTCCTTCTCGGCTTCGAGCCGGTCGGCGACTACAGCGAGGGACTCGCGGAACGCCGCGTTCATGGTGTTCGCGGACTGGTTGGGGTCGTCCAGGACGAGGGTGACGATCCCGGTGTCGTCCTGCTCCCAGCGGATGGTGGTGGATTCAGTGCTCATCAGGGGTGCTCCGTATGATCCGTTCGATCCGTTGGGGAAGGTCAGACGCGCTCGACGATGGTGGCGATGCCCATGCCGCCGCCCACGCACAGCGTGGCCAGGCCGTACCGCTTGTCCTGTCGCTCCAGCTCGTCCACCAGCGTGCCGAGGATCATGGCGCCCGTCGCGCCGAGCGGGTGCCCCAGGGCGATCGCGCCACCATTGACGTTGATCTTGTCCAGGGACAGACCCATGTCCTTCGCGAAGCGCAGCACGACCGCGGCGAACGCCTCGTTGATCTCGACCAGGTCGATGTCGTCGATCGTCAGCCCGGCTTTGGCGAGCGCCTTGCGGGTGGCGGGCGCGGGGCCGGTCAGCATGATCGTCGGCTCGGAGCCGGAGACCGCCGCCGAGACGATCCGGGCCCGGGGCCGCAGTCCGTACCGCTCGCCGACCTCCTTCGAGCCGATGGCGACTAGGGCCGCGCCGTCCACGATGCCGGAGGAGTTGCCCGCGTGGTGGACATGGTCGATCTGCTCGACCCAGTGGTACTTCTGCAGCGCCACCGCGTCGAAGCCGCCCAGCTCGCCGATGTCCGCGAACGACGGCTTGAGCTTCGCGAGCGAGTCGGCCGTGGTGCCGGGCCGCATGTGCTCGTCGTGGTCGAGGACGACGAGACCGCTGCGGTCGGTCACGGGGACCAGGGACTTCTCGAAGCGGCTTTCCTTCCAGGCGGCCGCGGCCCGCTCCTGGGAGAGTGCGGCGTACTCGTCGACGTCCCGCCGGGAGAAGCCCTCGATGGTGGCGATGAGGTCGGCGCTGATGCCCTGCGGCACGAAGTTGGCGGCCATGTTGGTCATCGGGTCGGCGAACCAGGCGCCACCGTCCGAGGCCATCGGCACCCGCGACATCGACTCGACGCCGCCCGCGAGCACCAGGTCCTCCCAGCCCGAGCGGACCTTCGCGGCGGCCAGGTTGACGGCTTCGAGACCGGAGGCACAGAAGCGGTTCTCCTGGACACCGGCGACCGTCTCGGGCAGGCCCGCGGCGATCGCGGCGATCCGGGCGATGTCGGAACCCTGGTCGCCGACCGGGCTGACGACGCCGAGCACGACGTCGTCGATCGCGGCCGGGTCGAGGTCCGGGAACCGCCGCCGGATCTCATGGATCAGTCCCACCACCAGATCGATGGGCTTGGTGCCGTGCAGGGCGCCGTTCGCCTTGCCGCGCCCGCGCGGGGTGCGGATCGCGTCGTACACATACGCTTCGGTGCTCACTGGTAAGCCTTTCGGGAGGGTCGGCCGAGCGTGGGACTGCCGGGGATCCTCTTCAGGATCCCGGTGGTCCCGTCGTGAATGGTCGGGATACGGCCGCCGGTACGGGCCCTGACGGCACGGGGGGCGCGGTGTTCCGTCGTCATCCGTCGGTCTCCCCTACGAGTCGGGGTACGTCCCAGTCACGCGCGACGTCCCCGGTGTCGGCGCCGGGCCGTGCCGGCCCGCCGCGTACCGCCGTCCGGGTGACCGAGAAGCGGGGTGCCGGTGCCGGCTGGGTGATGCCGCCGACGTCGGTGAAGGTGCCGCGGGCCGCGAGGTGGGGGTGGGCCGGGGCCTCGCGCAGGGAGAGGACGGGCGCCACACACGCGTCGGATCCCTCGAAGTGGGCGGTCCACTGCGCACGGGTGCGCGTCTTGAAACGGGCGGCGACGGCCTCGCGCAGCTCGCCCCAGCGGGCCATGTCCTTGCGGGCCGGTGCCTGGCCGTCGAGGCCCAGCAGGTCCACGAACTCCTCGTAGAACTGCGGCTCCAGGGCCCCCACCGCCATGTACTGTCCGTCGGCCGTCTCGTAGGTGCCGTAGAAGGGGCAGCCGCCGTCGAGAAGGTTGACGCCTCGGCGGTCCTGCCAGCCGCCCGCCGCGAGCATGCCGTGGATCATCGAGGCCAGATGCGCGGCGCCGTCGACGATCGCGGCGTCCACCACCTGTCCGGTGCCCGTCGCACGGGCGTGGTGGAGGGCGGCGAGGACACCGACGACCAGATAGAGCGAGCCGCCCGCATAGTCGCCGACGAGATTGGCGGGGACGGCCGGCGGCGCGTCCGGGGCGCCGATCAGGCCCAGTGTGCCGGTGACCGCGATGTACGCGATGTCGTGCCCGGCGCGTGGGGCCAGCGGGCCCTCCTGGCCCCAGCCGGTCATCCGGCCGTAGACGAGGCCCGGGTTGCGCGCGTGGCAGGTGTCGGGGCCGACGCCCAGGCGCTCGGCCACACCGGGGCGGTAGCCCTCGATGAGGATGTCGGCGCGTTCGACCAGGTCGAGGACGCTCGCGAGCCCCCGCTCCGACTTCAGGTCGACGATCACCGAGCGCTTGCCGCGGTTGGTGACGTCGAAGTCGGGGTCGATCGCGAGGCCCGAGCCGTTCGGCCGCTCCACCCGCACGACGTCCGCGCCGAGGTCGGCGAGAAGCATGGCGGCGAACGGGCCGGGCCCGATGCCCGCCAGTTCGACGACACGCACGCCGGTCAGGGGTCCCTGCCCCGGCGACCCTGCCATTGCCATCAGGCCCCCAGCTTCGTGACATCACCGATGTGACACCACTGATGTTAAGAACGCGTTCCAACGCGGGCAAGAGCGAGCGAGCAAGCGCTTAGTCAAATTAGCTCACACAGCATCCGGCCAGCACACCCACAGACACCCGGATGGATGAATCGCCTGGTAGTAGGCCTCGCGCCGACCTCGTCGCTCGATGACCCGCCTCTCACGCTAGCCTCAGCCACCGACAACGACACGGGCGGAGAGGTGTCATGGGCAGGCTGAAGACGGAGCGCGCGTACGACGTCGTGCTGTTCGGCGCCACGGGTTTCGTGGGCGCGCTCACCGCGCGGTACCTCGCCGCGCACGCCCCCGAAGGGCTGCGCTGGGCTTTGGCAGGCCGCAGCACCGAGAAGCTGGAGCGACTGCGGGAGCAGCTGACCGGGCCCGCCGAGCCCGGTGTGCTGCGGGCCGATGTCGCGGATCCTCGATCGCTGCGGGAACTCGCCCGCTCCGCGCGCGTACTCGCCACCACCGTCGGGCCCTATCTGGAGTACGGCGAGGAACTGGTGGCGGCCTGCGCAGACGCGGGCACCGACTATCTGGACCTCAGCGGCGAGGCCGAGTTCGTCGACCTCGTCTATGTACGGCACGACGCACGCGCGCGGGAGACGGGCGCACGCCTCGTGCACGCGTGCGGGTTCGACTCCGTTCCGCACGACCTGGGGGCGTACTTCACCGTCCAGCAGCTCCCCGAGGGGGTGCCGCTGAGAGTCGACGGGTTCGTCCGCGCGGAGGCGATGTTCTCGGGCGGCACGTTCGCCTCCGCGCTCGGCCAGATGGCGCGCGGCCCGCACATGCTGGCGGCGGCCCGGGACCGCGGACGGCACGAGCCGCGCCTGCTGGGACGGCGGGCGCAGGCTCCCCTCGGCGCGCCGCGGTTCGCGAAGGAGGTCGGCGCCTGGGCGCTGCCGCTGCCCACCATCGACGCCCAGGTGGTGCGCCGCTCGGCCCGGGTGCTGGAGCGGTACGGTCCGGACTTCCGCTACCGGCACTACGCGGCCGTCGAGACCCTGCCGTACGCGCTGGGCGGGGTCATGGCCGCGGGCGCGCTGTTCACGGCCGCGCAGCTGCCGCCCGCCCGGCGGTGGCTCTCGGACCGGCTCAGGCCCGGGGACGGGCCGGATCCCGAGAAGCGGGCCAGGAGCTGGTTCACGGTGCGGTTCGTGGGCGAGGGCGGCGGGCGGCGCGTGTTCACGGAGGTCGCGGGCGGGGACCCGGGCTACGACGAAACGGCGAAGATGTTCGCGGAGTCGGCCCTGTCCCTCGCTCTCGACGATCTGCCGGGCACCTCCGGCCAGGTGACCACCGCCGAGGCCCTGGGCAACGCCCTCATCGAGCGCCTCCGGGCGGCGGGCATCACCTTCCGGGTGGCGGCGCGGCAGTAGCGCCACTGCGTCGGGGGCCCGGTGACGCGCTCAGCTCGGCGCGCCCGCCCGGCCCCCCGTCTCCTTCAGGGCGCGGCGGCACAGGGCGTCCGCGCGCCGGGTGGACTCGGGCAGACGGTACTTCGGTGCGAGCGCGAGGGTGTGGGCGCAGGCGCGATCGAGGCCGACCCGGTGTCCGACCGAGACGAACACCGGTTTGACGCCCGCCCGGGTGCGCACGGCCCGGCCGACCTCGTCCGGGCCGGCGCGCAGGGGGCTGGTGCTGCCGCGCGGCCGGTCCGGCTCCTCGTAGGTGAAGGTGAAGGGGTTCTTGGCCACGCCGATCGTGGGCAGCCCGGTGAGGACACCGAGGTGGCTCGCCAGCCCGAAGCGGCGTGGGTGGGCGAGGCCGTAGCCGTCGCACACCACCAGCCCGGGGTCCCGGTCGAGGGCGGCCAGGGCGGCCAGCACGGTGGGCACCTCGCGGAAGGCGAGGAGGCCGGGCACATAGGGAAAGGAGACCTCGCCGACGGCGGTGGCCTCGGCGAGCACGCCGAGCGTGGCCGCGTCCAGGACGACGGCCGCCGCCGCGACCACCCCGCGCTCGTCGTCGTAGGCCACATCGACCCCGGTCACCCGGCCGGTTCCGGGCGGCGGCCCCGGCTCGTCGAGGACCACCCGGCCGCGCAACTCGTCCTGCGCGGCCCGGGCTTCTTCTTCGCTCGCGGGCCAGCCCGCGGGGATGCGTACGATCGTCATGGTGCGTCGAGCGTACGGTCCCGCGGCTCGGTGTCACTTGCCCAGCGCACGCTTCAGTTCGCTCTTGTTCATGTCCGAACGGCCTCGGATGTTGCGCTGCTTGGCCTCCTCGTAGAGCTGGTCGTAGGTCGGCCCCTGGGAGCCGTGGCCCGAGCGCTGTCCGCCGCGCCTGCCGGACGACATGTCCTGGATGGACGTGCGGCTCGCGGTCTTGGACTCGCCGGAGCGGGCGCGTTCCTTGTTCACGGTGCGGGCCGCGATCTCCTCGGCGCGCCCCTTGCTCTCCCCTCGGTCGAGCGCGCTCTCCTTGATGTGCTCGTACTGACGTTCCCGCTTGGGGCTGGAGCCACGTGGCATGACCGGTCACTTCCTCTCGGTGCGGATGCCGACCGAGTACCCCCCTATCGACCGGGATCACGGGTCAGGGCTCCAGCCGGGCGGCCCGCCCCTTCTCGCCGGAGGCCCAGCAGACCCGGTCGGGAGCGCAGTTCACGGTGTCGTACGACCCGGTGTCGACGGTCTTCCAGGTGCGGCCGCCGTCCGTGGTGAGATCGGTGCCGGTCGGGCCGACGGCAAGTGCGGTCGTACGGCTGTGCGGGAGCCAGGTGACACCGGAGCGGTAGGCCGGCGGGGGCTGGGCGGAGGGCGTCCAGGTACGGCCGCCGTCCCGGCTCACCGCGGCGGAGCGGGGTGACGGCTGGTCGGGCCGGTAGTCGCCGCCGACCGCCAGGGCGTGCGTGCGGTCGCGGAAGGCGAGCGCGAAGACACCGCGTGCCGGATCGCCCGCGGGGACCGGTGTGTCCGCGGCGGTCCAGGTCACGCCGCGGTCCGCGGAGTGGAGCACGCGCGCGTGGGCGCCACCGCCGGTGGCGAGCCAGACATCGTGCGACCCCGAAGTGACCAGACACTGGCCACTGGCCGCGAAGCCGGCCTCGCCGTCCTGGGCGGCGGGCATCCCGGCGCCGGGCAGAACCGTCCAGGAGCGGCCGCCGTCGCTGGTGGACAGGAGGCGGAACCTGCCGTCGACCGGGTCGCTCACGGCGAGGCCGTGGCGCCGGTCGAAGAAGGCGAGGCAGTCGTAGAAGGCCTTGGCGTCGGTGTTGCGGAACGTCTCGGTCCAGGTCCGTCCGCCGTCGTCGGTGCGCAGCAGCCGGGAGGCCTCGCCCTCGCCGATGGCCAGCACCACCGCGTGCCGGGCGTCGAACGCCTCGATGTCGCGGAACTCCAGATCGGCGCCGCCCGGCGGGGAGACGTTCTGCCAGTGCGCGCCGCCGTCGGTGGTGCGCAACACGGTGCCCTTGGATCCGGCCAGCCAGGCGGTGTGCCGGCTGACCGCCGACAGCCCGCGGAAGCGGGCGTCCGTGCCGGTGTCCTTGAGCTGCCAGTGCACCGGCCGCCGCGTCTCGTGCGCCTGCGCGGGCGCCGCCCCCAGCGCGGCGAGCGCCGCCGCACACACTCCCGCGGCCACCGTCCGGCCCGTACGTCCCCTGCTCCCCATGGCTGTCATGGCGCGCGAAGTTAGTCCACCGGCCCGGTGCCGTCCAGATGGCCTCGTCCGGGAACCGTGCGGCCGCGCCCGGTGTCCCCTCCGGTGTACCGGACACCGCGGGACAGAGAACGATCAGTGACACCCGCCTCAGGAGCATGGTCTCGGTGACAGAGGTCACTCGCAATTCATGTGCACGGATCGGCCGATTCCATCGTCTCTTCAGATGCTCAGGCCGCATCCGCCCCAGTCCGTCCAGCCGTCACAAGGGAGCAAGGCGTTGTCCACCCTCATCGAGCAGCCCGTGGAGGCCCGTCTCGTCGCCGCAGCGCCGCGGATGCCGAGCATCCCGGCCATGCTCCACTACGACCGGCGCGACCCGTTCGCCGTGCGTATGACCTTCCCGGCCCCCGCCACCCTCGAAGGCGTCGAGGTCTGCTGGACCTTCTCCCGCGAGCTGCTCGCGGCGGGCCTGGAGGGCCCCGAGGGACACGGCGACGTCCGGGTGCGGCCCTACGGCTACGACCGCACCGTCCTGGAGTTCCACGCTCCGGAGGGCACGGCCGTGGTACATGTGCACTCCAAGGAGATCCGGCACTTTCTGCAGCGGACCACCGAGCTGGTGCCGGCCGGTCTGGAGCATCTGCAGGTGGACCTGGACCACGACCTGGCGGAGCTGATGCGGGACGCGTGCTGAACGCGCCCCGCGGCGGAACCGGTCGTAGGACGCCGCGTGCCGAGGACGACGGTCAACGGCCCGCGTCCGGCAGCCCGTTCAGCTCGTCGTAGGAGAGTCCGCCGGCCAGTGCCCCGTAGGTTCCCGTGCCCAGCAGCTCCCGCGCGGCACGGTGGACGAGGCCATGGGCGGCCTGTGCGACGCCCGACCCGGCACTGACCCGGGCGACCCCGAGGGCGGCGAGTTCGGGGACCGTCGGCGCGCCGGGCCCGATCATCACGTTCAGCGGCCCCTCGATCCCCTCGACGAGTGCCTTCACGGTCACCGGGTCGACGACCCCGGGCACGAAGACGCCGTCCGCCCCCGCGGCGAGGAAGGACGCGGCCCGCTCCAGGGTCTCCCCCAGTCCGCCCGCGCCCCTCAGATACGTGTCCACGCGCGCGTTGACGAACAGCGGCACGCCTGCGGCGTCGGCGGCCGCGCGCGCCGCGGCGATGCGCGTCGCCTGTTCCGCGACCGGGCGCAGCGGAGCAGATCCGGCGTGCACACCGTCCTCGATGTTCACGCCGACGGCACCCGCCGCGAGCACCGCCGCGGCGGTGTCGGCGACGCCCTCCGCGTCGGCTGCGTAACCGGCCTCGATGTCCGCGCTCACGGGTACGGTCACCGCGCCCGCGATGCGCGCCAGGGCCCGGAGGGCGTCGTCGCGGGACAGCCGGTCCCCGTCGGCGGTGCCCAGGTCCCAGGCGATCCCGGCACTGGTGGTTGCGACGGCTGCCGCGCCCGCCCGCACGACGAGCCGTGCGCTGACGGTGTCCCAGGCGTTCGGCAGCACCAGGGGTCGGCCGGGGGTGTGCAGGGCGTGGAAGGAGAGGGCCTGCTCGCGCAGGTGGGTGGCGTCGGTCATGCACCCAGCCAACCAGCCTGCGGGGGCCGTCGCTCGCGGCAATCCGACAGATACGAACGCCTTCGGGGTGTCAGCCGCCGGTCCGGGCGGATGGCGCGGCGGCGTCCGGCCCGGACACGGCCGCGCGCACCCCGAGTACGACCCTGCCCAGCACGGGCACCGCGCGGCTCCCGCGGACCGTCAGGGCCTCGATCCGTTCCCCGTGCCGTTCGGGGTCCGCGGGACTCGCCACCGTGGGCAGTCCGGCCGCGGCGCCCAGGGCCACGAGGGCGGCGTCTTCCTCGAGGACCTCGGCGACGGGTTCGGGGCCCGTGAGTGTCTGCCGCGCCTTGCGTTGCAGCGACTCGACCGTCTGCACCCGCTCCAGCGTGTACTCCACGGGCCGGAGGAGCCCGAGCCCCCTCCTGCTGTCGGCGCGCAGAAACCCCGCCGCGGCGAGCTGGGCGCGGACCGCGTCGAGGGTGACACCGGCGTAGCGGGTCACCCAGGACTCCCAGGGACCGGGCCGGGACTCCATGACGAGTTCGAGGAGTCCGTCGAGGACGGGGTCGCCGCTGTGGGCGTCGAGATCGCGCGGGGTGGCCACACCGTCCGCGTCGACGAGCAGTCCACGCCCCGCCAGCTCGGTCAAGGCGCCCGCCCGCACCAGGGGGGCGAGGCCGGGGTCGTGGCGGAGCCTGCGCCGACTGGTGTCCCAGGCGAGCAGATACAGCCGGGCGGGCAGCGAGGGGGAGCCGTCGGACACGAGGCCTCCTTGCGCTCGGATTCGATGTGGCGTACGGGTGCCCCGTACGGACGTGAATACGAATGCCCGGTACGGAGGTGACGGCGAACCTCCGGGGCGGAAGAGACCACGGACGGGCGGGGGACACGAGTGCGCGGCGGGAGGGGGCACCGGGGCGCCGACCGGACGCGGACGGGTCCACCGAATATTGCGTTGACACCCCTGGAGCCCCTACCTACCGTGGAGCACGTCCTGTTGCCGCCGATTGGAGAAGGACGTTGCTCGTCTGAGGTCCTGAGACACCGCGTCACACAGCGCTGTCCGCGTCTGTGTGCGTAGCGTGCGACCTCGGCGTTCGAGCCGTCCTGACTTCCGGCGCGGGATCTTCTCCGTGTCCGCGGACCGTCGCCCCCTTGCGGTGTCTCACACGCGTCGCCCCACCCGTTTCGAGCAGTCGCGAGGCCCGCATGTCACACACCCCTGCCATCACCTGCACGTCCCTGTCCTTCTCCTGGCCCGACGGCACCCCTGTCTTCGAGGACCTCCAGCTCGCGTTCGGCCCCGGCCGGACAGGACTCGTCGGCGTCAACGGAGCAGGAAAGTCCACCCTGTTGAAGCTGATCGCCGGTGAGCTCGTCCCGGCCGAGGGCACCGTGCGCGTCGCCGGCGAGATCGGCTATCTGCCGCAGAACGTCACACTCGACACCGCGCTGCGTGTGGACGAGGCGCTCGGTATCGCCTCCAATCGCGCCGCGCTGCACGCCATCGAGGCGGGCGACGGGGCCGAGGAGCACTTCGCGGCCGTGGGCGACGACTGGGACGTGGAGGAACGCGCCGAGGCGATGCTCGGTGAGCTCGGGCTCGGTCACATCGGCCTGGACCGCACGATCGGAGAGGTGTCCGGAGGCGAGTCCGTCCTGCTGCGCCTGGCCGCGCTGCTGCTGCGCCGCCCCGACGTGCTCCTGCTCGACGAGCCCACCAACAACCTCGACCTGTACGCGCGCCGACGGCTGTACGCGGCGGTCGAGGCATGGTCGGGGGTGATGGTCGTGGTCAGCCACGACCGTGAACTCCTCGATCTGGTCGACCAGATCGCGGATCTGCGCTCCGGGGAGGTCGTCTGGTTCGGCGGCACCTTCTCCGCCTACGAGGAGGCGCTGGCGGCGGAGCAGGAGGCGGCGGAACGCATGGTGCGCGTCGCCGAGGCGGACGTGCGCAAGCAGAGGCGGGAGCTGGCCGACGCCCAGGTGAAGCTGGCCCGCCGCAAGCGGTACGGCCAGCGGATGTGGGACAGCAAACGGGAACCGAAGATTGTCATGGGAGGACGCAAACGGGCGGCTCAGGAGTCCGCGGGCAAGCACCGCATCCTGCACGAGGAGCGGCTCGCCGAGGCCAGGGAGCGCCTCGACGAGGCGGCCGGTGCGGTACGGGACGACGACGAGATCCGTGTCGACCTGCCGTACACGGCGGTCCCGCCGGGGCGGTCGGTGCTCACGTTGAGGGATCTGGAACTGACGTACGGCGCGCGGGTGGCCGGAAGTCTCGATCTGCACGGTCCCGAGCGGATCGCGTTGATCGGGCGGAACGGCGCGGGCAAGACCACCCTGCTGCGGACGATCGCCGGTGAGCTCCAGCCGGTGACGGGCGAGGTGACGGCCCATGTGCCACTGCGTTTCCTGCCGCAGCGACTGGACGTCCTGGACGACGGACTGACGGTCGCGCAGAACGTGGCCCGGTTCGCGCCGGGGGCCACCGACAACCGGGTCCGGGCCCGGCTGGCCCGCTTCCTGTTCCGTGGCGCGCGGGCCGACCAGCCGGCCGGGACCCTGTCCGGCGGCGAGCGGTTCCGTGCCGCCCTTGCCGCGCTGATGCTCGCCGAGCCCGCGCCGCAGCTGCTGATGCTGGACGAGCCGACCAACAACCTGGACATGGCGAGCGTGCGGCAGCTGACCACGGCCCTGGAGTCGTACGAGGGAGCACTGATCGTGGCCACGCACGACATGCCGTTCCTGGAGTCGATCGGCATCACCCGCTGGCTGCTGCTCGACGGCGAACTCACGGAGACCACACCGGAAGCCGTCGGGCGTCCGGCGTAGCAGGGGAGGCGTACCCCGGGGCTTTGTCCCCGGGGTACGGCCCCTGCATGATGGCGGGCGACACCATCAGCCGAGACGGAGTTTTACGTGCCCAGCAAGAAGGCCCTCGTCCGCCGACCGAGCCCCCGCCTCGCCGAGGGGCTGGTCACCCACATCCGACGGGAGAAGGTCGACGTCGACCGCGCCCTGGAGCAGTGGGAGGCGTACACGAAGGCCCTGCGCACGCACGGCTGGGAGACCGTCGAGGTGGAACCCGCCGACGACTGCCCGGACTCGGTGTTCGTCGAGGACGCGGTGGTGATGTACAAGAACGTGGCGCTGATAGCCCGGCCCGGGGCCGGTTCCCGGCGCGGGGAGACGGCGGGCGTCGAGGAGGCGGTGGCCCAGCTCGGCTGCTCGGTGAACTGGATCTGGGAGCCGGGCACCCTCGACGGAGGGGACATCCTCAAGGTCGACGACACGATCTACGTCGGCCGCAGCGGCCGTACCAACAGCGCCGCGATCCAGCAGGTGCGCGCGGTCTTCGAACCGCTGGGCGCCCGGGTGGTCGCCGTGCCGGTCACCCGGGTGCTGCACCTGAAGTCGGCGGTCACCGCGCTCCCCGACGGCACCGTTATCGGCCATGTGCCACATGTGGACAAACCGGCGCTGTTTCCGCGTTTCCTGCCGGTGCCGGAGGAGTCCGGTGCGCACGTGGTGCTGCTCGGCGGCCACAAGCTGCTGATGGCCGACAGTGCCCCGAGGACGGCCGAGTTGCTCGCCGACCTCGGACATGAACCGGTCCTGGTGGACATCGGCGAGTTCGAAAAGCTGGAGGGCTGCGTGACGTGCCTCTCGGTGCGTCTGCGAGGGCTGTACGACTGACCCGCCTGGCGCACGGACCCCTACGGCCCCGCTTCCGCAAGGTCCTCAGCGTACCCGTCGCCGGCCGTGGCCCGGCCTGACGCCTTCATGAGGACCCCTGCCCGAGCAGGGCTTTTACAGCGCGCTTAACCTACGGGTTCGTAACCTACGGCCACGTAGCCTACGATCCCGTAGGTTCCGGCGCCGCTCGCCGGTTTGCCCGACGTCCCCATGGAGTTCCCGTGACGATCACTTCCCCGCACCTCGGCAGCCCGTCCGTCTGGACCGACGCCCGGCTGCTGTACGCCCTGGAGGAAGTGGTCGAAAAGGAGTTGAACCGCCATCTGAAGGTCGCCAAGGACTGGATGCCGCACGAGTACGTGCCGTGGAGCGACGGGCGCAACTTCCCCGGCTTCTTCGAGGACGGCACGGCCTGGGACAAGGAGCAGTCCAAGGTCACCGAGATCGGCCGGATCGCGCTGGTCGTCAATCTGCTGACGGAGGACAACCTCCCCAGCTACCACCACGAGATCGCCTCCCTCTTCGGCCGGGACGGGGCCTGGGGCACCTGGGTGCACCGCTGGACCGCCGAGGAGGGCCGGCACGGCATCGTGATGCGCGACTATCTGCTCGCCTCGCGCGCGGTCGACCCGGACAAGCTGGAACGGTTCCGCATGGCGCACATGAGCGAAGGCTTCACGTCGGACAACGGGCACTCGATGCTGCACTCCGTCGCGTACGTCGCCTTCCAGGAGCTGGCCACCCGTATCTCGCACCGCAACACCGGCCACCAGTCCGGCGACCCGGTCTGCGACCGGATGCTCGCGCGCATCGCGACCGACGAGAACCTGCACATGGTCTTCTACCGGAACCTGCTGAAGGCCGCCTTCGAGATCGCGCCCGACCCGACCATGCAGGCGGTCCGGGACGTCGTGGTCAACTTCCGCATGCCGGGCCACGGCATCCCCGGCTTCGAGCGCGCCGCCGCGCAGATGGCGATCGGCGAGGTCTACAACCTGCGCATCCACCACGACGACGTGCTCCAGCCGGTGCTGCGCCATCTGAAGGTCCTGGAGATCGACGGCCTCGGCCCCGAGGGCCGCCAGGCCCAGGAGGAACTCGGTCTGTTCATGGGCGGGCTCGACGCCGAGGCCCTGAAGTTCGACGAGCGGCTGGCGGCGCGCAAGGCTCGCATGGCGGCGCGCGCGGGGGCGTAGCGGGGGGCGCTCGGCGCCGCTCCGAACGCAACCTTAACGTTTCGGCAGTAAACGCCAGGCCTCGCCACCCTTTTGCCAGGGGGCACCATGCATCAACATGCATATGCCGGTCGGTGTTCCCCCGTGGACATTCACCCGGCCCAGTCCCCGAAC
Organism: Streptomyces sp. NPDC001222; assembly: GCF_042896945.1. Lineage (NCBI taxonomy): Bacteria > Bacillati > Actinomycetota > Actinomycetes > Kitasatosporales > Streptomycetaceae > Streptomyces > Streptomyces sp. NPDC001222. Next base: position 49,117 of record NZ_JBIAXT010000016.1, read on the forward strand.
TACGCCTGGTCGGGCCGGGTGGCCCCTGGAGCCTGTGATGACGAATGCGATGTGGACACACGGCGTGGAGTGGCTTGCGGCCGCCACGCCGGACCCTCAGGCGGGCGAGCGGGCGTGGCTGCCAGGTGACGGAACGATCCTGATGGAGGCCGGGCGCCACTGGGACCTGGTGAGTGTCCCCCGCCAACTCGGCCTGCTCACCCTGGACATCCTGTGGTACGACCCCGCGCGCACCCCCGGGCCGACACTCGTGGACTCGACGGCGCACCGGGTGGGCTTTCTCGTGCCCCCGGATCCGGCCGGCCACTGGTCCGGGGAGGGGGTCCGGCATGCGAGCAGGGGGGCGTGGGTCGCGGTGCCCCCGCCGCACCGGACGGCCCGCTCGCTGGAGTGGATCGTTCCCCCCGACGCGTGCACGGCGCTGCATCCGCCGGTGATGCTGCGGCTGGCGCTGCGCGAGGCCTACGAGACGCTCGCCGTACTGGCGCCGGTCAGCTAGTGTCGTGCGCCCGAAGTTCGTAGGCAGTTCTGCTGCACCGCGAATGATCAAGGCGCCTGGTCGGCCACTCGGATCGGGCCGAAGTGCCACCTCGAAACTACTGATGAAACAACGGCGCAGCACACCAGTGCCCCGACAGGCGACGTTCGCCCGGTAGCGACGCCCGGCACGCTCCCCACGCCTGGCTTCGCTCGCGCGGGCGATGCCCCCACCGCCGCACCGGCCGAAAGCCCAAGTACGTCCATTACGAGAACTTCCGGCCGGCACCCCCAAAGCTCTTCGAGTAGGGGGACCCCGGAGCACGCTCCCCCAAGCTCTCGGCTTCGCTAGAGCAGGGGGACACCCATGACGCCGCTCCTCGACGGGCAGACGTCGCCTGCCGGGGCACTGGTGCAGCGGCCGGGAATGTTCACCGGCTCGCGACGCCCGGCGAACCTTCCCGGCCACAGCACTGGGGCTTCTCCAGGGCCTCGGCGAGGAGGAGGTCTCCTACACGGCCTCGTAGTGGTGCGCCTCCGCTCCGCGCCACTTCACCCATGCGGGATCGTCGAGCAGATCCTCGGCGTCGGGCAGGCCCGCCCGGCCCAGAAACTCGATCACGTCCTCGTCCGAGAACGCCAGCCCCAGACTCTCCCCGCGCGCGGTCACCCGTCGGCCGCCGGTGCCCGACGGTGGATGAACGATGACAGGAGCCCGTCCGGACATGTCTCCAGGATCGTCCCACGCGACCGGACGCGCATCCGGACGAACACCGGGCCCCGGCTCTCACGCGGGTGCGGCGGGCGCTCCCCCGCTGTCGCGCCGGTCGGCCACCGCGTGCCGTTCGACAGGCCGGTCCGAGGTGTCCCACGACGGTCCGGCCGGACCTCACTCGCTCTCCCGTCCCCGCCGCAGATGCAGCCGCTCCTTCTCGGACAGCCCGCCCCAGACGCCGAACCGTTCGTCGTGGGCGAGCGCGTAGTCGAGACAGGCTGAGCGGATCACGCACAGTCCACAGATCCGCTTCGCCTCCCGCACCGAACTGCCCGGCTCCGGGAAGAAGAAATCGGCCCCCGTCTGCGCGCACAGCGCCTGCTCGTGCCAGGCGATGTCGGACACAGTGCTCGCTTCGATGTGCATGTTCGAGAGCGTGTCGCGTCGCGAAAAACGTCTGATCAACGCGGGATCAACGCCTCGGCCCGGGGCCTCGCCCGCGGCTCCCATGGTGACCGCGCCGAAGGGGGCGACGCACGGCGGCGCGCGGCGTGTCACGAACACCCGCCACGCAGACGCACTCTACCGGTCACCCACCGTCACGGAGGCCGGAACCCATGACTCCTTCGGCGATTGCCGGGCGATTGCCGGTGAGCGGTGAAAGACTCGGCAGTACAGGCACCGGGAACCCTCGCAGGACCCTCGAAGGAGGGCAGTCATGCTCACCACCCGCTTCGTCGACGGCGCCCCGAACTGGCTGGATGTCGGCACCCCGGACATCGACGGCGCCGTCACCTTCTACGGCGGCCTCTTCGGCTGGCAGTTCGAGTCGGCGGGCCCCGAAGCCGGGGAGTACGGCTTCTTCCAGCTCTCCGGCAGGACGGTGGCCGGCGGTATGGAGATCACCGAGGAGCAGGGGCCGCCCTCGTGGACCATCTACTTCCAGAGCTCCGACGCGGAGGCCACGGCGAAGGCGGCCGAGCAGGCCGGCGGCAGCGTGCGGGTCCAGCCCATGGACGTCATGGGCGAGGGCCACATGGCCATCCTGGCCGACCCCGCGGGGGTCCCCTTCGGCATCTGGCAGCCGGCCAGGACCAAGGGCATCGAGGTGGCCGGCACCCCCGGGGCGGCGTGCTGGGTCGAGCTGTACACCCCGGACATCGCCCGCGCCGCCGCGTTCTACCACCGGGTGCTCGGGTGGGAGACCGAGGGCGTGCCCTTCCCCGGCGGCACCTACACGTGCATCAACCCCGAGGGCGCGGGCGCGGACGCCATGTTCGGCGGCCTCGTACCGCTGGCCGACGACCCCCTGGAAGCGGGGTTCGGTGCGCACTGGCTGCCGTACTTCTCCGTCGCGGACGCGGATGCCACGGTGAGGAGGGTCCAGGAGCTGGGCGGCACGGTCCGGCTGCCGGCCACGGACCTCGAAGGGGTGGGTCGTATCGCCCGGCTCGTCGACCCGTACGGAGCGCACTTCGCGGTGCTCAAGAGCGCCCCGCGCCGGCAGGGCTGACCTCGCCGGGGCGCTCGGGTCCGGGGCGTACATCCCGGATCCGACTGACTCGGGTCGACGGTCCTGCCAGGCCAGGCACCGACCACCAACAGCACTGACATCCCTGGGAGTTGCCATCACTTCTTGAACGCAAGAAATTTTCGAGAGCGCTCTCAGTCATAACCCTTGACGCCTCAACCTCCCCTGGGAACAGTGGAGCCCACCGCAGGGACCCCCCTCCACCCCCAACCCTCCCTGCGGCCCCACCCCCCACACTCCCGGGAGACGACCGGTGATATCGCGTCGAGTCTTTCTGTCCGGAACCGCCCTGGCCGCGGCCTCCGGAGCCCTCGCCTCCAAGGCCGCCCAGGCGGCCCCCGCCACCTGTCAACTCGCCCTGCGCAACGCCTCGTTGCCGGGCACGGTCCGCGCGTATGTGACCGGGCACGAACAGTCGACGGGCAACTGGATACTCCTTCGGGCCGACGGCAGCGTCTACCGGCCGGGGTCGCCCGCCGCGCCGGGAACCCCGCTGCCCGTCGACTGCGCCATCCCCCTGGGCGCCGCGGGCTCCTCCCCGAAGGTGCTGACTCTCCCTCAGATGTACGGTGCGCGGATCTACTTCGTCCGCGACGACACCCTGGCCTTCTTCCTCAACCCGGGACCCGCCCTGGTCGAGCCGGCGTTCGCGACACCCGCGGATCCCAACTACGGCAAGACATGGTCGTTCTGCGAGTTCACCTTCAACTCCAGCCAGCTGTACGCCAACATCAGCTATGTCGACCTGGTCACCGCACTCCCGATCGGGCTCACGCTGGAGGGCGACGCCACGCACTCGGTCGCACCGCTGTCCGACGGAGCGGTGGACCGGATCGCCTCGGCCCTCACAGCCCAGACGGCGAAGGACGGACAGCCCTGGGACCGGCTGGTGGTCCACGGCTCCGACGGGAAGGTGCTCCGGGTCATCTCCCCGCAGAACCTGATGGCGCCGTACTTCGACCAGCCCGACAGGATGCCGTTCCGCGATCTGTGGACCGCCTACACCGACCAGGTCTGGCAGAAGTACCGAGGCACCGATCTGCGGATCGACCTCCAGGGCGGCCGGGGCGTGTTCACCGGTCGGGTCAGCGGGGACACCCTCACCTTCACCGGCGGCCACAGCTTCGCCAAGCCCACCTCGCGGGACGTCTTCACCTGCAACCACGGCCCCTTCGCCAACAACCCGGGCGACCCGGACGACCGGAAGGCGCTGCTCGCCCGCCTCGCCGCCGGCTTCAACCGCTCCCTGATGCTCACCCACCCCGACCAGCCGGGCGGCGTGACGGCCGCCGACTACTACCAGGGCCAGGTGACCAACCACTGGGCGCGGGTCGTGCACGCGAACACACCGATCGGGTACGCGTTCCCGTACGACGACGTCCGGCCGGACGGCCAGCCGGACGTGTCGGGGGCGGCGTACGACGGCAACCCGAGGCGTTTCACGGTGATCGTCGGCACCTGACAACCGGATCCGCGCGCCCGCCCTCGCCCGTTCCCGTCCACCGGTCGCCCGCCGGGCTCAGGCGGACGCGCGCCGCACCAGTGTCGTCGGCAGCACCACACCGGACGGCGTCTCCCCCGAGGCGGACACCTCGCCCGAATCCGGCGCGCCACCGCGCCGGTCCAGTCCGCGCAGCAGCAGGCGCGCCATCAGCCGGCCCATCTCCTCTGTGTCCTGACGGATCGTCGTCAGGGGCGGGTCGGTCTGCTCGGCGACCGGCAGCATGTCGTCGAAGCCGATGACGGCGACGTCCTCGGGCACCCGGCGCCCCAGCGCGCGCAGCACGCGCAGGGCGCCGGACGCGCTCAGGTCGTTCGCGGCGAACACGGCGTCCAGGTCCGGGCAGCGCTCCAGAAGCCGGCGCATGGCACGTTCGCCACCGGCCGGGGTGAAGTCCCCTTCGGCGATCAACTCCGGGACTGCGCCGGCCATGACGTCCCGGAACCCGTCGAGCCGGTCCACGGCGGACGTCTGGTCGAGTGCGCCGGTGATGTGGGCGATCCGGCGGCGGCCGAGGCCCACGAGATGGCGTACGGCCTCGCGGGCCCCGCCGCGGTTGTCGCTGTCCACGTACACGGCGCCGCCCGTGCCGTCGCCCCAGCCGGGCCGCCCGCCGAAGACCGTGGGCACCCCGGCGCGCCGCACCAGCTCGGGCAGCGGGTCCTCCAGGTGCAGCGAGAAGACCAGGGCGCCGTCGACATGGCCGCCGGCCAGATACCGGCCGACCCGGGCGTGGTCGGCGCGCCCCTCGGTCAGCAGCAGGACGAGCTGCGAGTCATGGGCCGTCAGTTCCTTGCTGATGCCGCGTAGTTGCAGGGCGAAGAAGGGGTCGGCGAAGACCCGGGTCTCCGGTTCGGCGACGACGACGGCGATCGCGTCGTGCCGCCTGGTCACCAGGGTGCGCGCGGCCTGGTTGGGCACGTACCCGAGTTCCTCGACGGCCCGGCGCACCCGCTCCACGAGGGGTCTGCGCACGCCGTCCCCGCCGTTGACGACCCGGGACACGGTGGCCCGCGAGACCCCGGCCCGGGCGGCCACGGCCTCCAGGGTGGGACGCGGCGCGGACTCGGTCACGTGGGGCCCCTCCCTCGGCGGTTGCCGATCAGGATAGCCCGCGCCGCACCCACGCTGAGAGCGCTCCCCGCCGGGCTCGGCCGGTGCCACCGAGGCCGCCGGCGCCCGCCGGGGCCTGTCGTCGAACTCGCGTCGTCGCCCGAAGGGCGGCCCTGCGGCGTCAGGTGCGTGCTCTGGGGGTACCCCCTGCTCGAAGAGCTTGCGGGAGTGCCGGGCGGAAGCCGTCGTACTGGATGTACGGGGGGTTTCGCCCGGTGCGGCGGTGGGGGCACCGCCCGCGCGAGCGAAGCCGAGCGTGGGGGGCGTGCATGGCGTCGCAGGCGGGAGTTTGACGTAGGGCGTGTTTCGAAAGTCCCGTCTGACCCGCGACGCCTGGTACGGCACCTCGCCGCGTTGTCGGGGTCGTCCGCGTACGCGCCCGGTACGCGGACGACCCTCCGCCTTGCGATGCTCCCCCAGCTATCGCTGGGAGGTGCCCCCTGCACCGGACGCCGCGGGCCCCGCCCTTCGGGCGGACGACGCTGTGGAACAGCTAGTGCCGGTGCACCTCGTAGGTCGGAATCGTTCCGTTGGGGTTCTTCACCAGGAACAGCCCGGCCATGCCCCGGTCGGCGTGGTGCTGCACATGGCAGTGGTACATCCACGCCCCCGGCCCGACACCCTCCCCCGCGAGCACCTGGAAGCCGAAGGAGTCTCCGGGGCCCACGATCCTGTTGTCGATGATCGGGCTCGGATCGGTCGGTCCGCTCAGCAGGCCGGTGCGGTTGTGCGCCCAACGATGGCCGTGCATATGGAAGGTGTGGAAGTCGTCGCCGTGCGTGATCATCACAAACTCGACCCGGTCCCCGAGCGTCGCCGTGAAGTCCGGGCCGGAGTGCGAGGTGCGGTTGTTGATCATCTTCTCGTTGAAGACGATCGTGTGCGTCTTGAGCGGGAGGATGTCGCCCGCACGACGCACGATGACCGGCCCGTACAGACCTCTGCGGATACCGCCCGTGCCATGGTCCGAGCCGACGATGTGGTCGTGATAGTGCCAGTAGCCCGCGCTGCCCTCCCGCCAGGAGCCGTCCGCGCGGCGGCCGGGGGCATGGGTGCGCCAGATGTAGGTGCGGGTGCCGCCGGGCCGAACCGCGCTGCGGCTCCAGCGGGTTCCGTCCTGGGAGATCTGGTAGTCCAGGCCGTGCACATGCAGGCTCACCGTGACATCCATCGTGTTCACGAAATGGATGTACAGCGTGTCGCCCTCGATGAGCTCGATCAGCGGACCGGGGATGGTCGCCTTCCCCCGCTGCAGTCCGTAACCCATCTGCCCGTTGCGCAGTCTCTCGGCGTAGAGCGTGATGTGCCTGACCTTGCCTCCGGGGGGCGCCGTGCGCAGCGGCGTACCGGCGGCCTCCGGAGCCACGGACAGCGACGTCGCAACGGCCGCACTCCCCAACAGCATCCGGCGGTTGAAACTGCGTCTGTCCATGCCGGACTCCCCATCCTATTCCGAGTTCACGGATAAGAGCCGCTGGGACGAACCGAGGACGGTAGCGGCATGCGGGGATCTTATCCTCAATGAGGACAAATACTGCGCATTGCCGCCATATCGGCACTTGCCCTATGTCGGCGGCGTGCCGTTCCGTCGAGCGCGGCTGGGCTGGACCCGCTTCGGCTCGCCCGGCATCTTCGGGTACTCCGGCGGATAGGGCAGATCGCCGAGGCCATGGTCGTGTTCGTCCCGGCGGGCCAGATCGAGGAGCGCCTCCAGGGAGAAGGCATGGTCGTCCATGTCCGCGTGGACGTCACCGAGCCGGGCGAACCGCTCGGGCATGGTCGCCAGATCGAAGTCCTCGGGCACCACGTCGGAAACCTCCTCCCAGTGCAGCGGCGCGGACACCGGGGCGTGCGGCCGGGGACGTACCGAATAGGCGGAGGCGATGGTGCGGTCGCGCGCTGTCTGGTTGTAGTCGAGAAATACCTTTTCTCCCCGCTCCTCCTTCCACCAGGCGATGGTCACCTGCTGGGGCATCCGGCGCTCCAGCTCGCGCCCCACCGCGATGGCGGCGCGGCGCACCTGGGTGAAGGTCCAGCGCGGTTCGATGGGCACGAAGACATGCAGCCCCCGGCCGCCGGAGGTCTTGGGCCAGCCGCGCAGTCCGCCGAACTCGTCGAGTACGGCGCGCAGTTCATGGGCGGCGCGCACCGCGTCGGCATAGTCGGTGCCGGGCTGCGGGTCGAGGTCGAGGCGGAGTTCGTCGGGGTGGTCCACGTCGTCGCGGCGCACCGGCCATGGATGGAAGGTGAGGGTCCCGTACTGCGCGGCCCACACCACGGCGGCGACCTCGGTGGGGCACATCTCGTCGGCGCTGCGGCCGCTCGGGAAGGTGATGTGGGCGGTGGGGATCCAGTCGGGCGTGTTCTTGGGCGCCCGCTTCTGGAAGAAGGACTCGCCGGTCACGCCGTCCGGATAGCGCTCCAGGGTCGTGGGCCGGTCACGCAGGGCACGCAGAATGCCGGGGCCGACGGCCAGGTAGTACTGCGCGAGGTCCAGCTTGGTGAAGCCGCGCTCCGGGAAGAAGACCTTGCCCGGACTGGACAGCCGTACCGTCCGGCCTGCCACCTCCAGTTCCACCGCATCGCCCATGCGAGCCACGGTAGGCGCACAGGACACCCCCTGCATACCGGACACATGGCACGGCGTGGCGGGCGCGGGGCCGTCCGGGACCCGGCGGCGCCCGGATCGGCGGGTGGCCGTTTCGCGGCGGGAGCCGAGGGGGACTCGGACGGCACGCCGCCGGAGCGCTGCGGCTGCACGCGGCGGACCGGCGGCGACCACACAACTCCAGGACTCGCGGCGACCACACCACTCCAGGGCTCTCCGCGCCACCCCGACACCGCCGCGCCGCGGTCACGCCGCACGGCACCGAAGGAAGCAATCATGAAAGCAGCCGTCTACGAAGGCCCGCGAACGGTCACGGTGAAGGACGTACCGGACGCGAAGATCGAACACCCCTGTGACATCATCGTCAAGATCACCACCACCAACATCTGCGGTTCGGACCTGCACATGTACGAGGGCCGCACCTCGTTCGAGCCAGGCCGCACCCTGGGACACGAGAACATGGGCCAGGTCGTGGAGGTCGGCTCGGCCGTCCGCAAGGTCCAGGTCGGCCAGTATGTGGTCCTGCCGTTCAACATCGCCTGCGGCTTCTGCAAGCAGTGCGAGCGGGGTCTCACCAACTACTGCCTGACCATGCAGCCGGAACCGGCCCTCGCCGGAGCCGCCTACGGATTCGCCGACATGGGCCCCTACCAGGGCGGCCAGGCGGAACTGCTGCGCGTGCCCTACGGGGACTTCAACGCGCTGCGCCTGGGCGAGGACGCCGCCGACCGCCAGACCGACTATGTGATGCTCGCCGACATCTTCCCCACCGGCTACCACGCCACCGAGATGGCCCACGTCAAACCCGGCGACCAGACGATCGTCTTCGGGGCCGGTCCCGTCGGGCTGATGGCGGCCTACTCCGCCATCCTCAGGGGCGCGGGCCGAGTGTGGGTGGCCGACCACCATCCCGACCGGCTGCGCAAGGCGGAGGAGATCGGAGCCATCCCGATCAACAGCGCCGAGCAGGACCCGGCGGAGGTCGTCAAGGAGGCCACCCTCGGGCTGGGCGCCGACAACGGCTGCGAGTGCGTCGGCTACCAGGCGCACGACCCCCAGGGGCACGAGGACGCCAGCCTCACGCTCAACGGACTGATCGACTCGGTCAGGTTCACGGGCGACATCGGTGTGGTGGGCGTGTTCCTGCCCGAGGACCCCGGCGGCGCCGAGGCCCAGGGGGAGCTGGAGGCGCACGGCAAGGTCCCGATCGACTTCGGCATGATGTGGTTCAAGGGCCAGCAGATGGGCACCGGGCAGGCGCCGGTCAAGAAGTACAACCGTGCGCTGCGGGACCTCATCGCCGGCGGCAAGGCCAAGCCGAGCTTCGTCGTCTCCCACGAACTGAGCCTGGGCGAGGCCCCCACCGCCTACGAGCACTTCGACGCCCGTGACGAGGGCTGGACCAAGGTCGTCCTGCATCCGAACGGCCACGGGAACGGCCACAAGCGCTGAGGGACCCGACGGCCGCCGCTCCACCCACGTCCCCGCGCCGGTCCGGCCGGCGGGCGGCGGTGGCCGCGCCTGGGCCCGCTCGACAGGCGCGTACTCGACAGGCGGGGCCCTAGATCCGCTCCTAGAGTCAAAGCCATGGATCTGCCGGTGATGCCGCCCGTCAAGCCCATGCTCGCCAAGCCGGTGGCGAAGATCCCGCCGGACATGCAGTACGAGGCGAAGTGGGACGGGTTCCGGGCGATCGTCTTCCGCGACGGCCCCGAGGTGGAGCTGAGCAGCCGCACGGGAAAGCCGTTGACGAGGTATTTCCCGGAGCTGGTGGAGGCACTGCGGGAGCGGTTGCCGGAGCGCTGTGTGCTGGACGGGGAGATCGTGATCGTCCGGGAGGGGCACCTCGACTTCGACGCGCTGACGGAGCGGATCCATCCGGCGGCCTCCCGGGTGCGCACACTCGCGGAGCGGACCCCGGCCTCGTTCGTGGCGTTCGACCTGCTGGCGCTGGACGACCGGTCGCTGCTCGCCGTCCCGCTGACCGAACGGCGCCCTCTGCTGGAGGGAACGCTGTCGTCGGTGACGCCGCCGGTCCATCTCGCGCCCGCGACGACGGATCGCGCCGTGGCGGAGGAGTGGTTCCGGCAGTACGAGGGCGCGGGCCTGGACGGAGTGATCGCCAAGCCGTTGTCGGGGACCTACCGTCCCGACGAACGCGCGATGTACAAGATCAAGCACGAGCGCACGGCGGACGTGGTGGTCGCGGGCTACCGCTTCCACAAGAGCGGCCCGGTCGTCGGTTCCCTGCTGCTCGGGCTGTACGACGACAGGGGCGCCTTCCAGCATGTGGGCGTGTCCGCCGCGTTCTCCATGAAGCGGCGCGAGGAACTCGTGGCGGAGCTGGAACCGCTGCGGATGGAGGAGGTCGAGGGCCATCCGTGGGCGGCCTGGTCGGACGAGGTGGCGCACGAGACGGCCCGGCTGCCCGGTGCGCCCAGCCGCTGGTCGGGGAAGAAGGACCTGTCCTGGGTGCCGCTGCGGCCCGAGCGGGTGGCGGAGGTGGCGTACGACCACATGGAGAACGGAGTGCGCTTCCGGCACACCGCCCGCTTCCGCCGATGGCGCCCGGACCGCACCCCCGAGAGCTGCACCTATGCCCAGCTGGAGGAGCCGGTGCGCTACGACCTCGCGGAGATCCTCGGCACTCCTGGCCGACCCTGACACATGTTTGTCGATGTTTATCGAGACCGATCGTGTGCTTATAGGTTCTATATGGGCATGCGACCAACCGTGCGGAGACGGCGCGGCAGGACGGCGGCGGCGCTGCTGACCGTCGCGATCATGGGCTGCCTGGTGGCGGGATGCACCGCGGGCGGTACTCCCGAAGACCACGGGCAGGACGGCGGCCGCTCCTCCGCGCCCGCCTCCTCCGGGGCGGTACTCGCGGTGAAGATCGACAATGTGGCCGCGGCGCGCCCGCAGACGGGCCTGGACCAGGCGGACCTCGTCTATGCCGAGCAGGTCGAGGCCGGGCTCAGCCGGCTGATGGCGGTGTTCGCGACTGATCTGCCGAAGGTGGTCGGCCCGGTGCGCAGTGCCCGCGAGTCGGATCTGGAGCTGCTGCGCCAGTTCCACACACCGACGCTCGCCTTCTCCGGTGCGCAGCACAAGCTCCTGCCCCTCATCGACAAGGCACCCCTGACCCCGGCACCCCCGGACAGGAACTCCGACGCCTACTTCCGTGACTCCCACAAGGCCGCCCCGCACAACCTCTATCTGCGACCGCAGCGCCTGATGCGGTCCGCGCCGGGAGCCGCCGCGCTGACCACCGGCTTCCGCTTCGGCGCCGCACCGGCGGGCGGCACCCCTGAGACCACGCAGACGGTCCGCTTCCCGTCGGCTCGGTTCACCTTCACCTGGTCCGCGGAGCGGCATCGTTGGCTGGTGGCCATGGACGGGACGCCGACGGTGGCGGCGGACGGGACGCAGGTGGCCCCGGCGACCGTGGTGGTGCAGTTCGTACGGGTGCGCACGTCCGGCCTCCACGACGTCCTCGGCAACAACTCGCCGTACACGGAGACAGTGGGCTCCGGGAAGGCTCAAGTCCTGCGCGACGGAAAGGTGTTCGACGTTCGGTGGCGGCGGGCGTCGGCGACGGACGGAACACGGTTCACGACGGCGGACGGCACCCCGATGAACTTCGCGCGGGGGCAGGTCTGGGTCGTGCTCGCGAAGGAGTGAGCCGGGGCGGGCGAGCCGCTGTCACCTCGTCCGCTACGACCTGCGGCTGAGCCGGCGTGCGATCGCCGTGCCGGCGTCACGGCGGGCGGGGGCGAGCGCCGTCCGGGCGTCGTCGGCCGAGGCGAGTCCGAGGGCCGCCGCGATCGCCTCCCAGGCGACACCGCCTTCGAGCAGCGCCTCCACGGCGGCACCGACGGCGACCACTGTCTCCCGGCGGGCCCGGTCGAGTTCGGCCAGCGCACGCAGCAGGTCGGGGGCCGTCGCCGCATCGGAGAGCCCGCTCTGCGCCGCGTGCCGCGCCTGGTCGGCGGTGACCCACCAGTCGGCGGCCGGGTGCGGGGAAGCGGTGAAGAGGGTCCGGTCCACGGGGTGCCGCCTTCCTTGCCGGGTACGGATGCGGGGGCTGCCGTGACCGCCAGTCTAGGTCGGTGATCCGGTGAGCGGCGCCTGTGGTCCGCTGAACGGACCAATGCGCGCGGGCTGCTGACCGCCCCTGCGCCGCCGACGGAGTGTCACCCCCGGGGCCACGGCACGAGGGTCGGACGCCGGTCGACCCGTCACGCCACGGCCGAGCGTCACGCGCTCCCCCACCCGTCCTCCAGCGCCTGTTCCGCCCGGGCCGCCAGCCCGTCCGCCCCGCACGACCGGGCCAGTGTCAGCCCCCCTCCTCAGCTCGGCCGCCGAACGGGTGGCCACGCCGTACTCGACACGGGCCAGCGCATGCTCGTAGGCACAGGGTGACGCCTCCAGATAGGTCACCGCCCGGGCGTACAGCGCGGCGGCGCGCTGGCCCGTCTCCAGGGCGGCGGCCACCCGGAGTGCCTCGCCGATCGCGGTGTCCGTGCCGAGCAGCTCGGCCTGCCGGCGGGCGGACAGGGCGAGTTCGGCGGCCCGGCGCGGATCGTCCGCGGCCAGCGCGCGGGCGAGATCGGCGGCCCAGGGAGCCAGTACGGTGTTGTGACCGCGCCCGGCGGCCGCCTTCTCGGCGGCCTCCAGCTCGCCCACTCCCTCCTCGGTCCGGCCGACGGCGCACAGCAGCCGACCGCGGACGCACCGGGTGTCGGGCAGCACGATCGTGGAGGGGTACGGCGGCGCGAAGCCGTATCGCTCGGCGATCGACCAGGCCTCCTCGGCATGCCCGCGGGCGAGCAGGGTGTCGACGAGTCCGCAGGTCGCGGACCAGTACAGGGGCAGTCCGCGGCCGACGCGCTCCGCGAGGCGCAGGGATTCACGCAGCGAGGTCTCCGCCTCTCTGAGCCGGCCCCGCCTGCGATGGGCCAGTCCGACATAGGCGTGCGCCAGGGCGAGGTGGCCGCCGCTCCACCCGGCGGACTCGTAGGCGCGCAGGGCCTCCGTGAACAGACTCTCGGCCCGGTCGAGGCGGTCGGTGTAGGCGTAGGCGCTGCCCAGCATCAGCAGCAGCTCGATGCCCCACTCGGTGTCGGTCCAGCCGAGTCCGGGGGCGAGGCGGCCGTTGACGAGGGCGCGGTCGCACAGCTCCACGATCTCCTCGGCGTTCTCGCCGTGGGTCATCGCGTCGAAGCCGCGCAGGATGAGCAGTGCGCGTTCGGAGTTGTCCTTCCCGGTGCAGGTGCGGGCCAGTTCGGCCAGCTCCCGGGAGCGGTCCGGGGAGTCCTCCTCGGACGCGTGGATGCCCTCCCACATGTAGTGCACGGCCTGCAGCCGCATCCGGGAGGGCCCGGGTTCGAGGCGGGCGGCCTCCTCGTCGACGGTGCGGACGGCCTCGTCCAGCTGGTCGTTGTGCAACAGGGCCTGGGACAGGCGGCAGACGGCGTCGACACGCACCTCACCCTCCAGGCCGGGCATGGCGAGGGCCGCCTGAAGGTAGTCGATGGTGGTGGCGGGCGAGGTCAGCAGGGTGGCGCAGCCCAGTTCGTAGAGCACATGCGGATGGACCTCGGGCAGCGGCGGCTCCACCAGGGCCCGCTCCAGGCAGCGGCGGGCGGCATCGGGGGCGCCCACGGCGAGGTGCTCGCGCGCCGCCTCGCGCATCTGCTCCACGAGTTCCTCGTCGTCGTCCGGATGGACCTCCAGGAGGTGACGGGAGGCGGCCGCGGCGCCGAGTCCGGAGTCCGTGACGACCTGTGCGGCGATGCCGTGCATCGCGGTGCGCAGCCCGTCGGGGATGGAGCGGTAGACGGCACTGGCGATCAGCGGGTGTACGAACTCCAGCTCGCCCTCGGCCAACTGGCGGCCGGCCGGATCGGGCTCGGCCAGGATGCGGGCCGCGCCGAGGAGTTCGGCACACCGCACCGCCTCCCCATGGTGCATGGTGGCGAGCCGGGCCACCAGGTCCACGGTGATGCCGGTGCCGAGGATGGCCGCGGCCCAGGCGAACCGGGTGGCCTCGATGCCGAGGCTCTCCAGTCGGGCGACGAGGCCGTTGCCGCGGGCCGAGCGGTTCAGGGCGCGCAGTTCGACGGCGGACGCCTCGACCGGTTCGAGCTGGCTGTCCTGCACCTTGGCGAGGAGTTCGACGGTCTCGTACGGATTGCCGCCGGTCACGGCCCACACCTCGCGGCAGAACGGCGCGTCGGCGTGCGCGCCGATGGTGGCGCGGGTGATTCCGGCGGTCGCCTCGGGGGTGAGTTCGCTCAGCGTGCTGACCGGGCGGCGGGCGGCCGCGGCGATCGTGTCGAGGTGACGGGCGCTGTCGCCGGTGACCTCGCCGGGGCGCAGGGCGACCACGACCAGGACACGCAGTTCTTCGAGGCGCTCGCAGAACGCGGCGAGCCAGTGGAGGGTCTCCAGGTCGGCCCACTGCGCGTCGTCGATGAGCAGGACCAGGGGCCACTCCCGTTTGGCGAGCCGGGAGACGGCGACGACCAGGCCGTCGCACACACCCTGCGGGTCGGCCTGCCGTTCGCCCGGTTCCGTTATCCCGAGGGCGGGGCCCGCGACGTCGTACCAGTCGCCCAGGTACTCCCGCGCCTCCTCGGGCATCAGCGAGAGCAGCGCGGGCTGAAGCAGTTGCCGTACGACATTGAAGGGGACGGACGTGACGGTCTCTCCCCCGCGCGCCGACCACACCGTGCAGCCGCGCCGCTCCGCGATGCGGCGTGTCTCGGTGAGGAGCGCGGTCTTGCCGATGCCGGCCTCCCCGCCGATCACCAGCAGGCTCCCCGACGCGGAGGGCGAGGCGTCGTCGCACAAGGCGTCCACCGCCTCGGTGACGACGGCGAGTTCCGCGTCGCGTTCCCACAGGGAAGCCGAGGCGGCCGCTCCGGGCCGTGCCTCCGTCATCCCGGTACCTCCCCAGGTCGCCCAAACGACGTACAGACATCGAGCCTAGCCGCCCCCGGGCCCCGGCGGAGCCGGGTCGGGGCACCTGTTGCCGTGATGGGTGACTTGCGATGCCCTGGGGCGACGCGAGGGGCCGCCGACCAGCCGAGGAAAGGTTTCGTTGGTCAATTTCTCGCAAAACCGGCCCTCTCGACGGTCACTGACGGACCACCGGAGAACCGGGGCGGACCGGCCGGTCGGGGGGCTCTCATCCCTCTTTCACGCATGCCTCCTACGGTGGTCCCATGACGCAGGTGACTCCTCCCGGGTGGTACCCCGACCCCGGGCAGACAAGTGACGGGCCCGCCACCGAGCGCTGGTGGGACGGCAAGGCGTGGACGGACCGGACCCGACCTGCGGATCAGGCCGCCGCATGGGCTCCGCCGGCACAGCCGCCGGGCGTCGGACCGTATCCGGGCGGGCCGTTCGCCACCATGCCGTATCCGGCCGCCGCGCCCGCCCCGGCGCGGCGCGGGCTGCGGACCGGGATAGCCGTCGTGGCGGCGATCGCCGTGCTCGCGGGCATAGGCGGCGGCGTCTACGCGCTCACCGCGAACGACGGCGGCGGGAACTCCGCGCGTTCCCAGGGGCCCGGGGGCCGGGGAGGCTTCGGCGGTCCGGAGGGCCAGGGAGGCCGCGGCGGGCAGGACGGGCAAGGGGCACAGGGGGGCCAAGGGGGCCAGGGCGATCCCTTCGGCGACCAGGGCGGACCCTTCGGAGGCCAGGGCGGTCAGGGGGGCCAGGGCGGCCCCGACGGATCGGGCGGGTCGGACGGGTCAGGCGGGTCGGGCGGATCCGGGGGGACCGAGGACGGGTACGCCACCGACCCGTTCAACGGCATCAGCATCCCCGTACCGGACGGCTGGAGCGGCAACCTCATCGACGGCGGCGCGGCGATCCAGTCGAAAGGCGAGTACAAGTGCCCCGGTGACACGACGAAGACGTGCAGCACCGGCGGGGCGTACTCGGCGTCCGCGAAGGCGCAGGGTCTGACGGCCACCAAGGCCGAGGCCGCGGCCAAGCAGGACATCGCCAAGAACGCCGAGGAGTCCTACGGCGGCGCGAGCTACGGCGGTATCACCTCGCACCAGGTGCTGGCCTCGAAGACGGTGACGGTGGCCGGGCAGAAGGGCTACCTCGTCCGCTGGAAGGCGGTCACCGGGAAGGGCGCGGACGGCTATGTCGAGTCGCTCGTCTTCCCCTCGCCCGCCGGCTCCGGGCAGCTCGTCGTCGTCCGCTTCGGTATCGACGTCGGCTCGAACGCGCCGAAGCCGTCCGTCCTCGACCAGGTCGCCGCGGGCATCAAAGCGGCGTCCGCGACCGGCGACGGACAGAACGTCTGAACCACCGCCGCCCGGCCGAACGTAGTACTGCGGCCGGGTGGGGTTCCCCTCCGCTCAAGAGGAACCCCACCCGGCCGGGTTGCGCGCCGCCCCCGTCCCCACGGTGCGGCGCAGCGGGGCCGACGTCCGGTCATCCCACGGACGGCGGCCCGGTCTCTAGGTCAGTCCCAGCAGCGGGAGCACCGCCACCTCGACGTAACGCGTGAAGTACTCCTCGTCCACGTGCTGCCCCTCCAGCAGCGGCCGGGCGCGGAGCACGCCCAGCAGTTGGACGGGGATGAACTCGAGGGCCGGATGGTCGGCGGCCACCTCGCCGCGCTCCACCCCGCGCCGCAGGATCTCCCGCAGCGCCCTGGTCTCGGGCTCGACCAGCGCCTCGCGCAGCGCCTGGGCGAGTTCCTGGTCCTGCACGACGGCGGGACCGAGGGCCTGGAGCAGCTTGGTGTCGCGGCGGGACCACGCGGCCGCGGCCCGTGCGGCGGCGCGCAGGTCCCC
The DNA here is from genome assembly GCF_042896945.1 of Streptomyces sp. NPDC001222. NCBI lineage: Bacteria > Bacillati > Actinomycetota > Actinomycetes > Kitasatosporales > Streptomycetaceae > Streptomyces > Streptomyces sp. NPDC001222. The sequence goes on from NZ_JBIAXT010000016.1 coordinate 65,887, forward strand.
GGCGAGAGAACCGGTGTCGATGCCCGCGATCCGCTTCGTACGGCTGGATCTGAGGGCGGCGGCCACGAACTGGGGCTTGGTCTTCCACTGCCGGTACAGCGTCGACTTGCTGCACCGCGTGCTGGCGGCGATGCCCTCCATGGTGACCGAGTCGTAGCCGCATTCGCGGATCTGCTCGAGCACGGCGTCGAAGAACTCCCGCTCACGCTGCGGCGTGAGCTTGGAGCGGCGCGAAGCGGCAACCGAATCCGGTTCCTCCGCTGCCTGCGACGTCATGGCTGGCTCCTCCTCCGTAGCGCGCCCGGCCCGTGGGCCGCTTCACATCAGTATATCGATACGCGAGTGTACCGGTACGCGAGCGTATCGGTACACTGACGTATCGATGAGCCTTGGACAGGACCCACTCGTCTGTCGAGTGGACCCTTTCCTGGGCTCACCACGCACCACCTCACGCAAGACCATCAGCAAAGGGGCCGGGGGATGGATTCCCGCACCGAGCCTGAAAGCGACGGGGCAGCCGCGATACGGCGGCCGCCCCTCGTCCGGGAGCTCCTGCTCGTGGCGGGGCTCTTCCTCGTCTACAAGTTCGGCCGCCAGCTGGCGAACGGCCGCACCGCCGAGGCCTACCGCAACGCGCACCACGTGTGGCACTGGGAGCGCTCCCTGCACCTGCCGGGCGAGGGCGACGTGCAGTCCGTACTGCTGCACGGCCACGTCCTGGTCCGCACCGCGAACCTCTACTACGTGGCCGTCCACTTCACGGCCACCGTGGCCTTCCTGGTCTGGCTGTACCTACGTCGCCCGGACCACTACCTGTGGGCCCGCCGGGTCCTCGCCCTGCTCACCGGCGCCGCGCTGGCACTGCACCTGACGTTCCCGCTCGCCCCGCCGCGCATGCTGGACGTGGCGCATCTGGTGGACACCGGGCAGGTCTACGGCCCCACGGTCTACGGGGCCAGGCCGGAGACCGACTCGATGGCGAACCAGTTCGCCGCCATGCCGTCGCTGCACTTCGGATGGGCCCTGATGGTCGCGATCGGCCTGATCGCGACCACCCGGTCACGGCTACGGTGGCTGTGGCTGCTGCATCCGCTGCTGACCCTGGCCGTGATCGTCGGCACGGCGAACCACTACTGGCTCGACGCGATCGTGGCGAGCGCCCTGCTCGCAGTCGCGCTCGCGGTGGTCCACGCACCGTCGCCGGCACCGGACAAATCGCCCACGGCACGCCGCACGCTCCCCGCGCCGAGGCCCGCCGAGCCCGTACCGGTCGCCCGGCGCTCGGCGGCCCTGCCGGACACACCGGCCGCTCGGCCCCCGGCGTCCCCGGCCGCCGCCCGGCGCTCGACGCTCATGCCCGACGTGCCGACCGCCGGCGGTCCCGGCCTGGTGGGAGCGGGACGATGAGCGCCACGCTCCTCGCCCTCGTCCTGTCCCTGTTCTCGGCCGTCGCCTACGCGGCCGCGGCCGTGGCGCAGGAACGGCTCGCCGCCCGGTCCCCGGGCACCGACACCCTGCGGCTGTTCACCAGCGGCGCCTGGTGGTGGTCGGTACTTCTCAACGCCTCCGCCGCCCTGCTGCACGTCGCCGCCCTCAAGTTCGGCCCACTGACCCTGGTCCAGCCGCTCGGCGCGCTCACCCTGGTCGCCGCGGTGCCGCTCGGCGCACGTGCGGCGGGACGCCGGGTCAGCCCGGTGGAGTGGCGGGGCACCGTCCTCACTCTGGCCGGTCTGGCCGCGCTGCTGGTGACGGCCTCCGGGCCCGAGCCCGACAACGTGCTCAGCCTGCCGGAGGCCCTGGCCGTGGCGGGCGCCACCGCCGGCCTGATCGGCACACTGACCCTCCCCCACTCCCGCTCGACCGGGGGGCTCTCACTGGGCTCCCGCCCCGGCCTGCGGCACGCGACCGCCTCCGGTGTCGCCTCGGGTGTCGCCTCGGCACTGACACAGACCGTGACGGTGGCCGCGACGGACCGCTCGCAGTCGGTGCTCAGTGTGCAGGTCGTCGTGGTGGCGCTGCTGGTCGCGGCGTTCGCGACGGGTGGTCTGCTGCTGTCCCAGACCGCCTACCGGGACGGCCTCGGCGCGCCGCTCGCGGTGGTGACCCTCGCCAATCCGGTCGCCGCCGCGGTGATCGGCCTCTCCTTCCTGGGCGAGCACCTCCAGGGCGGCCCGGCGGGCCTGCTGCTCACGGCGGTGGGCGCGGCCCTGGCCTCCTGGGGCGTGGTGACACTGTCCCGGTCGGCCCCGGTCCCCGCCCCGGCGGCGGACACCGGGGCGGGCGCCGACCGCCCCGTGGCCACGGTGCCCGGCCCGGCACCCACGCCGCTCCCCTTCGAGCCGCCGTTGCTGCCCCAGCAGCCGGCACCCCCGTCACCGGGGCACCTCACCACGCTGTGAAACGGGCGGAGGCCGGCACGTATCTGTACGTGCCGGCCTCCGCCGTCGTCGTCCGTCCCCGGACTCAGCCCCAGCCCCGGGAGTCCTGCTTGAGCGCGGTGTCCACGGTCAGCGCCGTCGCCACGACCAGGCTCACCAGCGGCTCGGGCAGCTGGTAGTGGATCTGCAGGACGTAGTTGTCCGCCGTGGTGAACATCGTCTTCGCCAGACCCTCCCAGGTCTTGGTGATCCGGGCCACCTCGTTCCCGGCGTGGTCGACGATGGCGAAGTTCCAGGCGCGCCAGTTCTCCGCCTTGATCGCGCCGACCTGCCGGCCGTCCGCGTTCATCGCGAAGTTGATCTTCCCGAACACGTTCTGCTGGACGATCTCGCCCACGGGCTGTCCGTCCGGACGCTGGATCAGCACCCGCGACTTGAAGATCTTCGCGGGCCGGACCAGCACGAGCTGCGGCTGTCCGTAGGCGTCGCGGATCTCCAGCTTGTGCGTCAGGAACTGGTCGATGCTGGAGACGAAGCGCAGGATCTTCCGCAGCGCGCTCTGCCCGACCTCGGTGACCGCGCCGAGCTGGTTGCCGTTCTGGTCGAAGACGCTGTACTCGTTCGTCAGCTCGATCAGCTTGGCCTTCTGGTTCACGACCAGCACCGGTTCGCTGAACAGGGTGCCGCCACCGGCGCCGCTGGGGGCGACCCCGGCCTGCTGCTGCACCTGACGCTGGACGCGCGGGTCAGGGGCGGCGACGGGGCGGCCGTACACCTGCTGCGGCTGCTGCTGCACCGGGGGCGCCTGGTGGGCCGGCTGGGCGGGGCCACCGCCCTGCGGGTCCGCGTGGGTGTGCTGGGTCCACTGGGCACCGTCCCAGTACCGCAGGGTGCCCGGGCCACCGTGCGGATCCGGATACCAACCTGCAGGTGTGTTCGATTGCGTGGTCACCGGGGCACACTACCCCGACACCGGCGCAGGCCCCCGAAACGGGGCGATCGGGCCGCCCTCGCCCTTGCGGCGCCTCCGCCGGCCCTGCCCGGGACCGCCGCCGGGGTGCGCGCGGCGGTCCCGGGTCCCCGGTCACCCGGTGACGATCGCCGGGTCGCTCACGCCCGGCCGCCCGTTCTCGACGTGTCCGGCGAAGCGGCGCAGGAAGGCGGGGTCGGCCTCGGACGTCACGGTGAAGTCGTACCAGCGCCTGCTCGCCCCCAGGGCGAAGGTGCGCCGCACGGTGGCACCGGAGCGGACCGTGACGGCCTGGGCGTGACCGCCGTACGCGCAGACGACCTTGAGCCGTACCGTGCCGGAGCCCTTGTGGGTGAAGGTCAGCTCGACGTCGTCGCCGACGTGCCGTGCGACGACCTCCGGGCCGGCCGCCTTGTTCGGCCCCTGGAAGACGCGCAGGAAGCCGTTCGGGCCGTGCACGGTCAGGTCGTAGGAGCCGCCCGAGTAGGCCGAGTTCCAGGTGTCCGAGACGGTCTTGCCGGCCTCGGTGGTGTAGGTCCAGGGGCCGTCGGTGCGGTTGCCGGACGTGACGAGGAAGGCGGCGCCTGCCTGCGCCCCGGAGGCGAAGGACAGCGTGAACCTCCCGTGCCCGGTGTCCGCGGAACCGTCCACGACGGGCGCGTACTTGAGCGGACGGGTGGGCCGCGAGCCGCGCTCCTGCTTGGGCAGGACGGGGTGGGCGGGCGGGGTCGGCACATAGTCGGGGTGCCGGTCGTGGTCCGGCGGCTGGTAGCCGTCCGTGGCCGGCAGCGACACCGGCCCGGTGTCCTTGCGGGAGAAGTCGAACGCGGAGGTCAGGTCGCCGCAGATCGCGCGTCGCCAGGGCGAGATGTTCGGCTCGTGCACGCCGAAGCGCCGCTCGATGAACCGGATGATCGAGGTGTGGTCGAGGGTCTCCGAGCAGACGTATCCGCCCTTGCTCCAGGGCGAGATGACCAGCATCGGCACGCGCTGCCCGAGTCCGTAGGGACCGGCCGGGTGGCCGGCATCGCCCACGAAGAGGTCCGGGCCGGCGTCCACCGTGGACCTGCCCTGTGCGGCGGAGGCCGGCGGGAACGGCGGGACGAGGTGGTCGAAGAAGCCGTCGTTCTCGTCGTACGTGATGAACAGGGCCGTCTTCGCCCACACCTGCGGGTCGGAGGTGAGTGCGTCGAGGACCTGGGAGACGTACCAGGCGCCGTAGTTGGCGGGCCAGTTGGGGTGCTCCGTGAACGCCTCGGGGGCGACGACCCAGGAGACCTGCGGCAGCCGGCCGGCCTTCACATCGGCCTTGAGCCGGTCGAAGAAGCCCTCGCCCGTGCGGGCGTCGGTGCCGGTGCGGGCCTTGTCGTAGAGCGGGTCGCCGGGCGCCGCGTTCTGGTACTGCTTGAAGTAGAGCAGCGAGTTGTCGCCGTAGTTGCCGCGGTAGGCGTCCGGGATCCAGCCCCAGGAGCCCTTCGCGTCCAGGCCGTCACCGACGTCCTGGTAGATCTTCCAGGAGACACCGGCGGACTCCAGGCGCTCGGGGTAGGTCGTCCAGCTGTAGCCGGCCTCGTCGTTGCCGAGGACCGGGCCGCCGCCCTGGCCGTCGTTGCCCGTGTAGCCCGTCCACATGTAGTAGCGGTTCGGGTCGGTGGAGCCGATGAACGAGCAGTGGTACGCGTCACAGACGGTGAAGGTGTCGGCGAGCGCGTAGTGGAAGGGGATGTCCTCGCGGGTCAGATACGCCATCGTGGTGGCGGACTTGGCAGGCACCCACTTGTCGTACTTGCCGCCGTTGAAGGCGGTGTGACCGTCGTTCCAGCCGTGCGGTAGGTCCTGGATGAACGCGAGACCCAGGTCGTCGGCGTCGGGGTGGAACGGCAGGACGTCCTTGGTGCCGTCCGACTGGTGCCAGACCGACTTGCCGTTCTGGAGACTGACCGGGCGCGGGTCGCCGAAGCCGCGGACGCCTCTGAGCGTGCCGAAGTAGTGGTCGAAGGAACGGTTCTCTTGCATCAGGACGACGATGTGCTCGACGTCCTCGATGGTGCCGGACCGGTGGTGCGCGGGAAGAGCCGCGGCACGCTCGATGCTGCCGGAGAGCGCGCTGAACGCGGCGGTGCCGCCCGCCAGCTGCAGGAAGCGGCGCCGATTCACTTGAGGCATGACGGAGTGACCCCTTGTCCTGAACGGGGGCATGGAGCGCCCGTTGGTGAGAGAACCTGCGCGAAGGGAGTGTTCCAGGGACACCAAACGTCAGGAAAGGGTGCGATGGCGCCCATGTGAAAGTCGCCGGTACGGCAGATGCGGCCGCGGCCAAGAGCTCCCCAAGACCTTCCCAAGCCCCCTGACCACCTGCCGGAATTTCCTGCGCCAGCCCACTGCTTCCGTCCTCGCAGGGGAATAGGGGAAAGCCGGCTTCTGGCGATCTCCCCGAAGGTCGGAGCAGGAGTCAAACCATTCTCTCGGCAGTTTCTTCCCTTAATCGAAGGGACCATGCGTAGCCCCTATGAGCTGGGCGAACGTTGAGTTTTCAGCGCATCAATTTTCTCCCATGAGCGGGTCGAGAATCAGGGCCGCATTGCTTGCGAGGAGTTGGTGAACCTTCTTCACGAGCACCCCATCTGACGGGTCGACAAGGGCGTTGCGCCCATCGGCACCGAAAGACAGAGGCACCACATTGCCTTCGCCCCTCTCCCCGCCGTCCCCCGAACCGTTCGTGTCGCACGGCGAGCGGGCCCTCTTCCGCACCGGCGAGGCTCCTCCACCGCGCACCCTGATCGATGTCCTGGAGACCACCGCAGCCGCACACCCGCAGGCGCCCGCACTGCAGACGGCCGCGGAGGTGCTCTCCTACCGCGAGCTCCACACCGAGGTCCTGCGCCGCGCAGGCCGGCTGGCCGGCCTCGGCATCGGTCCCGGCGACCGGGTGGGCATCCGGGTGCCGTCGGGCACCGCCGAGCTGTATCTGTCGATCCTCGCGGTACTGCGCTGCGGAGCGGCCTATGTGCCGGTCGACGCAGACGACCCCGACGAGCGGGCCGCCACCGTCTTCCGCGAGGCCGGGGTGTGCGCGGTGCTCGGTCCGTATCCGCAGCCCGAGCGGCTCGCCGTGCCGTCGGGGGCGGCGGGCCGCTTCGGGCCCGCTCCCGGCGACGACGCGTGGATCATCTTCACCTCCGGTTCGACCGGCGCGCCCAAGGGCGTCGCCGTCACCCACCGGTCCGCCGCGTCCTTCGTCGACGCCGAGGCGCTGCTGTTCCTGCGGGAGCGGCCGCTCGGCCCGGGGGACCGTGTCCTCGCGGGGCTCTCCGTCGCCTTCGACGCCTCCTGCGAGGAGATGTGGCTGGCCTGGCGGCACGGCGCGTGTCTCGTACCGGCCGAGCGCTCCCTGGTGCGGGCCGGTCACGACCTCGGCCCCTGGCTCGTCGAGCAGGGCATCACCGTCGTCTCCACCGTGCCCACCCTGCTGGCGATGTGGCCCGAGGAGGCAGTGCAGCGGCTGCGGCTGCTGATCCTGGGCGGTGAGGCGTGTCCTCCGGGGCTCGTCGACCGGTTCGCCGGGCCGGACCGGGAGATGTGGAACACCTACGGTCCGACCGAGACCACCGTCGTGGCCTGCGCGGCCCGTCTGCGGCGCGGCCGTCCGGTGCGCATCGGACTGCCGCTCGCGGGCTGGCAGTTGGCGGTCGTCGACGAGGCCGGGCAGCCGGTGGCCTACGGGGAGGAGGGCGAGCTGGTCATCGCCGGGGCGGGCACCGCCCGCTATCTCGACCCCGTCAAGGACGCCGACCGCTACCGGCCGTGCGCCGCGCTGGACGCACCGCGCGCCTACCGCTCGGGCGATCTCGTGCGCGCCGACCGCGAGGGCCTGGTGTTCCTGGGACGCGCCGACGACCAGGTCAAGCTCGGCGGCCGGCGGGTCGAACTCGGCGAGATCGACGCGGCCCTGCTCGCCCTGCCGGGTGTGCGCGGTGCGGCGGCCGCCGTACGGACGACACCGGCCGGGACCCAGGTGCTGGTGGGCTATGTGGTGCCGGAGCGGGCCGCCGAGGGGCATGCGGTCTTCCAGGCCGACAAGGCCAGAGCGCTGCTCGTGGAGCGGCTGCCCGCCCCACTGGTGCCGTTGCTCGCGGAGGTGGCGGATCTGCCCACCCGGGCCTCCGGGAAGGTCGACCGCAACGCCCTGCCCTGGCCGGTTCCGCTCGGCGGGACCGAGGGCGGCGAGGCCGGCGCGGACGACCCCGCGCACCGGCTGCACGGGACGGCCGCCCGGCTGGCGGACGTGTGGGAGCAGTTGCTCGGTCTCCGGCCCGGCCCGGACAGCGACTTCGTGGACCTCGGCGGCACCAGCCTGACCGCCGCCCGGATGGCGTCGGTACTGCGGGAGCACTACCCGGGGGTGTCCGTCGCCGACCTCTACCGGCACTCGGTGCTGCACCGCATGGCCACGCACCTCGACACCCTGGCGGGCACCGCCGACGAGGTGCGCCCGGCTCGGCCCGTGCCGAGGCGGACCGCCCTCGTCCAGTTCCTGGTCCAGTTGGCCGCCTACGGCATAACGGGCCTGCGCGGCCTGGTCGGGCTCGCGGCGGCGGACAATGTGCTCGGCTGGGCGGCTCCCCGTGCCTGGACGCCGCACACCGCATGGTGGCTGGTCGTCGTGGGCTGGGTGGTGCTGTTCAGTGCGCCGGCGCGGTGCCTGATCGGCGCGGGGCTGGCCCGCGCGCTGGCCGGTTCCATCGCCCCCGGCGCCCATCCGCGGGGCGGGCGGGTGCATCTGCGGCTGTGGAGCGCCGAACGGGCGGTGGCGGCCTTCGGTGTTCCGTCCCTGCTCGGCACGCCGTGGGCCGCCCGGTACGCCCGGCTGGTGGGCTGCACCACCGGCCGTGATGTCCATCTGCACGCCATGCCCCCGGTGACGGGGCTGGCCGAGCTGGGCGACGGGTGCGGCGTCGAACCCGGGGCGGACCTCGCGGGCTGGTGGCTCGACGGCGACACGCTGCACGTCGGGAAGGTCACTGTCGGCGCGGGGGCGCGGGTGGGCCACCGCGCCATGCTGCTGCCGGGTGCCGTCGTGGGCCGGGACGCGGAACTCACGGCCGGAAGCTGTCTGGACGCCCGGATCCCGGACGGCCGGACCTGGACCGGCTCCCCCGCCCGCCCGGACGAGAATGCCGAAGGCGTCGCGGACGGCGGCCCTTCGGCGCCCGCGGGCCCGCGCCGACGCCGCTGGGACCTGGTCTACGCGCTGTCCCTCGCCGCGTTGCCGCTGCTGTCCCTGCTGGCGGCCGCCCCTGCCCTGGGGGCCACCTGTCTTCTGGTGCGCCGGGTACCGACGCTGTCGGGTGCGGCGCTGCGTCTGCTGGCCGCCGCCCCGGTGTTCGCGGTCGTGACGACGGGGTGCGCGATACTCGTCACCGCGGGCGCCGTCCGGCTGCTGAGCCGGTCCATCACGCCGGGTGTGCACCGCGCGGACGGTGGAGTGGCGTGGCGGGTGTGGCTGGTGACCCGGCTGCTCGACGGGGCCCGGGGCAGCCTCTTCCCGCTCTACGCGAGCCTGGCCACACCGCTCTGGCTGCGTCTGCTCGGCGCCCGGGTCGGCCGGGGCACCGAGATCTCGACCGTACTGCCCCTGCCGTCCCTGCTGGAGGTGGCGGACGGGGCGTTCCTCGCCGACGACACGCTCGTCGCACCCTTCGAACTGCGCGGCGGGTGGCTGCGGCTGGGACGGGTGCGCATCGGTGAACGCGCGTTCGTCGGCAACTCGGGGATCGTGGGCCCCGGCCGCGAGGTGGCCGACCGCGAGCTGGTGGGGGTCCTGTCCGACGCACCGGCGCACGGCAGGCCGGGCATGTCGTGGATCGGGCGGCCCGCGATGCCGCTGCCCCGGGTGCCGGGGAACGCCGATCCCGCACGGACGTTCGCCCCGCCCCGGCGGCTGGTGGCGGCCCGCGCGGCCGTGGAGCTGTGCCGGTTGCTGCCGCTGATGCTGAGCACGCTGCTGGCGGAGTGCGTGCTGCTCGGCGAGCAGGACGCCCTGGACGTGGGCGGGCTGCCGCTGGCGGCGCTCGTCGGCGCCCCGCTGCTGCTCGCCGCGGGCGTCACGGCCTGTCTCACCGCCACCGGCGCCAAGTGGCTGCTCGTGGGCCGGTTCCGGCCGGTCGAGCGCCCGCTGTGGTCGCCGTTCGTGTGGCGCAACGAGCTGTTCGACACGTTCGTGGAGTCGTTGGCGGTGCCGTGGGGAGCGAGCGCCTTCCTGGGCACCCCGGCGCTCAACTGGTGGCTGCGCAGCCTCGGTGCGCGGATCGGACGCGGGGTGTGGTGCGAGACGTACTGGCTGCCGGAGACCGACCTGGTCAGCCTCGGCGACGGGGTCAGCGTCAACCGCGGTTGTGTGCTCCAGACACATCTCTTCCACGACCGGATCATGCGGATGGACACCGTGGACCTGGCGGCGGGAGCGTCCCTGGGACCGCACAGCATCGCCCTGCCCGGCACCGCGGTCGGCGCCGGCGCGTCGATCGGCGCGTCGTCGCTCGTGATGCGCGGCGAGACCGTGCCCGACGGCACGCGCTGGGCCGGCAACCCCATAGCGGGCGCCACGGCGACCCGTTCCACGGCCGTGCTCGCCGGCGGGGAGGCGGCGTGACCCGGTGCAGCCGACGGGCGCTGATCCGGGGCGCGGTGCTCGTACCGCTCGCGGTCACGGCCGCGGACCGCCTCCCGCAACCCGCCGAGCGCTATTTCGCGAGCCATGGGTCCTACGGTCACCACACCCTCTCCTACGATCTGCGCCTCGCCTACGACCCGGCCCGCGGCACCCTCGCAGGCCGGGCGCGGATCCGGGCGGTGGCCGACCGTCCGCTGCGGCGGGTGGAACTCGACCTCGCCCGCCTGGCGGTGCACACCGCCCGGGTCGACGGGGTGGAGGTCCGTGCCCGGCAACGGCGGAACAAGCTGTTCCTGTCGGCCCCGCGCCCGCTCGCGGCGGGTACGCCCTTCACCGCGGACATCGGCTACGGCGGCCGGCCGGGTCCTCTGCGCACACCGTTCGGGCCCATCGGCTGGGACCGCACGGGGGACGCGCACGACGGAACGCTGGTGGCGGCCCAGCCGCTCGGCGCCCCCTCGTGGTTCCCCTGCAACGACCGCCCGGACGACAAGGCCGCGTTCACGTTCCGGGTGACCGTGCCCCACGGCCACCAGGTGCTCGCCAACGGAACCCTGCGGGAGCGGCGCGTCCTCGGCCCCGAGGAGCGCTGGACCTACCACCACCCCGGTCCCATGGCTCCCTATCTCGCCGCGCTGTACACCGGGCGCTTCGGGCACGAGACCTGGAGGGCCCGGGACAGCGCGACCGGCCGCCTGGTCGCCGGGCACAACGCCTACCCGGCACGGCTCGCGGACCCGGCCCGTCATGACCTGGGTCGCCAGCCGCAGATGCTCGGCGCGTTCACCGACCGGTTCGGCCCGTACCCGTTCGAGACCTACGGCGCGGTGGTCGTGGACGCGGAGCTGGACGAGCCGGTGGAGAACCAGACCCTCTCGGTCTTCGGGAGCAACCACATCGACGGCGAGCGCGGTTGGGAGACGCTCGTCGCCCATGAACTCGTTCACCAGTGGTACGGCAACAGCGTGAGCCTGCGGGACTGGCGTGACATCTGGCTCAACGAGGGGTTCGCGACCTACGGCGAGTGGCTGTGGTCGGAGCACATCGGCGAGGACTCGGCCGACACCATCGCCCGCGCGGAGTGGCACACGCTGGCACGGGGCGCACAGGATCTACGGATCGCCGACCCGGGCCGGCGCCGTATCTTCGACGACCGCGTCTACACCCGCGGCGCGTGCACCCTGCACGCGCTGCGCCTGACCATGGGCGACGACCGCTTCTTCGCCATGTTGCGCTCCTGGCACCGAATCCACCGCGGTGCCAGTGCCACCACGTCCGCCTTCGTCGCCCATGCCGGGCGCTGCTCGCCTCTGGCCACCGAGCCGCTGCTCCGCGCCTGGCTCTACGACAGCCGGCTGCCGACGCTGCCCCGGGCGTGAGAGGCGCACCCGCCGTCCGTCCCGGCCGGGGCGAGGCGGACGGCGGGACGCGGGAACCTCAAGGTGCCAGAGCTCCTCGCGCGGTCATGAGAGGTACGCCTCCACTTCGCTGAACTGGGCGGCGGGCCAGCCGGTGTTGGCGGTCACGTTCAGCCGCAGATAGCGCAGGTTCGTGCCGCCGGGCAGGGTGACGGTCACCGTGTTGCCGGTCGCCGGGTCGAAACGGTAGTCCGCGGAGCCGAGCACGGTCGTGTACCCGGATCCGTCCGTGCTGCCCAGCACGGACAGCGTCTGGGTGCGTGCCTGCCAGACCGAGAGCGGCGGCAGTTTCAGCACCAGCCGGCGTACCGCCTGCGACGATCCGAGGTCCACGGTGAAGTACTGCGGGAAGGCGTTGTTGGTCGACTCCCAGTAGCTGTTCGCGTCCCCGTCGACCGCCCTGCCCGGGGTGTAGACGTCCTGGGAGCCGCTCGCGGTGGCCTGGCGGCCCTTGGCGAGGTTGCGGCCCGGGTCCGGGGGCGGGTTGCCCTGGCCGGGCTGGGGCCAGGTCGAGCAGTCCGACCAGGTGCTGCCCCAGCCGGAGTTGCCGCCGCCGTCGGTGAGCGCGAAGGCACCGGAGTTCGCCGGATAGGGGCAGTTGTAGACGCCCGCCGAGCCGACCGAGGTGGCGGAGACGTTGCGGAAGGTGGCGGCGCCCTGGGCCTCGGCCTGGACGACGACGGTGCCGGTGTTGCGCACGGTGGCGCCGTCCACCGTGACGTTCCGGACGGGATAGCCCTGCCCGCCGCCGGAGACGAACTCGAAGGCGCCGTAGGGGCTGTCGGTGATCGTGGTGTTGGTGATGTTCACGGTGGCGTTGATCGCACTGTCGTAGGAGTCGACACGCAGCGCGCCCATGGGATGGTTCCAGTTGGGGTTCATCGCGCCGGTGCGCACGAGTGTGTTGCCGTCGACCGTGATGGTGCCGGCCAGCGGGGAGAACGGGTCCAGGAACTTCTGGTTGGAGATCGCGATACCGCTGCCGAGGGCGTTGGTGTCGGAGATCAGGTTGTTTCGCACCGCGAGGTCCGTGCCGCCGTAGATCGCGATGCCGTTGGCGAGGTTGGGCTGCGAGATGGTGTTGTTCTCGAAGCTGCTGTTGGTGTCCGGCGAGTACAGCGACCACATGGCGAGCGCGTCGTCGCCCTGGTTGCGCAGGAAGTTGTTGCGGACCCGGACGCCCTTGGCGGTGCCGTTGAGGTTGAGGCCGTCGGCGGTGGTGTCGAGGATGCGGTTGTTCTCGACGACCAGGTTGTCGTTGTTGCCCATCAGCCAAAGGCCGACCTTCATGTGCTGAATCCACATGCCGGAGACGGACGAGTTCGGTCCCAGCGCGCCGTTGACGAAGTTGTCGGGGTTGGAGTCGACGCGCTCGGTGACCTCGCCGAGGACCGCGAACTCCTTGATGTGGACGTTGCCCGCGGAGCCGGACTGGTCGATGAAGCGGGAGGTGTGCACCACGGACCACCAGCTGCCGGCGCCCTGGAGGGTCACGTTCTGCACCCCGCTCAGCGAGGACGTCAGCCGGTAGTCGCCCGGCGGGATCCAGACCACTCCCCCCTGGGCCGCGGCGATGGCGTCGCGGAAGGCCTGGGTGGAGTCGCCCTGGCCGCTGGGGTCGGCGCCCTTGGAGGTGACGGAGACCGATCCGGCGGGCTGGGCCGCTGCGGCGGCCACCTGCTCGAAGTCGGCGACGTCGACGGTGACCTGGGTGCCGGTCGACTCGAAGGCGATCTTGTCGCCCGGCTGGACGTTCTGGCCCAGCAGCAGGCGGGCGTTGTCGAAGAAGTGATGGGTCCTGGCGCCGGGGATCCAGCCGGTGTCGATGTAGGAGTACCTGGAGGTCACGGCCAGGGTCTTCGCCAGCCTGATCCCGTTGACGTACACGTTGAGCGTGCCGGACTGGCCGTCCGGCACGCTGTAGGCGAGGTTCACGGCGTTGGCGGCCCGGGGCACGGTGAACTCGACGCGCTGTCCGGAGGTGAGCCGGACGGCCTGGCGGCCGGAGGCCTCGGAGGCGAGGCTGCCCTGGGTGTAGTCGGGGCCGATCTTCGTTCCGGTGGTGGTGGCGGACTCGGCCTCGACCGAGGTGAAAGGCAGGGAGGCGCCCGCGGCCGCGTGGGCGGCGGGTGCGCCGAGGGTGACGAGCATGCCGGCGGCGAGGGCGACGACGGCCCCGATTGCTGGCATGCGCCTGACAGATCTGACCGTGCGGGTGGTCCCGTGCATGTGCTGATCCCTTCATGGTGGGGGTGGTGGGATAGCGCGGTGCGGGACGGCGGTCAGGCGCGCAGCCAGACCGCCGTGTCCTGGGGAAGGCGGCCCTGTTCGTCCAGGGGGCCGCTGGCCAGCAGAAGCCGGGAGGCGGGGGGCAGTTCGGCGGGGGCGGCGGCGAGGTTCACCATGCAGCTCACGCCCTGGGCGCGGGTGAAGGCGAGGACACCCTCGGGAGCGGGCAGCCAGGTCGGCGGGCCGTCGCCGAACACCGGCCGGATCCGGATCGCCGCACGGTAGAGGCTGAGCATCGAGCCGGGGTCGGCCGCCTGGAGGTCCGCCGCGTACGTCGGCCAGTACGCGGGCTGCGGCAGCCAGGGCTCTCCGCCGAATCCCGCGTGGGGTGCGCCGGCCGTCCACGGCAGCGGCACCCGGCATCCGTCGCGGCCCGGGTCGGTGCCGCCGGAGCGGAAGTACATCGGGTCCTGGATACGGTCGAGCGGGATGTCGGCCTCGGGCAGGCCGAGTTCCTCGCCCTGGTAGACGTAGACCGCGCCCGGCAGGGCCAGCGACAGCAAGGCGGCCGCGCGGGCGCGCCGGGTGCCGAGGGCCAGGTCGCTGGAGGTGCCGAAGGTCTTGGCGGCGAAGTCGAAGCCGGTGTCGTCGCGGCCGTAGCGGGTGACCGTGCGGGTGACGTCGTGGTTGCACAACACCCAGGTGGCGGGGGCGCCGACGGGGGCGTGCTCGGCGAGCGTGCTGTCGATGGCGGAACGCAGACGCCCGGCGTCCCAGGGGCAGGACAGAAAGGAGAAGTTGAAGGCGGTGTGGAGTTCGTCGGGGCGGAGGTAGCGGGCGAAGCGTTCCGGGTCGGGGAGCCAGACCTCACCGACGAACACACCGTCGTAGGCGTCGGCGACGGCCCGCCAGGAGCGGTAGATGTCGTGGAGTTCGTCGCGGTCGACGAACGGGTGCGGCTCGGGGTGCGTGGCCAGGTCGGGCAGGTCCGGGTCCTTGGCGAGCAGGGCCGCCGAGTCGATGCGGACGCCGGCGACACCGCGTTCGAACCAGAAGCGCAGGATGTCCTCGTGCTCCTGGCGGACGGCCGGGTGGGCCCAGTTGAGGTCGGGCTGCTCGGGGGTGAACAGATGCAGGTACCAGTCGCCGTCGGGCAGCCGGGTCCACACCGGTTCGGTGGAGCCGACGAACTGGGACGGCCAGTCGTTGGGCGGGAGTGCACCGTCGGCTCCGCGTCCGGGCCGGAAGTGGAACAGTTCGCGCTCGGGGCTGCCCGGTCCGGCGGCGAGGGCTGCCCGGAACCAGGGGTGCCGGTCGGAGACGTGGTTGGGCACGATGTCGACGATCGTGCGGATACCCAGATCGCGTGCCTCGGAGATGAGTTTCTCGGCCTCGGCGAGGTCGCCGAAGGCCGGGTCTACGGCACGGTAGTCGGCGACGTCGTAGCCGCCGTCCTTCATGGGCGACAGATACCAGGGGTTGAACCACAGTGCGTCCACGCCGAGTTCGGCGAGATACGGCAGTCTCGCGCGGACGCCCGCGAGGTCCCCGGTGCCGTCGCCGTCGCCGTCCGCGAAGCTGCGGACATACACCTGGTAGATGACGGCCGAACGCCACCAGTCACGGTCGGTCCGGGCGGTGCGGGCGGTGCGGGCAGGAGTGGGCTGTCCCACGGTGCGGGCCTTTCTGTCTCGGGGGTGCCAGGGGCCGGTTCAGCCCTTGGTGCTGCCCGCGCTGATACCGGCGATGATGTGCCGCTGGAAGACGAGGAACAGCGCGACCATCGGGATGCTGGCGATCACCATCGCGGCGACGAGCACGGTGAGCTGGATGTTCTGCGAGAGCTGGACCAGGGCCACGCTGATCGGCTGCCTGTCGGTGTCGGAGAAGATCATCAGCGGCCACAGGAAGTCCTGCCAGACGGCGACCAGCGCGAAGATCGACACCACGCCGAGCACCGGCCGGGACATGGGGAGGACGACCGACCACAGGATGCGCAGGCGGCCCGCGCCGTCGATCTCGGCGGCCTCCAGGACGTCGCGCGGCAGCTGGTCGAAGAACCGCTTCAGCAGGTACAGGTTGAAGGCGTTGGCGACGGCCGGCAGCCAGATGCCGAGGGGGTCGTTGAGCAGGCTGGTGTGGATCAGCGGAAGGTCGGCGGCGGTCAGGTACTTGGGGACGACCAGCGCCTGGGCCGGGACCATCAGGGTGGCGAGGATGCCGCCGAGGATCACCTTGCCGAAGGCGGGGCTCAGCTTGGACAGGGCGTAGGCGGCGGCCGTGCAGAACACCAGCTGGAACGCCCACGCGCCGGCCGCCTGCACCACCGTGTTCCACAGGTGCTGCGGCAGCTGCATCAGGTCCCAGGCGTCGGTGTAACCGCTGATGTGCCAGTGCTTCGGCAGCAGTGTCGGCGGGGTCCGGGCGATCTCGTCCGGTGACTTCATCGCGCCCGTCACCATCCAGTAGACCGGGAAGAGGAAGGCGAGCGCGAAGAGCAGGACGACGCCGGTGAACACGGTCCAGTAGAGGGCCCTGCCCCGGGGCCGGGCGAGCGTGGCCGGCGAGATCAGGGTACGGGTGCTCATACGGCGTCCTCCCCGGCGCGGGTGAGCCGCAGATAACCGGCGGAGAAGACGCCGAGCAGCACGAGGAGCATGACGCTCAGCGCGCAGGCGCCGCCGAAGTCGTTGTAGAGAAAGGCGTATTTGTAGATCAGGTACAGGACGGTGACCGTGGCGCTCTCCGGTCCGCCGCCGGTGATCACGAACGGCTCCGTGAAGGCCTGCATGGTCGCGATGATCTGAAGCAGCATCAGCATCAGGATGACGAACCGCGTCTGTGGGATCGTCACATGGCGTATGCGCTGGAGGAGGTTCGCACCGTCCAGTTCGGCGGCCTCGTACAGCTCGCCGGGGATGGACGCGAGCGCGGCCAGGTAGATCAGGACGGTGCCGCCCATGTTGGCCCAGGTCGCGACGAGCACCAGGGAGACCAGGGCGGTGTCGGCGCCGTTGGTCCAGTTGGAGGTGGGCAGGTGCAGAAAGCGCAGCGTCTCGTTGGCGAGGCCGGCCCCGGGGTCGTAGAACCACTTCCACAGCAGTGCGCTGACCACCGGTGGGATCATCACCGGCAGATAGACCACGACCCGGAAGAAGGCCCGGGCGTGGCGCAGTTCGTTCAGGACGAGGGCCAGCACGAAGGGGACCGCGAAGCCGATCAGCAGCGCCAGCAGGGTGAAGGTGAGTGTGTTGCGCCAGGCGGCCGCGAACTCCGGGTCGTGCAGCACCCGGGTGAAGTTGGCGGTGCCGACCCACTCGGGCGGGGAGCCGGGCGTGTACTTCTGGAAGGCGATCACGACCGCACGGATCGCGGGGTACCAGGAGAACAGGGCGAAGCAGAGCAGGCCGCCGAGCAGGAAGCCGTATGCGCGCGCCTGGTCGGCGAGGCGGCGCCGCCCCCGGCCCCTCGACGGGGGCGGCGCCTGCACCGGGTGGACGGCGACCGTCTCGACGGGCCGCCGTGCGGCGGTCTGCGTCATGAGGGTCAGCTCCGGGCCAGAATGGCGTCGATCTTTCCGCCGGCGTCCTTGAGGAGCTGGCCGATGTCGGCGTCCTTCTTGGTCAGTACGGCGGAGACGGTGCCGTCGAGGACGGAGTAGATCTGCTGGGCGTTCGGCGGCTCGATCTTCATCTGCAGGCTCTGGTTGCCCTCGAGGAAGGACTGGTAGTTCTTCACCGGGACATTGGCGTTGGCCTTCTTCACCTGCTGGTCCTTGGCGTCGGCGGCGCCGGTGAACAGCCGGGGCTCGGGCAGTCCGACGGGTGCGTTGTTCTTCCTGGCACGGGCGTAGTCGCCGAGGAAGCCCTTGCCCGGGGTGAGGAACATGTGGTCGAGCCACTTCAGGCCCGCGCGGATCTGCGCCGGGGTGTCCTTCTTGCTGAACATGTAGCCGTCGCCGCCGATGAGCGTGCCCTTGCCGCCGGGCATGGGGGCGATGGCGAGGTCGTCGTAGTTGCCGCCCTTCTCCTTGACCAGGATCGGGATGTTGTCGGGGGCGGAGAGGTACATGCCGAGCTTTCCTGAGCCCATCATCTGCTGGACGTCGTTGATGACGAGGAGCTGCTTGCTGCCCATGGAGTTGTCGGTCCAGCGCATGTCGTGGAGGTTCTGCAGCACGGCGTGCGCTTCGGGGGTGTCCACGGTGGACTTCTTGCCGTCGGCGGAGACGACGTCCCCGCCCTGTGCGTACAGCTCGGCCGTGAAGTGCCAGCCGCCCTGGTTCTGGGCGCTGTAGTCGGCGTAGCCCACGGTTCCGTTGCCGAGCGCGGCGATCTTCTTGGCGTCGGCGCGGAGTTCCTCCCAGGTCGTGGGCGGCCGGTCGGGGTCGAGGCCGGCCTGCTGGAAGAGCTTCCTGTTGTAGATCAGGCCCATCGAGTAGCCGGTGCGCGGGATGCCGTAGATCTTGCCGTCGACGGTGTAGATGTCGCGCAGCTGCTGCTGGAGGGTGTCGTAGCTCTTCAACTCCTTGACGTACGGAGTGAGATCGGCCGCCTGGCCGGTGGCGACGACATGCTTGACGTCGGTGAAGTACGTGTAGAACACGTCCTCCATCTGACCGCCGGCGAGCTTGGCGTCGAAGGTCTTGGGGTCCTCGCAGGGGAACGCGTCGTGGGCGACGACGTCGATGTCCTGGTGCTGCTTCTCGAAGGAGGCGATGTCCTCCTCGAAGAACCGGCGGTCGACCTTGGCGCTCTTGGGCGGCTCGCAGTTGACCGTGATGCGCGTCTTGCCGCTCGCCGAGTCGTCGCTCGATCCGCAGGCGGCGGCGGTGAGGGCGAGGGAGCAGACGCCGATCGCGGCGAAGGTACGGCGGAACCCGGTGCTTCTCATCGGTGGACCCCTCTGGGCGTGAGCGGTGGGCGCCGCACACTCAAGCACCGCCGACATCCCTTCGCAAGATGTCGCGCAGAATCTGTAATTATTCGACAGCAGAGTGGATCTCAGCCACGAGGCGCTTGCGCGGTCGATCCGCGCACCACCAGCTCCGGCTCGAAGAGAAGTTCGTCGGCCGGTACGGACCTCCCGCCGATCTGGGCGTTGAGCAGCTCGACGACGGCCTTCCCCATCGACTCGATGGGCTGGCGGACGGTGGTGAGCGGCGGTTCCGTGCAGTTCATCAGGGCGGAGTCGTCATATCCCACGACGGAGATCCGGGAGGGCACGTCGAGTCCCTTGCGGCGGGCGGCCCGCACGACACCGAGGGCCAGCGGATCGCTGGCGCAGATGAAGCCGGTGACCCCGCGGTCGATGAGCTTGGCGGCCGCCGCGTGCCCGCCCTCGATCGAGAACATGGCCCGGGCGACGAACTCGTCCGGCAGCTCCCCGGCGATCGCCCGCGCCGCGGCCAGCTTCCGGGCCGACGGCACATGGTCGCTCGGGCCGAGGACCAGGCCGATCCGCTCGTGCCCCAGCGAGGCGAGGTGACGCCAGGCCTGCTCGACGGCCACGGCGTCGTCGCAGGAGACGCCCGGGAAGCCGAGGTGTTCTATGGCCGCGTTGACCAGCACCACCGGGATGTTGCGGTCCGCGAGCAGCCGGTAGTGGTCGTGCGGGGCGTCGGCCTGTGCGTAGAGCCCGCCGGCGAAGACCACCCCGGAGACCTGCTGTTGCAGCAGCAGCGCCACGTAGTCCGCCTCGGAGACCCCGCCCTTGGTCTGGGTGCACAGCACCGGGGTCAGTCCCAGCTGGGCGAGCGCGCCGCCGATCACCTCGGCGAAGGCGGGGAAGATGGGGTTCTGCAGCTCGGGCAGGACCAGCCCGACGAGCCGCGCCCGCTCACCGCGCAGTTGCGTGGGCCGCTCGTAGCCGAGGACGTCGAGCGCGGAGAGCACCGCCTGCCGGGTGACCTCGGAGACCCCGGGCTTACCGTTGAGCACCCGGCTGACCGTGGCCTCACTGACCCCGACCTTTTTCGCCACCTCAGCAAGTCGTCGCGTCATGGACGCAAGAATAGCGCAAATAATGCAAGCGGCTTGCGTTGACGCCTCAGCCGGACCTGAACGGCGCCGGGGC
Organism: Streptomyces sp. NPDC001222; assembly: GCF_042896945.1. Classification (NCBI taxonomy): domain Bacteria; kingdom Bacillati; phylum Actinomycetota; class Actinomycetes; order Kitasatosporales; family Streptomycetaceae; genus Streptomyces; species Streptomyces sp. NPDC001222. Next base: position 85,630 of record NZ_JBIAXT010000016.1, read on the forward strand.
GCGGCCCCCGGGTTCCCCGGCACCGCGCCCCGTCAGGTCCTCCGGTGGATCCCGCTCTCCGTCGCCGACCGATCCGGCCCTGCGCCGGCGTCAGATCCTGCTCTCCGTCGCCGTGTCCGCCGACAGGCGCTGGGCGATGTAGATCGGGACCACCGACAGCACGACGAGTACCGCCGCGACGACGTTCACGACCGGGGCCTGCTGAGGGCGGGTCATGTTGTTGAAGATCCAGATCGGCAGGGTCTCGATGCCGGGACCGGCCGTGAACGTCGTGACCACGATCTCGTCGAAGGAGAGTGCGAAGGACAGCAGCGCGCCCGCGAACAGCGCCGAGCGCACCAGCGGGAACGTGACGTCCACGAAGGCGCGGAAGGTGTCGGCGCCCAGGTCCATCGCCGCCTCCTCGTAGGAGCCGGAGGTGCGGCGCAGTCGCGCGACGACGTTGTTGAAGACCACGACGATGCAGAAGGTGGCGTGGCCGACGACCACGGTGAACAGGCCGAGTCCGACGCCGAGCGGCTCCAGGACCGTGCTGAACGCCGAGTTGAGCGCGATGCCGGTGACGATGCCGGGCAGCGCGATCGGCAGGACGACCACGAAGGAGATGGCGTCGCGGCCGAAGAAGCGGTGCCGGGCCACCGCGAAGGCGATCAGCGTGCCGAGCGCCAGCGCGATCGCCGTGGCGCCGAGACCCGCCTTCACCGAGACCCACAGCGCGCTGCGGGCCCCCGCGTTCTCCCAGGCCACCGACCACCAGTGGGCGGTCCATCCGGGCGGCGGCCAGCTCGCGCTGCGGTCCGGGTTGAAGGAGTTGACCAGAACGAGGGCGAGCGGGACATAGATCACCGCGAAGCCGAGGCCGGCGGCGACGCGCAGCGCGATACGCGCGGAGCGGGACAGTTGCATGACGGGTACCCCTGCTGGAGGCTGCGGAGTTCTAGATGCTGCTGAGCGCGCCCGTACGGCGCATCGCCAGCAGGTACAGCACGATGACCAGCACCGGAACCGTGCCCAGCGCTGCGGCCATGGGCAGGTTGAGTTCGATGTTGGAGTAGACGAGGTTGCCGATCAGCTGGGTCTTGCCGCCGACGATCTGCACGGTGATGTAGTCACCGAGGCTGAGCGAGAAGGTGAAGACCGAGCCGGCGGCCACGGACGGGAGCACCATCGGCAGCACGACCGAGCGGAAGGTGCGGCCGGGGCGCGCCCCCAGGTCGGCGGAGGCGTCCAGCAGGCCCGTGGGCAGCTGTTCGAACGCCGTGTGGATCGGCAGGATCATGTACGGCAGCCAGAGGTAGGTCAGCGTGATGACGGTCGCCGGGAGCCCGAAGCCGGGTCCGCTCAGCCCGAACGGCCGCAGCATCCAGTCGGCGAGCCCGCCCTCGGACAGGATCAGCCGCCAGGCGTACACCTTCACGAGGTAACTCGCCCACAGGGGCGTCAGGATGGCGACCACCAGCAGGGGCCGCCACCTGGGGCGGGCGACGCGTGCGGTGTAGAAGGCCAGCGGGAAGGCGATCAGCGCGCACAGGACGGTGACCGCGAGGGCCACGCCGATGCTGCGCAGGATCACCTGGCGGAAGACGGGCGTGGTCAGCAGCTCGTGGAAGTTGTCCGTGGACCAGACCTTCACCACCTCGGAGGTGAAGGAGTCCGTCGTCCAGAAGGCGGAGACGAACAGCACGGCGAGCGAGCCGAGATAGAGCACGGCCAGCCACAGCAGGGGCGCGGTCAGCAGCAGGGACAGCCGCAGCCGCGGACGGCGGTGCAGCAGCCCGGCGAGCCGCCGGACGGGGGTCCGTCCGGCGGCAGGCAGGGTGGCGGTCATGGTCGTGTCCTCAGCCCTTGATCTCGGTCCAGGCCTGGACCCACTTGGCGTACGGCACGCACTTGACGTCCGTACGGCCGTCGAGGCACTGCTCGATGGGGGTGTTCCAGAAGGCGATGTTCTTCCAGTAGGCCGTGTCGGCCGCGTGGTAGGTGGTGCAGAAGTTCTTGTCGCTGGTCTCCTCGCACGCCTTGGCGTTGGACGGCGCCTCGCCGAAGTACTCGGCGACCTGGGCGTTGACCTTCGGCGAGATGATCCAGTTCATCCACTGGTAGGCGCAGTTGGGGTGCTTGGCCTTGGCCGAGATCATCCAGGTGTCGGACCAGCCGGTCGAACCCTCCTTGGGTACGGAGGCCTTGACCTTGGCGCCCTCACTCTGCGCGAGGTTGGCGATGACCTGCCAGGTGGTGCCGACCACGGAGTCGCCGCTCTTGAAGGCGGACACCTCCTTGAGGTAGTCGCCCCAGTACTCGCCCACGTTCGCGTTCTGCTTCTTCAGCAGGCCGACGGCCGCGTCGAACTGCTTCTGGTCGAGCGCGTACGGGTCCTTGATCTTCAGTTCGGGCTTGGTGGCCTTCAGATAGAGCGCCGCGTCGGCGATGTAGATCGGGGAGTCGTACGCGGTGACGTGGCCCTTGTACCTGGACGCGTCGTCGAAGACGGCGGACCAGGACGTCGGCGCGGGCTTGACCTTGTCCGTGTTGTACATCAGCAGGTTGGCGCCGCGGCCGTGCGGGATGCCGTAGGCCTTGCCCTTGACCGAGTTCCACGGCTGGAGCTTCAGGTCGGCGAAGACGTCCTTGTAGTTCGGCACCAGGTCGGTGTTGACCGGCGCCGCGTCGCCGGAGGCGATCAGGCGCAGGGAGGCGTCGCCGGAGGCGGAGACCGCGTCGTACTCGCCGGTCTTCATCAGCTTGACCATCTCGTCGGAGCTGGCCGCGACCTTGGAGTGCACCTGGCAGCCGGTCTGCTTCTCGAAGTCGCCGACCCAGTTCACCTTGGCGTCGTTGGAGCCGTCCTCGACATAGCCGGCCCAGGCGACGAGGTTGACCTGCCCCTCGGACTTGCCCAGCTTCGTCTGCGCCTTCAGATCGGGCGGGTTGAGGCCGGTGGACGAGGACGAGCCGCCCGAGCCGGACGAGCCGCAGGCGGTGGCCGCGAGCAGCACCGCGGCAGCGGCGGCGGCCTTCAGGGTACCGATGGTGAGACGCACGTCGTTCTCCATACGTGACGGTGGGGGCTGGTGCGGGGGGTCAGCGGGCGTCCGGGACCTGGACGGCATGGCGGCGGTGCCACTGGAGGCGCACCCGGGTGCCGCGGTAGGCGGCGACGTCCTCGGAGGAGGTCTCCAGGTTCTGCTGGAGCGCGGTGAGACGGCCGCCCGCGTCGAGGTCGACGAGGAAGCGGGTGGCGTCTCCCAGGTAGACCACTTCGGCGACGGTGCCGACGGCGGTGGAGTGCTCCGGCTCGTCCGCGTCGGCGGACTCCTTCAGGACCCGGATCTTCTCGGGCCTGATGCTGTACGTGCCCGCGGTGCCGACGATCCGCTCGGCCGCCTCGCCCTGGAGCAGGTTCGAGGTGCCGACGAACGAGGCGACGAACGCGGTGGCGGGGCGCTCGTAGATCTCGGCGGGCGTGCCGACCTGCTCGATGCGGCCCTGGTTGAAGACGGCGATGCGGTCGCTCATCGTCAGGGCCTCCTCCTGGTCGTGGGTGACGAACACGAAGGTGATCCCCACCTCCCGCTGGATCGCCTTGAGTTCGACCTGCATCTGCTCGCGCAGCTTGAGGTCGAGGGCGCCGAGCGGCTCGTCGAGGAGCAGCAGACGGGGGCGGCCGACGAGGGCGCGGGCGAGTGCGACCCGCTGCCGCTGGCCGCCGGAGAGCTGTCCGGGCCGCCGCTTGCCGAAGGCTTCGAGACGTACGCCGGCGAGCGCCTCGCGGGCCCGGGTGAGCCGCTCGGCCTTGGGCACCTTGCGGACCTTGAGGCCGTAGGCCACGTTCTGCTCGACGGTCATGTGCGGGAAGAGCGCGTAGTCCTGGAAGACGGTGTGCACGTCCCGCTCGAAGGGCGCCAGCCCGGTGACGTCCTGGCCGGCCAGCTCTATGGCGCCGGAGGTGGGGCTCTCGAAGCCCGCGATCATGCGCAGGACGGTGGTCTTGCCGGAGCCGGACGGGCCGAGCATGGAGAAGAACTCCCCGTCGGCTATCTCCAGGTCCACCCCGGCCACCGCAGCCGTGTCACCGAACTCCTTCCGCAGCCCTCGCAGCCGGATCGCGCTTCCCTCCATGGACGGGAACCTTTCTGGTGCACTCTTCCGTTCGTACTCTGGTCGAAAAGATATGAACTCATAGTTCAAAGCTCAAGACCCCTTTAGGGTAAAGGTTGAGTCAACGCACAAGGTGGTGGCCGTGAAGCACAACTGGGGCGGCGGGGCCCGGAGAGCCGTCTTCTCTCCCGTGGACACCCGCGCACGCGTGGAGACGGTCGTCCGGCGCCTCGGCGACGCCATCGAACTGGGGCTGCTCGCCGACGGGGAGCAGCTGCCCGGCGAGAGCGAGCTGGCGGGACAGCTCGGGGTGTCCACCGTGACCCTGCGGGAGGCGCTCATGGCGCTGCGGCAGCAGGGCCTGGTCACCACCCGGCGGGGACGCGGCGGCGGCAGCTTCGTCTCGCTGCCCGAGGACCCGGCCGAGGAACGGATCAAGCTGCGGCTGGCCGGCTGGAGCACGGAGGAGCTGCGCGATCTCGGCGACCACTGGGCGGCCGTCTCCGGCACCGCCGCCCGGCTCGCCGCCCAGCGGACCGGCCCGGACGACCTCCAGCCGCTGCGGCGCACGTTGGAGGAGTTCGCGGCAGCCGAGGACCCGGCGGCGCGCAGCCGGGTCTACGGCCGGTTCCATGTGGAGCTGGCGGCGGCGGCCCAGTCCGCCCGGCTCACCCGGGAGCAGGTCGGGCTCCAGACGGAGGTCGGCGCGCTGCTGTGCCTCGTCCTCGGGGACGACACCTATCGCGAAGAGGTGGCGGACCGTCACCGCGCCGTGATCTCCGCAGTGCAGGATGGGGCGCACGATTCGGCCAGGGAGCTGGCCGAGCGGTGCGTCCGGGAATCGACGGCACGGCTCATCGCGCTGCGCCTCGACCTGTAAGAGCTCCGAACAGAACAAGCGCCCGGCTCGGCGTCTGGCACGCACGCACCAGACGCCGCGAGCTGATCGGACTCCCGTTCTGTGCGGAGCTCCACGGACGCGCCGGCATCCGGTCGTGTGCGCGGGAGGGCGCCGATGATCACGAGCACCGGTCTGGCGGCACCGCCGGAAGCGCAGGTGACGGCCCGGGTGCGGTCCGCGCTGGAGGCGGTGTTCGACGCCGTCGCGGAGACCCGCGCCGACACCACGGCGCTGCTGTCCCGGGTGGCCGAACGGGGCATCCGGCCCGCGACCGCGGACCTGGCCGCGCTGCGCCCGGGGCTCCATGCCCGGCTGGCCCGGCAGGAGTTGGTGTCCGGTGTCGGGTTCGTCGCGGCCCCCGGCCTGCTGAGCGACGTACCGGCATGGCTGGAGTGGTGGCAGACCGGCGCGAACGGTGACGTACGGCCTCTGCTGCCCGACCTGGATCCGGCGCACTCGGCGTACTCCGACTACACGCACTGGGACTGGTTCGCGCTGCCTCGTGACACCGGGCGGCGGGCGGTGGCCGGACCCTATGTGGACTACCTCTGCTCGGACGAGTACAGCCTCACCCTGTCGGCGCCCGTGCTCCTCGCGGGACACTTCGCGGGGGTCGCCGCGGCCGACGTCTACCTACGGCACTTCGAGGCGGCGGTGCTCCCCCTGCTGCGCCGGCTGCCCGGGCCCGCGCATCTGGTCAACGCCCGGGGCCGGGTGGCGGCCTCGGCCGACCCGGCACATCTGGCCGGATCGCTCACCAAGGGGCCGGACTTCGCGGCGGTGCTGGAGGGGGCCCGGCCTCAGGTGCGGCGGGGACTGCGGCTGGTCCCGTGCGACGGGATTCCGCTCGTGCTGGTCGTGCCCGCCTGAGCCGGCGGTCGCCGCGGGCCCCGGCGCCGTCGGTGACCTGAACACCGACGGAGCCGGGGCGTTGAGGAGGGTCTCAGTCCGGTGGTGCGGGCACCACGCTGAGGTGGCCTGTCGTGCGCCGGGTGCGGCGCGGGCTCCGGACGGCGGGCGCCGGGCGGCGCGCCTCGCGCAGCACCAGCGTCAGCTTCGAGTAGCCCATGGCCTGAAGGGACTTGGGCGTCTCCCCGACCACCCGGCACTCGCCACCCCAGCGCGGGTCGGGGTGCAGCAGCGGGCGCACCGCCCCGTCGTGCTCCACGGCGCCCGGGCCGGCCGCGCGGATCCAGTGCGGCAGGCCCTGCCGGTAGGCGGCGTCCATGATCGGGTCCTGGGCGATCTCCCGGCGAATGGCCTGAAGTCCATGGTCGTGGCCGTGGCGCTCCATCGCCGCCGCGAAGTGCGCCAGCATCGGCAGACACCAACGCGACTCGTGCTCGCCGAGGACCGTGCCCGCGTCCGGGTGGAACAGCACGAACCGCAGGAAGTTGTCGGCGGGCATGGCCGTCGGATGCGGTCCCACCCCGCGGAAGAGGGTCTCGAACGCGGAGTTGACGAGAACGACGTCCCAGCGGTGGTCGAAGACGACGGACGGAAAGGGCGCGGCCTCCAGGAGCATGGCGTAGTCCTGCAGGTACGCCCTTGCTTCCGGACTCTCGGGGACGGGCCGCGGCTGCGACCGCTGCCCTCCTGCCTGAAACGCCATCGGGAGGTCACCCCTCTTGCCCTTACGGCCTGCACGCGGCGCCCTGATCCTGCTGCGCCGGATCGAGCTGTGTCAACTATCGTGGCATTTGGCGTCGGTTGACGGCCGAATCTCGCCACAGTTGTGGCGAGACCTGGATGTGAGTTCGAGAGAACGGCTAATCTCCGGATGGTTCCGGACGACTATGAACGATGTGAGAAGAGACGTAGGAGATCTGTCGGTGACGGATGGCTTCGAGGTTCCGGGCGCCACGGCGACGGGTCTGCTGCCGGGCGTCGTCGCCCGTGTCACCGCTCTCGCCGACCGGGTGGGGGTGCCGCACGAGGAGATCTTCGCCGTCTCGCGTCTGTCGGTCGCCTCCGGCGTCCCGGAGCCGGTGGTGAGGGCCCTGCTGAGCGGGGTGCCCGCCGGGGAGCCGGATCTCCAGGCGCGCTTTCTGCAGCGGCTCGACCTGCTGCGCCGCACCCGGCTCAAGCCCAACGGCCGCAAGTACACCCAGCAGGAGATCGCCGACGGCGCGGGCATGTCCCGCCAGCAGGCGGGCGCTCTCATCAACGGCGACCGGCGCCCCACCATGGAGCACTGCGACGCCATTCAGCGCTTCTTCAGGGTGCATGCCGGGTTCCTCACGGCCGAGGACCCCGAGGCACTCGCGAACGCCCTCCAGCGCAAGGAACAGGAACTCCTCCAGCAGCTCGCCGACCGCGAGCGCGCGGCGGCCGCCACCGCCGACGACCCGCTGGAGCGGCTGTTGCAGGACCATGGCGTCCGCGGCATCGCCTGGCGGGCGGCCCAGCTGCCCACCGACCAGCACCGCGACAAGGTCGCGGAGTGGCTGGACATGCTCCTGGAGAGCGTCAAGCGGCCCGAGTCCTGATCCTGGGGAGAACCGTGGGCATCGGAAGGGAAATGCGCCGCCTGTGCGGTGAGTTGATGGGGGAGCTCTCGCTCCCGGCGCCGGCGGCACCCGCCGACCTGTACACCGCGCTGTGCGCGGGCATGAGCAGACGCCGGGGCCGCCCCGTCCAGTTCCGCATGGCGGCCTTCCCGCCCGGCACCGCGAGCGGCCTCTGGCTCGACATGGCCGACCAGGACCTGGTGGTCGTCGAGGAACGCACCGCTCCGGACCACCAGTTGGTCATCCTCGGTCACGAACTGTGGCACATGAACGCCGGCCACCAGGGCCACGCCGTGGAGGGGGCCACGGTCGCGGCGCGCCTGCTCAGCGACACCACCGATCTCCAGGCGACCGTCCACAAGGTCGCCGCGCGTACGCACTTCGACCTCGCGGACGAGCAGGAGGCCGAGAGCTTCGGTCTGCTGCTGGCCAGCAAGTGCCGTACGTGGCTGGCGGGTTCCTCGCTGCGCGGCCCCGTCCAGCGGGACGATCTGGCGGGCCGGATCGAGGCCTCGCTCGGCTACCGCGGGCCGCAGGGCCGCTGAGGCGCGCGGGACACGGACACGATGGACGGTTCGAGCTACTACATACCCGCCACCGCGATGGCGGTCGCCTTCGCCTTCAAGGCGCCGGCGCTGGTGCGCTCCTGGCGCGACCCGCTGCTGCGCTCCGTGTGCGCGCTGCTCGCCCTGGCGGGTGCGGTGTTCTTCTTCGCCGCGCCGCCCACCATCGTGAAGGTCAACGACCTCACCGGCATCACCAATGTCTCCGCCCCGCTGGTGTACGCCCTGCTGAGCGCGTTCAGCGCGGCCTGTCTGGTGCTCGTCGTCAACTGGCGGGGCGGGCCGCCCGCCGTCACCCGCAGCCTCACCCGGCGGATCACCGCGGGATACGGCATGGTGATCGTCGCCCTGGTCGTACTGTTCGCCCTGGGTGACACACCGGTGGAGCGGCTGCGCGACTTCGACACCTACTACGCCCTCACGCCGTACATCCGCGAGATGATCGTGCTCTATCTCGCGGCGCTGACCGTGGCGAGCCTCGCGATGACCGTGCTGTGCTGGCGGTGGGCTCTGCAGGTCCACGGCTGGCTGCGGGCCGGTCTCTTGATCATCGTGACCGGCTACCTGTTCAACATGGCCTATCTGGCGACCAAGTTCACGGCCGTGATCGCCCGCTGGAGCGGCGGGAACCTCGACGACCTCAGCACCTATGCCGCACCCGCGCTCGCCTCGATCGGCGGCCAGATCAGCGCCGTGGGCTTCTGTCTGCCGCTCGCCTGCCGTCGTGTCGGGGACCAGTGGACCACCTGGTCCACCTATCGCCGGCTGGGACCGCTGTGGCGCGAGCTGCGGCCGGTGTCCGCCCATACCGGCCGCGAGGGGCGCATCTCCTGGTGGTCGTCGGCGGAACTGCAGGTCACTCAGCGGGAGTCCGACATCCACGACGGCATGCTGAGCCTGTACCCCTACTTCGATCCCGATCTGCGCGCACACGCCTACGACGCCGCAGTGGCCGCGGGCTCCGACCCGGTCCAGGCCCGGGCGGAGGCCGACGCGGCGATGGTGACGGCGGCGGTGCGGGCCCGGGCCAGGGACCCGGAGGGCCGCGTCATCAGCGCGGCGGAGGCCCCCGCCGGGCCCCACGACGGCCCGCGCGACCTCGTCCGCATGTCCCTGGCGCTGCGCAGATCGCCGGTCGTCGCGGCCGTACGCAGCACGGCCGGAGTACGGCTTGCATGACCGACACGCCGACCGGCCGAGAACACATCAGCCGTGCCCGGACCTGACCGGGCGCGCTCTCCCCGGAGAGCACGCAGCACGCCGACCGCAGGCGTATGGGGGTGCCTTTTGAAGACGTACCTGGATCTGCACCGCGAGTTCTCCGCCGGTATCGAGGCGGAGCTCGCGGACTCGCTCGCCCGGGCGGGCGAGTCCGCGCCCGCCGTCCGTGACGCGGTCGACCGACTGCTGCGGCACCAGCCGATGAAGTACCCGCTGTCGGTGCTGCCGCTGCTGGTGCACGGCGCGGAGACCGGTTGTGCCGAACCGGCCCTGCCGCTGTCGGCCGTACACACCCTGTGGTGGACGTCCGCCTGCTACCTCGACGACCTGGCCGACGGACAGGGCGCGGCCCTTCCCGCCGGCCTCGGCCTGCACGAGGCGCTGCTGGCGGCCATCGTCACCGGGCATCTGCTGCCGCTCCAGGTCCTGGAGTCGCCCGTGGTCCCGCCCGCCGTCCGGCCCGCGTTGACGGCGGAACTGCTGGCGTGCGGGATGACGGCCGCCGAGGGGCAGATGGACGACATGCGCAAGAACACCGGCGAGGCCGGCCGGAGCACGGTCCTCGCGGCCTACCGGGGAAAGTCCGGCGCCCCCTTCGCGATGATCACGGCGATGGCCGCGATCCTCTCCGGGGCGCAGGCCGAACGGATCGGTCTGTGGCGGGAGTTCGGTGATGTCTTCGGCATTCTGTGGCAGATCTTCAACGACTACGAGGACCTCGCGTCGGGCCGTCACGAGGACCTGCTGAACGGCACGGTGACCTATGCGCTGGCCTGCGCCCTGGAGGAGGCGTCGCCCGGCGAGCGGCAGCGGATCCTGGCCCTGCACGCCGACGCGCCCACGTCCGACGAGGCCCGGTCGGAGCTCGCCGATCTCCTCCTCGGCCCGTCCGCCCTGGCCTACTGCGAGAAGGACATCGGGGAGTACCGCGACGCGGCGTACCGCATCCTGGACGAACTCGGCGGCGACGAGGCCCATGTGTCAGTCCTGCGCGGGCTCGTGGACCAGACGTCCCGACTGCGCCCGTGACCGACCGCCACCCACCCCCGGTGTTCCGCCCCACGACAGAAAGAGTGCCAGGCCATGTCTGACGGAATCGCCCTCCGCCGCACCGCGGTGGTCATCGGCGGGGGCATGACGGGCATGCTCGCCGCGGCGGTGCTCGCCGAGCACGCCGATGTCATGGTCGTCGAACGTGACCTGCTGCCGGACGGTCCTGCCCCCCGCAAGGGGCTTCCGCAGGCCCGGCACGCCCACATCCTGTGGTCCGGTGGGGTGAAGGCCCTGGAGGGGCTCCTGCCGGGCGTGGTGGACCGGCTCGTCGGGCGCGGCGCCCGCCAGGCGCGCATCATGACCGACCTGGTGTCCAAGGCCCCCTCGGGCCAGTGGTTCCGCCGGTTCACCCACAGCCGCCATGTCAATCTGCTGTGCAGCCGCGATCTGCTCGACGCCGTCGTACGGGAGCGGGTCCTGGAGGATCCCCGGATCACTCTGCGGCCGGGGACCGAGGCGCTGGCCCTGGAGGGCGGCGCGGACCGCGTCAGCGGGGTACGCGTACGGTCGGCGGACTCGACGAGCACCCTCACCGCCGACCTGGTCGTCGACGCCAGTGGACGGGCCGGCCGGGCTCCCGTCTGGCTGCGGGAACTCGGCCTGCCGGCGGTCGCCGAGCGCACGGTCGACGCCGGCCTCGGCTACGCCAGCCGCCTCTACCGCGCTCCCGGACGCACCGCCGACGGCTATCCCATCGTCAACGTCCAGGCCGACCCCCGGCAGGCCCCCGGCCGGGGCGGCATCATCCTGCCCATCGAGGGCGGGCGCTGGCTCGTGACCCTCTCGGGGACCCGCGGCGGACAGCCCACCGCGGACAACGATGCGTTCCTGGACTTCGCCCGCACTCTGCCCCATCCCGTCATCGGCGAGCTGCTCGCCGACGCCGAACCCCTCACCGACGTCGTCACCACCCGGAGCACCGCCAACAAGCGGCGCTACTACGAGAAGGCGGCCCGGTGGCCGGAGGGCTTCGCCGTCCTCGGCGACGCCATGGCGGGCTACAACCCGGTCTACGGCCATGGGCTGAGCGCCTCGGCGCTGAGTGTGCTCGCCATGCGCGGTGTGCTGGGGCGGCAGCACCTCACCGCGCCCGGGACGGCCCGGCGCATCCAGAAGGCCGCGGCGCGTCCCGTCGAGAACGCCTGGAGCCTGGCCGTGGGCCAGGACGTGTTCTACCCGGGTGCCGGCGACCAGCCGCCGACCCGGCTGGAGACGACGCTCGCCGCCTTCGTGGACCGGGCCGTCGACGCCGGAGCGCGCAACCCGCGGGCGCTGCGGATCCTCCTGGACGTGATGAGCATGGAGGCGTCCCCGGCCCGGCTGCTGATGCCCGACATGCTCGCCCTGGTGTGGTTCGGCCGGAAGAAGCCGCTCCTCGACGGCCCTCCGCTGACCGAGCAGGAGCGCAAGGCGGCGCTGGACCCGCCGCCGCTCGGCGAGGAGGACTGACCGCTTCCGTCGCGGCGGCTCCCGGCGTCAGGTCGGGGCCCGTTCCGGGCGGACCCGGCGGCGGCGGATGTCCTTGACGACGCGGGTCCGCAGGGCACGGGAGAGCCGGGCGAGGTCACCGGTCGTGGGCGGCGGGAAGAACGGACCGGCGGGCTCCTGGCCGGCCGAGGGTTCGTCGCCGACGACCCGGTAACGGTCGACGGCGACAGCGATCATCGCCGCCTCGGCGATGATGTCGGCGACCTGTGCGACCGCTCCCCGGTCGAGGGCGGCGGCGTGCGCCTCGTTCCAGGTCCGGCGGTCGAAGCAGCCCCGGCAGGCCACGATGCGGTCGGAGATGTACGTCTGACGCTGCGTCAGCCGCAGCTGGAAGTCGGGCGTCCACCAGGGCAGGGGCAACTGGGTGAGGCCGGGCGCGCCGGGGACCGCGCTCAGCGTCCGGGCGAGCGGGCCGAGCTGCCAGTACCGTACGGCGTCCTCGCTACGGCGTCCGACGAGCGGGAGGATGAAGCCGACCGCGACGAGCAGGGCGCTGGGCTGGCCCATGCTGGGCGCGACACCGGTGGCCAGGAAGTCCCAGTCGTGCCCCGTCCAGCGGGCGCCGATCGCCACGAGTTTGGGCCCGTCGTAGCCCGCGTAGTGCATCAGATAGCCGAGGGCGAGGGCGCGCAGTCCGATCCGCATGGTGCCGTGCACATCGCGCGACCAACGCCAGCACAGACGGCTGCACACGTAGGAGGCCAGACCGTGGGCGAGGAGGTACAGCAGGATCATCTCGCGGATGTAGGGCGTGCCTGAGTAGTACACGTCGAAGTCGGTGCGCCGCTCCACGGGTGCGTCGCCGAGCGCGTACAGGGTGATGATCAGTACCCATACGAGCAGATACAGCGCGATGATCCACTGGGACAGGCGCCGGGTGTGGCCCTTGTCCGAGCCGCCGCGCCAGTTCAGGACGAGCACGACCGAGGCCGCGGAGAAGCCGGTGAGCGCGCAGTAGACCAGCGGGGCGGAGAAGTTGGACACCCCGGTGGTCCGGTTGACCAGGATGATCGTCTGGGGGGCAGAGGTGAACAGGACCCCGGATCCGACCAGGAGCAGGGCGCAGATCGAGGACAGCAGCCAGTCCCGGCCACGGGCACGGATCAACGCGGGTAACTTGAGCAGGCAAGCCAGGAGCAGGAGCCCGCCGGCGATGTAGAAACCGAGGTTGGCCTTCATGGCGCGGCGGCCCCCGGGGGTGTCTGACAGAGGGGCGCCTGGGTGCGTAAGTTCATGTCTGACGGCTCTCCGGCCTGCCGTCCGCGTGCAGCGTGTCGGTGACGACGAGGGCGTGGACGGCCTGGGAGACCCGGACGAGGTCGCCCAGGGTGCCGTCGAGTGCGGTGGGACCGCATACGCCGGGCGAGGAGTCGTCCGGCGCACCGCACCGGGTGGCGGCCACCACCATGGCGGCGGCGCCCATCGCCTCGGCCTCCGGGGCGCTCGCCCCGGACGAGAGCGCCCGGTGGTAGGCGCGTTCTCGGACGCGGTCGTCGAAGCGGGGTTCCAGGCGGGTGATACCGTCGCGGATCCCGGTCTCCCGCTGGGTGAGTCGGAGGTCGATGTCGCCCAGCGACCGCCAGGACAGCGGCACCCAGTACCGCTTGTCGGCGGGGTCGACCAGGAGTTTGAACAGCGGTCGGAGCCTGGCGTAGGCGGCGACGCTCTCGATGCGCGGGCCCACCAGCGGCAGGGCGTAGCCTACGGTGACGAGGGCGGCCGCGACGGCGGCGACCCCGGGGGCGAGGTCGGTGCTCAGGCCTTCCCAGTGCCGCCCGGTCCAACGGCCCGCCACGGCGGCCAGTTTGACCATCCCGAAGACGCCGTTGAGCAGCCAGCCCAGCACGAGGACCCGCAGGCCCTTGCGGGTCCAGCCGGTCACCTTCCGGGACCAGCGCCAGCACAGCGTCGTGGTGGTGAACGCCGCGACCAGGTGCGCCACCAGATACAGGGTGATCATCTCGGCGAGGCCGGGGGTGGTGGCGTAGTAGGTGTCCAGATCGGTCCGGCGTTCCACCGGTGCGTTGCCCACCGCGAACAGCACCCACAGGGCGACGATGACGACGGCGTAGCCGGTCAGCCAACCGCGGGCCACTCGGCGTACGTGCTCCGGCTCGCCCCCGCGCCAGTAGACGATCACGACCAGGCAGGCGGCGCTGAACGCGGTCACCACGGTGTAGACCAGCGGCGCCGCGATGTTCGGGACCCCCGTCAGACGGTTGACGGCCGCGACGCTGGCGGGAGCGGACAGGGTGAAGGAGATCCCGGCCGACAGCACGACCGCGCACAGCGACACCAGCGCGGGGTCGCGCCGGCTGTGCAGCAGTCTGGGGATCCTGATGGCGAGGCCGCTCCACAGGAGCAGGGCCGTCAGGTAGTAGATCCGACCGTCCACGACTCAGACCCAGAGACCTCTGCCCAGCGAGTCCTCGATGCGTCCGGCCACCTGGCCCAGGTCGGCGCGCCAATGGGTCCTGCGGAAGGTGCGCAGGTCCGTGCCCAGCCGCAGACCGAACATCTCGGCCTCCGCCTCGTGCCGGTCGTCGAAGCGGGTGCGGGCGGCGACCCCGAGCTGGGGTTCGCCGAGCCCGCCGAGCCGTGCGTCCCGGGAGGCGAGGAGTCGGCGGACCACGTCGTCCACGGCGCCGGCGTGGAAGGTGTGGGCCCGCGCGGCGGCGCGGCCCGCCGGGATGTGGGCTCCGCAGTGTCCCTCGAACATGTGCCAGATCTCATGGCCCAGGATGACGTGCTCGTGCTCGCTGTTGGTCGTGTCGTCCCGGACGGCGACGAGGTCCATGTCCTCCAGGTCGAGCCAGAGCCCGCTCGCGGTGCCCGGCGGAAAGGTGGTCCGCTTCAGCACCACCGGACGTCCACGCAGACCGGTGAGGATGCCGCCGAGCGCCGCGAATATCTCGTCGTTGTCACCCGGCGCGGCCTGACCGAGCCGGGTGAGCAGTTCGGCGCTGAGTTCCTTCATCCTCTTCTCGCGCCTGGTCTTCACGTCGTCACTCCCCGTTCTTCGACGTCGGTGTCCGATGCCGCCCGGTGGCCGCCCGCGACGGGACGGTGGCCGGTCGGCACGGCTCGTGGAACATCCGGATCGCCACAGTAGTCACTTCTCCGTGGTCCTCAACCGACCTCTGACACAGAGGCACAGGGACAACGGCGAGCATGCCGGACAAACCGCGTTCTGTCTCCCCGTCCCACCGTGCCGTGTTGACTCCTCTCGCCCGCATTCCGCGTCCTTCGCGGAGGAGTTCGCGCCGCGCGACGCACGGGTTTTCGGGAAGGTTCGGACTCCGCTGAGCGGGCGAACCCGCGGCTTCGGCCCCGGGATTGTCAGTGGCGGGCGGCAAGCTGGGGGAGCGCCACCACTGTGCGCGGCGACCGGCCGCGTACGAGGGGCGTGCACCGTGCATGTACCGCCGCACGCCCTGCCGGGCCGCGCGGCCGAACCGGGGAGAGCAACCGATGCAGACCGCCGTACTGACCGACCGCCAACGCGCCGCCGTGCAGGCCTATCTGCGCCTCCTCCACACCGTACGAGCGGCGTTCGACGGGCCGCCGGATCCACGCCGACCACCCGTGGTCCCGACCGCCGCCCTGGCCGAGGCGGACCGGGCCCTGGCGGAGGCGGGACTCACGGGCACCGAGGAGGAGTTCTTCCGCCTGTGCGGGCAGTGGTGTCCCTGAGGGGGCTCGCACGGGACTCCTCCCGGGCCGTCACCGGGACCGTGGGGCCGGTCCGCCGGATCCGTCGTAGCCACACCCGGCGGGTAGTCGCTGCGCACCGCCACGCGGCCCGGTTTGAGCCGGTCCGCTCGCGGAACTTGTTCTGCGCGCCCTCGGGCAGACGGGGCGGGCCGGTGACGGGCGTGTCGCGCGCCCGGAGCGCTGCGGGCCCGTCCTCCGCGGGCTGGTGCGCGGGCGCGAGGTGGCGAGGGAGAGGTCGGCGATGACGACGGTCGGTGTGGAAGAGGAGTACCTGCTGATCGATCCGGTCACGGGCCGGCTGGCGGCGCGGGGAGCGAAGGTACGGGCCGCCGCCGGACTGGCGCCCTTCGTCGCCGACGCCGAGATCCAGGCGGAGCTGCTGCAGGCACAGATCGAGGTGGCCACACCGGTGTGCGCCACACTGGAAGAGGTCGGCGGGCATCTACGGCGGCTGCGGCACGCGGTGGCGGGAGCGGCGCGGGCCTGTGGCTGCCGGGTCATGGCCGGCGGGACGCCGCCACCGGCGGAGGGGCTGCCCGTGCCCGTCACCGACAAGGCCCGCTACCGGGAGATGCAGCGGCAGGCTCCTCAGCTGGTGGCCGAGCAGATGGTCAACGGCATGCATGTACATGTCGCCGTGCCCGACCGCCACATGGGCGTCGAGGTGCTCAACCGCCTCCGGGTGTGGCTGCCGACACTGACGGCCATGTCGGCGAACTCCCCGCTGTGGGAGGGGCACGACACCGGGTTCGCCAGCTGGCGCACCATCGTCTTCGACCGCTGGCCGGTCAGCGGCGTGCCGCCGTACTTCGCCGACGAGGCGGACTACGACCGGCGTGTGGGACGCCTGCTGTCGACCGGCGTGATCAGCGACACCGGCCAGCTGTACTGGCAGGCCCGGCTGTCCGACAACTACCCCACGGTGGAGGTCCGCTGCCTGGACGTCCAGCTGCACGCGGACGACGCCGTGATGTTCGCGGGCCTGATGCGCGCCCTTGCCGACACCGCCATGCGCGACGCCGCGGCGGGCGGCACGGCGCCCCAGGACGAGGGTGAGTTCGTACGGGCGGCGATGTGGCAGGCCGCCCGCCACGGGCTGAGCGGGGAGCTGATCGACCTGCGCGGCCGGCGCCGTCCCGCCGACGAGGTGGTGCACGGGCTGCTGGAGCACGTCGGCCCCGCGCTGGCGGCGTACGGGGACACCCGGGAGGTGACCTCGCTGGTGCACCGTCTGCTGGAGCGGGGCACGGGCGCGGAGCTTCAGCGCAGGGCGCTGGCCGAAGGGGGCCTCGACGGCGTCACCCGCATGATCGTCGACGCCGTGGTCGCCCCCTAGGTGTATTGATCACGAGCGTTGTCAACGCGGGCCGGGCTTGATCATGGCGAAGACCTCCGGTGTGGTGGAGCCCTCTAGGAACGCACCACACGGAGGTCTTAGTGACCCACCGTAATGCCCGGCTGACCGTGCACGGCAGGCGGCTGCTCGTGGAGCGCGTCCGTTCGGGCCGCCCCTCCGGGCGACGACGCGAGTTTGACGACAGGCCCTGGCCCTGCCGTCGCTCAGGAGCGCTCGCCGCTCTGGGGCCGGGGTACGACGATGGCCGTCGCGGCAAGGCCCCGCCCCGCCGTCCAGCGGCCGTCGAAGATCTCGATGCGGTGGTCGTCGACCACCGGTCCCGGGACCAGCAGCCGTGCCCGGAAACGGCCGGGGGCGCCGGGCTCGGGGCCCGGGTCGATCTCTATGTCGGCCTGCTGGAAATCCAGCCACTTTCCGGTCAGGGGGAACCACGCCTTGTAGACGGACTCCTTGGCGCTGAACAGCAGCCGGTCCCAGTGGACGGAGGGGTGGCTGCGGGCGAGGGCCCGCAGCCGGGTCTGCTCGGTGGGCAGCGCGACCGCCTCCAGGACGCCCTCGGGCAGCCGGTCGTGCGGTTCCGCGTCGATGCCGACCGAGACCAGCTCGCCGGCGTGCACCAGCGCGGCGGCGCAGTAGCCCTCGCAGTGGGTCATGCTGCCGATCAGCCCGTCCGGCCAGCGCGGTGCGCCCCGCTCGCCGGGCAGGATGGGCCCCGGCGGGACACCGAGCTTCTCCATGGCCTGCCGCGCACAGCCCCGAGCAGCCCGGAACTCCCGCTGCCGCTTCTCGACGGCCCGCGCCACGACCGCCTCCTCCTCCGGATAGAGGAGGACGCCGTCGCCGAGCGCGTCACGTCCGTATGCCTCCACGACCGCGATCGA
This sequence comes from Streptomyces sp. NPDC001222, assembly GCF_042896945.1. Classification (NCBI taxonomy): domain Bacteria; kingdom Bacillati; phylum Actinomycetota; class Actinomycetes; order Kitasatosporales; family Streptomycetaceae; genus Streptomyces; species Streptomyces sp. NPDC001222. The sequence continues at coordinate 103,416 of NZ_JBIAXT010000016.1, forward strand.
ACCCGGGAGCAGCTCCTCGATCACCTGCTGGGACCTCCATCGGCAGAATACGGCGCAGTCGTCCTGGCGGTGTCGCGCGCGGACGCCATTCTCGGGGATAACCCACCGACACCTCTTCGAAGCGCACGCCCTCGTGATGCGTGGTGCGCGGAATGTGCAGATGACCGTAGACCATGCAGGCGACCCGGAAACGGCGGTGCCAGTCGGCGGTCAGCCGGGTCCCGCACCACATGGCGAACTCGGGGTGGCGCAGGATGTTCGTGGGGTGCCGGTCCAGCGGGTAGTGGTTCATCAGCACGGTGGGAAGATCGTCGGGGATCTCCGCCAGTCTGCGCTCGGTCTCGGCCACCCTGGCCCGGCACCATGCCTCGCGGCTCGGGTGGGGGTCGGGGTGCAGCAGATACTCGTCGGTGCACACGATCCCGGTGCCATGGGCGTACTCGAGCCCCTGCTCCTTGGTCGTGCAGCCCTGCGGCAGGAACGAGTAGTCGTAGAGCAGGAAGAGCGGTGCCACGGCCACCGGACCGCCCGGCCCCTCCCAGACCGGGTAGGGGTCCTCGGGGGAGGTCACGCCCAGCTCCCGGCACATGGCGACCAGATGGTCGTAGCGCTCGACGCCGCGCAGGGTGACGGTGTCCCTCTGGTGCGTCCACAGTTCGTGGTTGCCCGGCGACCAGAGCACCTTGCGGAAGCGGCCGGCCAGCAGTTCCAGGGCCCAGCGGAGGTCGGCGACGGTCTCGGCCACGTCACCTGCGACGAGGAGCCAGTCCTCGTCCGAGGTGGGGCGCATGCGCTCGACGAGGGCGCGGTTCTCCGGGTACCCGATGTGCAGGTCGCTGATGGCGAGCAGCTGTCCACGGCCGTCCGTCGACTCCACCGTCGCCCCTTTCGAGAACCGAATGGGAACACGAGACCACATCGGGCCGCCGAGGGACAAGAGCGACCCGCGGAGGACGCCGACGCCTCCCGGAAAACGGCTGGAATCCCTCTACCCACAGGTCCGCAGACCTCCCGCCCCCGGCCCACAGCCCCCGGAGGCGGGCTGCTCCCTCCGGCCCGCACCCCTCGAACAGCCCGTTGCCGCGCGGCCGGAAAACAGGCAGGAATCCGTAACCCGCGCGTGGCACGGAGAGTGTCCGGGAGGCCCTATGATCGCCCCAACACCTCCGCCACGCACGCCTTCCCGCGTACGGCGGTTGGGTGTACCTCCCCCTCCCATGGCCGGGCACGGCCTGCTCCGCCCTGCCCGCGCACCCTGAAAGGTGGCCTGCATGGTCTCTCGCGTACGCGTCTGGCTCAACCGCACGTACGCGGAGAACGTGTTCTTCATGGAACAGCTGCGGAGAAATCCCAGCGACCGCGCCGTCGACATCCATGCCACGCACGGCGACCCCGACTCGCCCGTCCTGGCCGCGGCGGACACCGCCGAACTGGAGCCGGAGAACCTGTCCCCCGCCGGGTATGTGGAGTACGCCCTCGACCAGTGCGTGCGCCGCGGCATCGACGTGTTCGTACCGCGGCTGCACCAGGAGGCGATCGTCGCGCATCGCACGGAGTTCGAGGCGGCCGGTACGGCGCTGCTGGCGCCGACCGCCGAGGCGGTCGCGGTCTTCCATGACAAGGCGACGGCGTATCAGGCCGTGGAGTCGATCGGGATTCCGGTGCCGCCGTGGCGGCGGGTGACGAACGAGGAAGAACTCCTCACCGCGGTGGAGGAGTTGGAGGCCGACGGCCACAAGGCGTGCTTCAAGCCGGCGGCGGGCGCGGGCGGGGTGGGCTTCCGCGTCATCACGCGTGCGCCGTTCTCGATGGCACATCTGAACGGGTTCCCGGGCCCCTATGTGCCGCTGGACCTGGTCGTCCAAGCGGTGCGCGAGGCCGAGGAGCCCGTCGACTGGCTGGTGATGCCGCGGCTGGCGGAACCGGAGGTGTCGGTGGACTGCCTGACCGGGCCCGACAACCTGATCCGTATGGCGGTGGCCCGCACCAAGAACGGGCGCCGCCGGGGCTTCACGCTGGACAAGCGGTGGGTGGAGCCGGCCACGCGGCTCGCGGAGGGTTTCGGACTGCACTACCTGTCCAACATCCAGTTCCGGATGTTCGGGGAGGAGCCGGTGCTGCTCGACGTCAACACGCGCCCGGCGGGCGGACTGCACCAGCTGTCGCTGTGCGGCGTCAACGCCCCATGGGCGGCCGTGCAGTTGGCGCTCGGGGAGGACCCGGGCCAGGTGGTGCCGCCGTTCCTGGGCACGGACTACGCGGTGGTGTCGGGCCCCCGTCCGCTCCGCTCGCTCTCGCTGCCGGAGCAGCGGGCGGACGAGGTGGAGCAGACTCCGGTACTGCCCGCCGTGCCGGTCACCCCGGTCGAGGTCGGCACGGCGCAGGCCCTGCCCCTTTAGGAATACATCGAGCCGTTCCCGCCCTTCGGCAGGTTCGGCCCGAGCCAACCCATGCTCTCCCGCGATGGGTCACCCCACCGGTCTGGACCAATCCTCCCCCGAACCCTTGACACCCGGATTGGTCCATACCAACTTGGTTGCGCACCTACTGCCCTGCCCTGCACTCCCGAACCCCATCGCCTTCAGGGAGATCGCGTGCGCACACTCCTCAGACGTCCCAGACGTGCCTTCTTCGCTCTCATCGGCTCCGCCGCCCTGGCGCTGGGCTGGGCGGTCGCCCTCCCCGGGACCGCCCAGGCGGCCAACATCCTGTCGAACCCCGGCTTCGAGTCGGGCCTGTCCCCCTGGTCCTGCACCGGCAATCTCGGCTCGGTCGTCTCCAGTCCCGTGCACGGCGGCTCCAAGGCCCTCGCGGGAGCCGCCAGTTCGAGCGACGACGCACAGTGCAGCCAGACCGTGCCGGTCCAGCCGAACACGACGTACAGCCTCAGCGGCTGGGTCCGCGGCAGCTATGTCTACCTCGGTGTGGACGGCGGCGCCTCGACCTGGACCACGTCCCCGTCGGCGTACAGTCAGCTGTCCGTCTCCTTCACCACCGGCGCCTCGCAGACCAGCGCCACGATCTACGTCCACGGCTGGTACGCGCAGGGCACGTACTACGCCGACGACATCAGCCTGGACGGACCCGGCGGCGGCTCCGACACCCAGGCGCCGACCGCGCCCACCGGCCTGACCTCCACCGGCAAGACCTCCTCCAGCGTGTCCCTGCAGTGGAACGCCTCGACGGACAACGTCGGTGTGACCGCGTACGACATCTACCGCGGCTCCAGCCAGGTGCTGAGCGTCTCCGGTACGTCCGCCACGGTCAGCGGTCTGTCACCCAGTACCGGGTACACCTTCACCGTGAAGGCGCGGGACGCGGCCGGGAACACCTCCGCGGCCTCCAACTCCGTGTCGGTCACCACGGACGCGGGCAGCGGCGGCGGCACCGGCTTCAAACAGGCGGCGCCGTACCTCTACGAGGGCTGGGGCGACCCGCCGAACCCGAGCACGGTGATGAGCGCGACCGGCATCAAGTGGTTCACGATGGCGTTCGTGCTCGACTCCGGTGGCTGCAACCCCGCCTGGGACGGCAGCCGTCCGCTGACCGGCGGCGCCGACCAGACCGCCATCAACCAGATCCGTGCCGCGGGCGGTGACATCGTGCCGTCCTTCGGCGGCTGGTCGGGCAGCAAGCTCGGGGCCAACTGCTCCTCCGCGAGCGCGCTCGCCGGAGCCCTGCAGAAGGTGATCGACGCCTACTCCCTGAAGGCGATCGACATGGACATCGAGAACTCGGACGAGTTCGAGAACGAGGCCGTGCAGGCGAAGATCCTGACCGCCCTGAAGACGGTCAAGGCCAACAACTCCGGCCTGAGGACCATCGTCACCTTCGGCACCTCGACCACCGGCCCGACCTACTACGGCAACCGGCTGATCGAGCAGGCCCAGTCGCTCGGCGCGAACGTCGACGTCTTCACCGTCATGCCGTTCGACTTCGGCGGCGGCTCGGACATGTACGGCAACACGGTGAACGCGGCCGAGGGCCTGAAGGCCAAGCTGAAGTCGACCTTCGGCTGGGACGACGCGACGGCCTACGCGCACATCGGCATCTCCGGTATGAACGGCCTGTCCGACCAGCAGGAGAACACGACACCCGCGATCTGGACCCAGATCCGCGACTGGGCGAACTCCCATCACATCGCGCGGCTCGCCTACTGGGCGGTCAACCGCGACCGGCCGTGCGCGGGCGGCGGCGTGGTGAGCAACTGCTCCGGTATCAACCAGAGCAACTGGCAGTTCACCTCCATCACCGCCGGGTTCACCGGCTGAGCACACGGGGTGGGGGTGACGCGGCGCCGGGCACCCCCACCCCTTCTCGGCTCAGCGGCGGCCCGCCCCGCGGTACAGCTCCACGCCGTCCGGTTCCACGGCGAGCACGGTGGCGTGCGGGTCGAGGCCCGCGGCGGACGGCGGCTCGGTCCACAGCACCCCGGGGGCTAATGCAGTCCGCCGGTGACCCGGTGCACCGAGCCGAGCAGCCCCCGTACGTCGATCTCGGCGCGCGGGGCGTCGAAGAGCCTGTCAGGCCCCCACCTCCAAGGGCACCGCGGCGGCGTGGATCACGGGCTTGACGCGCTGGTTGTGGAGGCGCTCGACGCGTTCCTCGATGCGGCGGCGTTCGTCGTGGATCAGCCGATCTCCTGACGGGACTACTTGAGGTAGCCGAGGCCGGGGTGGACGGCGGTGTAGCCGTCGACGAGCCGCCGGGCGACATTGACGGAGTCGACGAGCGGGTGGAGTGCGAACGCCTTCACCGCCGTCGCGCGGGAGCCGGACTCGGCCGCCGACAGCACCTCGCGCTCGACCGCCTTGACCGAGCAGACCAGGCCGGTGGCGTGGCCGGGCAGCGGGTCGACCGCGAGGGGGTGGGCGCCGTTGGCGTCCACCAGGCACGGGACCTCGACGACCGCGTCGGGGTCCAGCACCGACAGGGTGCCACGGTTGCGCACGTTCAGGATCAGGGTGGTGCGCTCGTCGCGGGCGATGCCCCGCATCAGGGCGAGCGCCACCTTCTCGTAGCCGCCGGAGAGGTCGTCGGCGTCGCGTTCGCCCGCGCCCGCCGCCTCCCGGTTCTCGGCCATGTACGTGGCCTCGCGCTCGGCCCGGGTGCGGTCCCAGGTCTCCAGGGCAGCGGCGTCCGGATGCCTCATCTCCTCGTAGAACCGGGCCTGTTGGTCGCGCAGGAAGGCGCCGCGGGTCTTCTCGGCCTCGCGGTAGGCACGGACGGCCTCGCGGTTGAAGTAGTAGTAGTGCAGATACTCGTTCGGGATCGCGCCCAGGGACCGCAGCCAGTCGGTGCCGAACAGCTTGCCCTCCTCGAACGAGCCGAGCAGTCCGGGGTCGGCGAACAGCCTCGGCAGTTCGTCCCGGCCCGCGACGCGCAGACCGCGCACCCAGCCGAGATGGTTGAGGCCGACGTAGTCGATGAAGGTCTCGCGCGGGTTCGCGACGCCGAGCACGCGGGCGATACGACGGCCGAGCCCGACCGGTGAGTCGCAGATGCCGATGACGCGGTCGCCGAGGTGGCGGGACATGGCCTCGGTGACCAGGCCCGCCGGGTTGGTGAAGTTGATGACCCAGGCGTCGGGGGCGAGCCGGGCCACCCGCCGCGCGATGTCGACGGCGACGGGCACGGTCCGCAGACCGTAGGCGATGCCGCCCGCGCCGACCGTCTCCTGGCCGAGGACGCCCTCCGCGAGCGCCACCCGCTCGTCGTTCGCACGCCCCTCCAGGCCGCCGACGCGGATCGCGGAGAAGACGAAGTCGGCGCCGCGCAGCGCCTCGTCGAGATCGGTCGTGGCGGTCACCTCGGGCGCGTCCGGGAATCCCGCGGCCTGTTCGGCCAGCACCCGGGTCACCGCGGACAGCCGGCCGGCGTCCAGATCGTGCAGCACCACCCGGGTGACCCGGCCCTCGGCGCGGTCCCCGAGCAGCGCCCCGTACACGAGCGGCACCCGGAACCCGCCGCCGCCCAGAATCGTCAGCCTCACGTCTCCGCCTTTCCTGCCACGGCCACCTCGACGCCCGCTTCCTCCAGAGAGGACCGGGTCGCCGGGTCGACCGGCGCGTTCGTCACCACCACGTCCAGGTCCTCGGGCCCGCAGACCCGTGCCATGCCCGTCCCCGGGAACTTCGCCGCGTCAGCGAGCAGGACGACCCTGTCGGCGGCCTCGATCATGGCCCGCTTGACCGGCACCTCCACGACCGTGGTGTCCATCACCTGCCCGCCCGGCCGCACCCCGCTGGTGCCGAGGAACAGCCAGTCGGCGTGCAGCTGGCGCAGGTTGTCCTCGGTGAGGAATCCGACCAGTGAGCGGTACTCACGGCGCACCATGCCGCCCAGCAGCACCAGTTCGATGCCCTCGTCGTCGGCCAGTTCCTCGTAGACCACCAGATTGCCGGTGATCACGGTCAGCCGGCGTCCGTGCAGCTGCCGGGCCAGCCGGTAGGCGGTGGTGCCGATGTCCAGCAGCACCGACTGGCCGTCCGCGACCATCTCCGCCGCGCGCGCCGCTATCGCGTCCTTCTCGGACACGCGCACCTCGGCGACCTCGGCGAAGGACTGGTCGCCCTCGTCGGCGACGGCGCCGCCGTGCACCCGGGTGAGCAGGCCGTCCTCCTCCAGTTTGACCAGATCACGTCGGATCGTGGCGGCGCTGACGCCCAGTTGCTCGGACAGGTCGGTCACGGCCGCCGGACCACCGGAGCGCAAGGCCCGCAGGATGAGTTGATGTCGTCGTTCCGCCAGCACGCCATGAACAGTACTCGTCATCTTCAATCACTTCCATGCTCAGTTCTGCACGACTATTGACCAATCTCGGGGAGCGGCGGGCGATTCCGTGCACCGAACTTGAACAGTTCTGACGAGGGACCGTTCTGGCGAGAGTCGTGAACTGGTCGCTCGGCAACGAGTCCGACCACGGGGCGAACCACGACGCGGCGGCGGGCCGGCTGCGCCGCCACGATCCCACCCGGCCGCTCCAGCACGAGGGCGCCGCCAGACGGGGCTGGGCGGATCCCGCGGTCGCCTCCGACATCGCCTGCCCGATGTGCACAGCGATCGAGGGCTGCGTCGCGCACGCCCTGTCCGGAGACCAGACCAAACCACTGATCCAGTGCGAATACGGGCACGTCATGGGCAACAGCAACGGCACGCTCGCCGACCACTGGGCTGCCATCGAGTCCACCCCGGGCCTTCAGGGCGGCTTCATCTGGGAGTTCTGGGGCCACGGCATTGTCCAGCGCGTGAGCGACGGAAGACCCGCCGGGCGCGCTGGTGCCGGGCTGTACGACAACGGTGTCGCCGCGCCCGGGCACCCCTGGGCGTACGGCGGTGACTTCGGGGACCTCCCGAACGACGGCGCCTTCTGCGCGGACGGTGCCGCCTTCGCCGACCGCACGCCCGAACCGGCGATGTACGAGCTCCGGGAGATCGCGGCGCCGGTGCGGGTGGAGTGTTACCGGCACGAGGGCGTCGTCCTCCGCAACCACCAGCACTTCCGGGGCCTGGACTGGCTGACCGCCGTATGGGAGCTGTCGCTCGCCGACGGCCCCACGATCACCGCCCCGGCCGAGCTGCCCCCTCTCGCCCCGGGTGAGTCGGCGGCCGTACGACTGCCGTTCAGGATTCCGCGAAAGGGCGGCGAGGCCTGGCTGACCCTGCGGGTGCGCACGGCGGACGACGAGCCGTGGGCACCGCGGGGCACCGAGGTGTGTGTGCCGCAGGTGCGGCTGCGCGGGCCGTCGGCCGAGGAGCCCGTACCCGTTCCGGGCCGGTCCGTCGAGGTCGACGAAAACGGCCTGCTGGCCCATCCGCTTCTGACCGCCGCCCCCACGCTCACCCTGTGGCGGGCGCCCACCGACAACGACGAGCCGGGCGGGACGGCCGGACGCCGGCGGGCCCGGGGGCTCGACCGGCTGGTCCGCACGGTGGTGGAGGTGCGCCGGGGCGACGGTCCGGTGACCGTGGTCTCCGCGTACGCCTGCGAGGCCGGTGCCGTCCGGCACGAGCAGGTGTTCACCGTCGTCGAGGGCGGGATCCTGGTGCAGGAGACCGCCGAACTGCCCCCGGAGCTCCTCGACGTGGCGCGGGTCGGCTCGGTCTTCGAGACGGTCCCGGGACCGGATCTGCTGGAGTGGTACGGACAGGGCCCCTGGGAGAGCTACCCGGACCGCGCCGCGGGAGTGCCCGTGGGACATCACTCGGCCCCCGTGGACGAGCTGTTCACCCCCTGCTCGCGTCCTCAGGAGAGCGGCGGCCGGCACGGCGTACGGCACTTCACGCTCTGGGCGCCGGACGCCACCGGTCTCTCGGTCCGTCTGGACGAGCCCCGTCAGATCTCGGTCACCCTCCCCCAGCCTTCGGCCGGGGGGACCCCCATCCGCGCCGAGGACCTGACCGCCGCCGGGCACCACGACGAAGCGCTGGCGCGTCCCGGGTGCGTGGTACGCATCGACGCCGCCCACCGGGGCCCCGGCACCACCTCGTGCGGCCCCGACACCTCTGCCTCGTATCTGATCCCGCCGGGTGTCCATCGCTGGAGCTGGACCCTGCGCACGCTCTGACCCACCTCCCTTCATGGATCCCACGGAGTAGATGTGTGCACTTCGCACGAGCCGGGGCAGCACCCTGCCCAGGAAGCCTCCCAGGCCGGGGCCGGCCGGCGCACCTTCCTGCGCGCGACCGCGCTGCTGGGCGCGGCGGCCGGCACCGGTGTCGCCCTGCCGGCGGTCGCCCAGGCGGCCCCGGCGAGCGGCGGGGGGTGGCGCCCCGATCCGGACAGCCGCCGCTTCACGCTCGCGGTGATGCCGGACACCCAGTACCTCTTCGACGGACCGAGCATCGACCCGGCGCCCGTCGAGGCCTCGCTCCGCTACCTCCTGGAGCACGGCCGGGACGAGAACATCGTGTTCCTGTCCCACCTCGGCGACCTCACCCAGAACGGCGCCAAGGAGGAGTTCGCGGCGATCGGTGAGGCGTTCCGGCTGCTCGACCGGCGGGGCGTCGGCTACAGCGTCCTCGCGGGCAACCACGATGTGCGGTCCTCGACCGACGACCAGCGCGGCCCGACGCCGTACCTCGACACCTTCGGTCCGGACCGCTTCCGGAGCCACTCCACGTTCGGGGGCGCGTCCCCCGACGGCTACAACACCTTCCATCTGTTCCGGGCCGCCGGGCGGGAGTGGCTGGTGCTGGCCCTGGACTGGCGGCTGTCGGAGCACGGGTACGCCTGGGCGAAGGACGTCATCGCCCGGCACCCGAGGACACCGGTGATCCTCACCACGCACGAGCTGGTCGTCGGGGACGACACGCTGTCCTCGTACGGCCAGGAGTTGTGGGAACGGCTGATCGAGGACCACGACCAGATCTTCCTGACCCTCAACGGGCACTACTGGCCGGCCGGCCGCGCCACCCGCAGGAACGCGGCGGGCCACGAGGTCCAGCTGCATCTGACGAACTATCAGAACCGTTACTTCGGCGGTGCGGCGATGATCCGGCTGTACCACTTCGACCTCGACCGGAACGTCATCGACGTGGAGACCGTCTCCCCGTGGATCCTCGGCCGGGCCGCCAAGGGCCTGAACCGGCTGGAGCGGGAGGAGATGGAGCTGAGCGGTGACGCCGACCGGTTCTCGGTCGTCGTCGACTTCGAGGAGCGGTTCGCGGGCTTCGCCCCCGTCCAGCCGCGTCCTTCGCGGCCGGCGTCGAAGATGACCGTCCCCGGCACGGTGGCCTACTGGCGCTTCGACGGGCACGAGGACGGGTCCGCCGTCGGCGGCACGGTCCGCGATCTGTCCGGGCGCGGCAACGACCTCACCCTGGTCACGGTGAACGGCGGCTCGCTGATCTGGTCGTCGGACCACCACCCCGACCAGCCCGGCCACGGCAGCCTGGAGTTCCGGGGCTACAAGTCGCCGCTGACGGGCGCGTATCTGCGCACGGTCGACGGGGCGCCGCTCAACTCCGCGACGCTCGCCTCGGGTTACACCATCGAGGCCTTCTACCGGCTCCCCGCGGACTGGGACCCGGCGCACCACGCCTGGTCCGGGCTCGTCAGCCGCACCGGCACGGGCGGCGCAGCGGGCAAGACCGCCGACGACCCCGACGAGCCGCTGGCCACGCTGTCGCTGTCCGACGGCCCCGGACCGCAGTGGGCGGTGCGCCCGCTCAACCAGGAGGGCATCGCCACCAACTGGGGCGACGAGACGGCGCGGGAGAAGTGGTGGCACGTGGCCGTGGTCAACGACGGCCGGCACACCACGCTGTACGTCGAGGGCTGCCCGGTGGCCCGTAACCCGAAGGCCGCCGCCGTCGGTCTGGCCTCGGTCGGGCTGCCGTGGCTCCTGGGCGGTTACGAGTACGCGGGGAAGATCGACCAGATCCTGCACGGCCGCCTCGGCGACGTCCGGATCGTCGCCCGTGCGCTGCCCGTCACCTCCTTCATGAACCACTGAGCCGAAGGGCCCCAACCCATGGCCGAGCAGCAACTGCACGCCTGGGCCGACCCTTCCGTCTCCCCCGACCGGCCGGACGCCCAGGGCCTGTCCCGCCGCGGCCTGCCGCGCAATGCCGGGCTCTTCGGCGCCGCGTTCGCCGTCGGCTCCCTCGCCACGCCCGCGGCGGCGCACGACCGGCACCTCGGCGGCGAGGACCCCCGCCTCGCCGGTCTGGCCGGCGACCACCACGTGCACTCCGTCCACAGCCACGACGCGAAGTACACGTTCTCCCAACTGGTCCAGGCCGGTACGGCCTGGACTGGATGGTGTTCAACGAGCACTCCGACTTCGGGCACGCCTCGTACGGCGCCCGGATGGAGCACCGCGTCCGGTCACCCCGGCAGCGCGGCCAGCAGACGGCGGTCCCGGGGTGCCGGTTTCCGGTCGAGGCGTCCGTCCAGCAGACGGCGGGCGGCATCGCAGCGGCCCGCCGCCACCAGGGCGTACAGCAGCGTCTCCTCGACGACCTCGCGCTGGGCCGCGCTGCCGCCGACCTTGCGCACCGCCGGCAGCAGAGCGGCGAGGCCGCGGGCCGCCTCGTGAAAGCGCTCCTCGACGAGCGCGGCCAGCGCCTCGCACAGCGGCACGACGACCTCCCGCTGTACCGCGTCGGCGCCCGCCGCGTGGTCGCGCAACCGGCGCAGGGCCGCCGCATCGCCCGCGGCGGCGAGGGCTACCGCCGCGTGCAGCGCGGTGAACGCGGTCGCGGGCCGCTCCACGATGTCCCGGGCGACCGAGTCGAGCACCTCGGCGGCGGGCACCTCGCCCGGCCAGCTGTCGCTCAGCCGTGCCCGCCACAGCAGAGATCCCGAGTCGACGAGCGCCCGTACCCCGGACACCCGCCCGGGCGCGAGCTGCGCCAGCCAGCGCCTGCGGACGGCGGCCGGATCGTCCAGCGCCAGTTCGTGCAGCGCGATGTGCCAGGAGAAGTGCGCACGGTGGACGGCGCCACGCCCCAGCCCCGACACCCATCCGTCGAGCCAGTCGCGGCCCGCCTCATGGGCGCCGCGCTCGTAGTGGACATGGGCGAGCGCGTGCACGGCGTGACCGGACGCGGGCTCGGCGGCCAGGGCCCGATGGGCGAGTTCGCCCGCCTCGTGGAAGCGGCCCTGCCCCTGGCGCAGAAAGGCCAGCAGCGAGGTGTGGAACCAGTGGCCGTCGTACGCGGGTGAGGTGCGCTCCACCAGCCGCAGCGCATAGGCGTCGTCGAGATCGCGGACCCCGGAGAAGGCGATGGTGGGCACGGCGGCGGCCAGCGCGAGCGCGTCGCCCGGGTGGGCGTCGAGATGGCCGAGGAGCGCGGTGCCGTCCTCGTCGGTGCCGTGGACGCGGTGGGTGACGACCTCCACGAAGGAGCGCTCCCGCTCATCGGCCCGCTCCCGGGCGCACCGCTGGGCCTCCGCGAGTTCCCGGGGCACGTCGACCTGCGCGCCGCACTCATGGCCGAGCAGCGCGAGCGCGGCGTGTCCAAGAGCGAATCCGGGGTCGAGGGCGACGGCCCGCCGGAACGCATCCTCGGCGCCCGACCTGACCTTGAGCACCCGGTCGAGCCCGGTGCGGTGGGCGGCGGCCGCGTCGGCGTGCGTGGAGAGGGGAAGCCCCTGTGCGTCGCCGGGGCGCCGTCGGCTCCGGCGCACCGGCGGGGCGAGCTGGGCCAGCACCTCCCGCCCCAACGCCGCCGCCTGCGCCCGGATCTCGGGGACAGCCGTGGTCTCCCACAGTTCGCCGCGGCGCGGGGCACCGAGCGTGAACAGTGGCCGGTCGGTCCGGCCGGCGGCGTCGAGGAGCCGGCCCTCGTACGTGGCGACCCCCATGCCGAGGGGCCCGGGGACGGCGGCCCCGGCGGCGGCGAGCGATCGCCACAGGGGGTCGTCGAGGTGGTGGCCGGGGCCCGTGCAGTCGATGACCCAGCCCACCCGGAGCGTACGGCCGTCGGCGAGGGCGACGGTCACCGTGCCGTCGGGGGCGCTACGGGCGTCCGCGATCAGGCCGGCGCGCACGCTCAGCCGCCGGGCGGCCCGCACCCGGGCCAGCGCCTCCGCCGTGGCGGGCGCCATACGGTGCCGATGGGTGTTCCACAGCGCCCCGTCCCGCCGTAGGAACTCGGCCCGCTCGCCTGGGGTCAGGCCCTGCCACAGCCGGACCGTGTGCGGGCGCAGACCGTCAAGGGCGGGGCGCCAGTCGCCGTGCAGCCGGACCGCCCGACCGGCCTGCCGGAGCACGGCCCGCCGCAGCCGGTCCAGGGGCGCACCGGTGAGCCCCGGGGGCGGTGGCATGGACGGTGCCGGATTCAGGGCGTGCGGCTGGGGCAGCAGTCCGTTGCGGGAGACGGCGTGGAGCACCCGGCCCGGGCGGTCCAGGGTCAGCGCCAGGTCGACGGCGGTGAGGCCGGTGCCGACCAGCAGCACATCGGCGGTGTCGGCGAGCGGCCCGGCGAGCGCGCCCGGCGCCCATGGCTCGGCGACGAACCGCGGTGACGTGCGCAGCCCGGGCGGGGCCCAGGCGCTGTTCCCCGCGGCGGGCCCGGTGGCGAGCACCGCGCTGTCGGCCGTCAGGCATCCGCCGTTCGCGAGCCGGAGTTCCAGCCGCCCGCCGGCGGTGTCCGTGCAGCCCTCCGCGCGCGAGCGCACCCGCCGCACCCCCACCACCCCATGGGCGCGGACGACAGCCTGCCCGAGGCTGTCGGCGAGGTAGGCGCCGTAGCGGTACCGGGTGAGGAAGTCGGCGGCGGTGACGGTGGGTTCCCCGTGGCGGCACAGCCAGCGGGTGAGGTGGCCGGGATCATCCGGGTAGCAACTCATCCCGCCCGCAGGGACATTGAGCCGGTGCCGGGGGTCGGTGGTGGCGTAGGCGACGCCCCGGCCGGCCTCCGGTGCCGGATCGATCAGCACGAGGTCGAGCGGGGTACGGCGGCGTGTGGCCGTCTCGCACATCTGGAGGGCGGTCAGCGCGCCGGCCGCCCCCGCCCCGACGATGGCCACGGTGCGCCGCGCACGGGCTGGGTTCACAAGTACCTCCGGCGATGGTCGGGGCCGGGGCCGCCCGGCGAGTGTCCGCTCCTCCTGTCTCCTCCTACTCTGTCCCCTTCCGGCCGCGTCGGAGCCGTCGATTCAGGCCGAGTCGCGGACGGTGTTCGCAGGCGTCTCAGGCGACGCCCCTTGGATTCAAAGAGTCAATCCACCCAGCGGCCGCAGGGCGCCCCGACACAGGGGCATCTCGGGCGGGTGGGCGGGGAGCGTCCCGGGGCGACGGACCGCATGGGCCTCGCTTCGGCGCCTGAACTCCCGTGCCGCTGACGGACTTTCTGGGCTTTACCTCTTGACGGCCGGAGTGACCGAGAGCACATTGGCGGCGCGGCGCGTGAGAGCGCTCTCAAAATTGTCCGCGCGCCTCCCCCGCTCTCACGCGCATCCGCACACCCCCACTCCGTACGAATGAGGCAGCCCATGAAGGACACTTCCGGCACACCCGCGAGACCCCGGCCCCTGCGCCGCGTCCTCGTCGCCGTAATCGGCACGACGGTTCTGGCCGTGGCCGCCGCCACGGCCGCCACCCTGCCCGCGAACGCCTCCGCCCCCACTCCCCCGTCCGGCTGGACCCAGGTCTTCCTCGACGACTTCGACGGCGCGGCCGGCTCCGGCGTGAACACGGCGAACTGGCGGTACGACACCGGGACCTCGTACCCGGGCGGCGCCGCCAACTGGGGCACCGGCGAGGTCGAGAGCATGACCTCCAGCACCAACAACGTCTCGCTCGACGGCAACGGCGATCTGCTCATCACCCCGCGCCGTGACGCCGCCGGCAACTGGACCTCGGGCCGTATCGAGACCAACCGCACCGACTTCCAGCCCCCGGCGGGCGGCAAGCTGCGGGTCCAGGCCCGGATCCAGATGCCCGATGTGACCGGCGCCGCCGCCAAGGGCTACTGGCCCGCATTCTGGATGCTCGGCGCGCCGTACCGGGGGAACTACCAGAACTGGCCGAGCGTCGGGGAGCTGGACGTGATGGAGAACGTCCAGGGCCTCAACACCGACTGGGCGACGATGCACTGCGGCACCAATCCTGGCGGCCCGTGCAACGAGACGTCCGGCATCGGCAACTCCACGTCCTGCAGCGGCACGACCTGCCAGGCGGGCTTCCACACCTACGCGATGGAGTGGGACCGCTCGACGAGTCCCGAGGAGATCCGCTTCTACCTCGACGGCGTCGACTTCCACACCGTACGGGCCAACCAGGTGGACGCGACGACCTGGGCCAACGCCACCAACCACGGTTTCTTCGTGATCCTGAACGTGGCGATGGGCGGCGGCTTCCCGGCCGCGTTCGGCGGCGGCCCGGACAGCGGCACCGAGTCCGGCCATCCGATGGTGGTCGACTATGTGCAGGTGCTCCAGTCCTCGGGCGGTGGGAGCGGTACCACGCCGCCGCCCTCCGGCAACCGGGAGGCCTACAGCGCGATCCAGGCCGAGTCGTACGACAGTCAGTCCGGTGTGATCCCCGAGACCACCACGGACACCGGTGGCGGCCAGGACATCGGCTCCCTGGCGAACGGCGACTGGGCCCTCTACAAGGGCGTGAACTTCGGCTCCACGGCGGCCACGCAGTTCTACGGCCGGGTCGCGAGCGGCGCGGCGAACGGAGTGAGCGGACTGGTCGAGGTGCGCCTCGACAGCCGTACGAACGCACCGATCGGCAGCTTCGCGGTGGCCGGCACGGGCGGCTGGCAGAGCTGGCGGACCGTGCCCGCGAACATCGGGCCGGTCACCGGCACCCATGACGTCTATCTCACCTTCACCAGCGGCCAGCCGAGCGACTTCGTGAACGTGAACTGGTTCGACTTCGGCCACTGAGAATTCGGGCAACCGGCAGGGGCGGGCCCACGGCCCGCCCCTGTGTCATCTCAACTCCGCCCGGAACGCCGCCGGTGTCGTGTCGGTGTGCTGATGGAAGAACTTGGAGAAGTTCGCCGGGTCGGGGAAGCCGACGGCCGCGCCCACGCGGCCGATCGGCAGGTCCGTGTGCGCGAGCAGGCGCTTGGCCTCCAGGACCACCCGCTTGTCGATGAAGCCCTTGGGGGTCTCGCCGGTGGCGGCGCGGACGGCGCGCACCAGGGTGCGCCGGGAGTAGCCGAGGGCGTCGGCGTAGGCGCTGACGCTGTGGTTGGTGGCGAAGCCCTGCTCGACGGCGTCCCGGAACCGGGTGAAGGTGGTGTCGGCCCGATCGCGCGCCGCCTCGGCGGAGCTGGCCGCGAGATGTCCGAGCCGCAGCAGGAACGCGGTCAGGGAGTGGCGCAGCACCGCCGTGTGCAGACTCAGCGGCAGGGTGGTCGCGTCCTCGTACTCGCGTTGCAGCTGTTCCAGGGAGGCGCGGAGCCCGGCGAGCTGCGCCGGGCCCGGGTGCAGCAGCGGCGGCAGGTCGTAGTGGTACAGGCCCGTGGCCTCCACGGTGGCGCGCGGCAGAAAACCGGGCTGCATGGTCAGCACGGTGCCGCGGTACTCGCTGGTCCGGGAGAAGCGGTGGATCTGGCCGGGGCGTATCCACAGAACGTCACCGGCGCCCGGCCGGTACTCGGCGAAGTCCACCATGTGCGACACGGGGCCGCCGTTGAAGAACATCACCACATGGAAGTCGATGCGGTGGACGCGGTCCAGCGGCGCGTCCTCGTGCCAGATACGGCCGGGCTCCATCGGACCCACCTGGATGCCGACACCGCAGACGCTCAGGTCGACCGGGAACGGGTACGTCCTGATCCCATCCCCGTCTTGTGTGGTTATGTCCGCCATGCCCGTCTCGTGCCGCCTTGATTACCGCTGCCGATGTCCCACTTTCACCGAAGGCTGACACAGGCATACCTTCCCCCGCAAAAGTCAGACTTTTAAGTTTGACGACGTTCCGCCAGAGATCATGCATCCAGTGAGGACTTCTTGAAGATGAGTGCGCTGAGCGCAGACGGATTCGAATGGACCGACCTCGACCGGCGAGCCGCCGACACAGCCCGTGTTCTGGCCGCCGACGCCGTACAGAAGGTCGGTAATGGCCACCCGGGCACCGCGATGAGCCTGGCGCCCGCCGCGTACACGATCTTTCAAAAGGTGATGAGGCACGACCCGGCGGACCCCGAGTGGACCGGCCGTGACCGCTTCGTACTCTCCCCCGGGCACACCTCGCTCACTCTCTACACCCAGCTCTTCCTCGCCGGCTACGAGCTGGAGCTGGACGACCTGAAGGCGTTCCGCACGCACGGTTCCAAGACGCCTGGTCACCCCGAGTACGGCCACACGGCCGGTGTCGAGACCACCACGGGCCCCCTGGGCCAGGGCGTGGCCAACGCGGTGGGCATGGCGATGGCCGCCCGCTACGAACGCGGCCTGTTCGACCCCGAGGCCCCCGAGGGCACCTCCCCCTTCGACCACACGATCTGGGCGATCGTCTCCGACGGCGACCTGGAGGAGGGCATCTCCGCCGAGGCGTCCTCGCTCGCCGGCCATCAGAAGCTCGGCAACCTGGTCTTCGTCTACGACGACAACCACATCTCCATCGAGGGCGACACCGCGACCGCCTTCTCCGAGGACGTACTCAAGCGGTACGAGGCCTACGGCTGGCACGTCCAGCGCATCGAGCCCGCGGAGAGCGGTGACATCGACGTCCACGCGCTGTACGCGGCGCTCAAGGCGGCGCAGGCCGAGACCGGGCGCCCCTCGATCATCGCCATGCGCACGATCATCGCCTGGCCCGCCCCGAACGCCCGGAACACCGAGGCCTCGCACGGCTCGGCGCTGGGCGAGGACGAGGTCGCGGCGACCAAGCGCATCCTCGGCTTCGACCCCGAGAAGACCTTCGAGGTGTCCGACGAGGTCCTCGCCCACGCCCGCCGGGCCCTCGACCGCGGTGCCGAGGCGCACGCCGCCTGGGACAAGCGGATCGCCGAGTGGCGCACGGTCCAGCCGGAGCGCGCGAAGCTGCTCGACCGTGTCGTGGCCGGTCAGCTCCCGGAGGGCTGGGAGGACGCGCTGCCGGTCTTCGAGGAGGGCAAGGCGGTGGCCACCCGTGCCGCCTCCGGCAAGGTGCTGCAGGCGCTCGGCGCGGTCCTGCCCGAGCTGTGGGGCGGCTCGGCCGACCTGGCCGGCTCGAACAACACCACCATCGACAAGAACAGCTCCTTCCTCCCCAAGGGCAACCCGCTGCCGGAGGCGAACCCGTACGGGCGCACGGTCCACTTCGGTATCCGCGAGCACTCCATGGCCGCGGAGATGAACGGCATCGCCCTGCACGGCAACACCCGTATCTACGGCGGCACCTTCCTCGTCTTCTCCGACTACATGCGCAACGCCGTGCGCCTGTCGGCCCTGATGCAGCTCCCCGTCACCTATGTGTGGACGCACGACTCCATCGGCCTGGGCGAGGACGGCCCGACCCACCAGCCCGTCGAGCACCTGGCCAGCCTGCGCGCCATCCCGGGCCTGAACATCGTCCGTCCGGCCGACGCCAACGAGACCGCGATCGCCTGGGCCGAGATCCTCCGCCGGCACTCCACCGCCCCGGCCCCGCACGGTCTCGCGCTCACCCGGCAGGGTGTGCCGACGTACGCTCCCAACCCCGAGGCGGCCAAGGGCGGTTACATCCTGCGGGAGTCCTCCACCGGCACCCCGGACGTGATCCTCCTCGCCACCGGCTCCGAGGTGCAGCTCGCGGTCGCCGCGCGCGAACAACTGGAGGCCGAGGGCGTGGGCACCCGGGTGGTGTCGATGCCGTCCGTGGAGTGGTTCGAGGAGCAGTCCGCCGAGTACCGCGCGCACGTCCTTCCGCCGTCCGTGAAGGCGCGCGTGGCGGTCGAGGCGGGTATCGCCCTGACCTGGTACCGCTACGTCGGTGACCGTGGACGCATCGTCTCCCTGGAGCACTTCGGTGCCTCCGCCGACGCCAAGACCTTGTTCGCAGAGTTCGGCTTCACGGCCGACAACGTGGCCGCCGCCGCGCGGGAATCCCTCGCCGCCGTTCGCGGTTGATCCGATCGCACGAAGGAAGATGATCACAGTGACCGAAGCAACCGCAGCCGCGGAGCCTCTGCAGCGCCTGTCCGACGCGGGCGTGTCGATCTGGCTGGACGACCTGTCCCGCAAGCGCATCGCCTCCGGCAATCTCGCCGAACTCCTCGCCACGAAGCACGTGGTGGGTGTCACCACCAACCCCTCCATCTTCCAGGCGGCCATCGGCTCCGGGGAGGGCTACGAGGAGCAGCTCGCCGACCTGGCGGAGCGCGGCGTGACGGTCGAGGAGGCCGTCCGCATGATGACCACCGCCGACGTCCGTGCCGCCGCTGACATACTGCGGCCCGTGTACGACGCGACGGACGGCCGGGACGGCCGGGTCTCCATCGAGGTCGACCCGCGGCTCGCCCACCGCACCCGGGCGACCGTCGCGGAGGCCAGGCAGCTCGCCTGGCTCGTCGACCGCCCCAACGTGATGATCAAGATCCCGGCGACCGAGGCCGGTCTGCCCGCCATCACCGAGGTCATCGGGCAGGGCATCAGCGTCAATGTGACGCTGATCTTCTCGCTGGAGCGCTACCGCCAGGTCATGGACGCCTATCTGGCAGGCCTGGAGAAGGCCAGGGCCGCCGGGCTGGACCTGTCCGCCATCCACTCCGTGGCCTCCTTCTTCGTCTCCCGCGTCGACAGCGAGGTCGACAAGCGCCTGACGAAGCTGGGCACGGACGAGGCGCTCGCGCTCAAGGGCCGGGCGGCGCTCGCCAACGCGCGACTCGCCTACGAGGCGTACGAGGAGGTCTTCGCCGGTGAGCGCTGGCTCGCCCTGGCCGGGGCCGGCGCCAACAAGCAGCGCCCGCTGTGGGCCTCGACCGGAGTGAAGGACCCGGCGTACAAGGACACGCTGTACGTCGACGAACTGGTCGCGCCGGGCACGGTGAACACCATGCCGGAGGCGACCCTCGACGCCACCGCCGACCACGGCGACATCCAGGGCGACACGGTGACCGGCGGCTATGCGCAGGCCCGCGCGGATCTCGCGGCCGTGGAGCGGCTCGGCATCTCGTACGACGAGGTCGTCAAGCAGCTCGAGGACGAGGGCGTCGCCAAGTTCGAGGTGGCCTGGCAGGACCTGCTGGACGCCGTCACGACATCGCTGAGCAGCAAGGGGGTTGACGCAGCATGAGCAAGCAGCGTCGCGAGACGAAGGCGTCCTCGGCCGTGAGGAACGCCGAGGCGGCCGCGGCGGCCGAGAAGACCGCCGCCCCGGCCGAGAAGGCCGGCGGACCTGTCCCGGTGGCCGCCTGGGACAACCCCCTGCGCGACCCCCGCGACCGCAGGCTGCCCCGGGTGGCCGGTCCGTCCGGTCTGGTCATCTTCGGCGTCACCGGTGACCTGTCCCGCAAGAAGCTGATGCCGGCCGTCTACGACCTCGCCAACCGTGGTCTGCTGCCGCCGGGCTTCTCGCTGGTCGGGTTCGCCCGTCGCGACTGGGCCGACCAGGACTTCGCCCAGGTGGTGCACGACGCCGTGCGCGAGCACGCCCGCACGGAGTTCCGCGAGGAGGTGTGGCAGCAGCTCGCCGAGGGGATGCGGTTCGTCCCCGGCAACTTCGACGACGACACCGCGTTCAAGCAACTGCGCGCCGCCGTCGACGAGTTGGACGCCTCCCGGGGCACCAGCGGCAACTACGCGTTCTATCTCTCGGTACCGCCGAAGTTCTTCCCGAAGGTCGTCCAGCAGCTGAAGAAGCATGGGCTGGCGGACGCCCCGGAGGGGTCCTGGCGACGCGCGGTCATCGAGAAGCCGTTCGGCCACGACCTGGCCAGCGCCCGCGAGCTGAACGCGATCGTGCACGACGTGTTCGAGCCGGACCAGGTGTTCCGCATCGACCACTACCTTGGCAAGGAGACCGTCCAGAACATCCTGGCGCTCCGCTTCGCCAACCAGATGTACGAGCCGATCTGGAACAGGTCGTACGTCGACCACGTCCAGATCACGATGGCGGAGGACATCGGTATCGGCGGCCGGGCGGGCTACTACGACGGCATCGGCGCCGCCCGTGACGTCATCCAGAACCACCTGCTCCAGCTGATGGCGCTGACGGCCATGGAGGAGCCCATCGCCTTCGACGCGGAGGCGCTGCTCACCGAGAAGCTGAAGGTGCTGAAGTCGGTGCGGCTGCCGGAGGAACTCGGCCTGCACACCGTGCGCGGCCAGTACGCGGACGGCTGGCAGGGCGGCGAGAAGGTCGTCGGGTACCTCCAGGAGGAGGGCATCGACCCGCAGTCGAAGACCGACACCTACGCGGCGGTCAAGCTGGAGATCGACAACCGCCGCTGGGCGGGCGTCCCCTTCTATCTGCGTACCGGCAAGCGGCTGGGCCGCCGGGTCACCGAGATCGCGGTCGTCTTCCAGCGCGCGCCGCACTCCCCCTTCGACACCACCGCCACCGAGGAACTCGGGCAGAACGCGATCGTCATCCGGGTGCAACCGGACGAGGGCATGACCGTGCGCTTCGGTTCGAAGGTGCCGGGTACCTCGATGGAGATCCGGGACGTGTCCATGGACTTCGCCTACGGCGAGTCGTTCACGGAGTCCAGCCCGGAGGCGTACGAACGGCTGATCCTGGACGTACTGCTGGGCGACGCCAACCTCTTCCCCCGTACCGAGGAGGTGGAGGAGTCCTGGAAGATCCTCGACCCCATCGAGGAGTACTGGGACAAGCACGGCAAGCCCGCACAGTACCCCTCGGGCACCTGGGGTCCGAAGGAAGCCGACGAGATGCTCGCACGAGACGGACGGAGCTGGCGCAGGCCATGAAGATCGACCTGACCGACACCACGGCAAGCAAGATCAACAAGGCGCTGGTGCAGGGCCGCCGCGCCATCGGCACTCCCGCCGTGGGCATGGTGCTGACCATGGTCATCGTGACCGACGAGGAGAACGCCTACGACTCGGTCAAGGCGGCCGAGGACGCCTCGCGTGAGCACCCCTCGCGCACCCTCGTGGTCATCAAGCGGCACGCCCGCACCCCCCGGGACCGCACCGCCTCCCGGCTCGACGCCGAGATCCGGGTGGGCTCGGAGGCGGGCACCGGCGAGACGGTCGTGCTGCGGCTGTACGGCGAGGTGTCCGACCACGCCGACTCGGTGGTCCTGCCCCTGCTGCTGCCCGACGCTCCGGTCGTCGTGTGGTGGCCGGTGGACGCGCCGGACAACCCCGCGCGGGACCCGCTGGGCGCCCTCGCGCAGCGCCGGATCACCGACATGTACGCCGTGGAGCACCCGCTCGAAGCCCTGAAGGCGCGCGTCGCCTCCTACGCGCCCGGCGACACCGACCTGGCCTGGACCCGGCTCACCCTCTGGCGGTCGATGCTGGCCGCCGCCCTGGACCAGGCGCGGACCAAGGTGACCTACGCGGCGATCGAGAGCGAGGCCGAGAACCCCAGCTCCGAGCTGCTGGCCCGCTGGCTGGGCAGCCGGCTCAGGGTGCCGGTGGAGCGGATCGTCACCGCCGGACCGGTCATCACGACCGTGCGGCTGGGCACCGAGAAGGGCGAGATCGTCATCGACCGCCCCGACGGCCCGCTGGCCACCCTGACCCTGCCGGGACAGCCCTCGCGCACGCTCGCGCTGAAGGTGCGCCCCACCTCCGAACTGATCGCCGAGGAGCTGCGCCGCCTCGACGCGGACGAGATGTACGCCATCGCCCTGCGCGGCGAGGCCGCCAAGGAGAACGCCAGCCATGACTGACAGCCCCAGGCTCACCCGACGCCCCGAGTGGACGGCCCTGGAGGACCATCGCGGGGGCCCGCTCCTCCACCCCGACCTGCGCGCCCTCTTCGAGCAGGACCCGGGGCGGGCCGAGCGCTACACGGTGCGGGTCGGCGATCTGCTCATCGACTACTCCAAGCACCTGATCACCGACGAGACCCTCGCCCTGCTCCAGGAACTGGCCACCGCCACCGACGTGTTCCGCCTCAGGGACGCCATGTTCCGCGGCGAGAGGATCAATGTCACCGAGCGCCGGGCCGTGCTGCACACCGCGCTGCGCGCCTCGCGGGACGCGGTGATCGAGGTCGACGGCGAGAACGTGGTGGCCAAGGTCCACGCGGTCCTCGACAGGATGGCCGCGTTCGCGGACCGGGTCCGTTCGGGCGAGTGGACGGGCCACACCGGCAAGCGCATCAGGAACGTCGTCAACATCGGCATCGGCGGCTCGGACCTGGGCCCGGCGATGGCGTACGAGGCGCTGCGCCCGTACACCGCACGTGATGTGACGTTCCGCTTCGTCTCCAACGTCGACGGGGCCGATCTGCACGAGGCGGTCCGGGACCTGGACCCGGCGGAGACGCTGTTCATCGTCGCGTCCAAGACGTTCACCACGATCGAGACGATCACGAACGCGACCTCGGCCCGCTCCTGGCTGCTCGACGGCCTGGAAGGCGACCACAAGGCGGTCGCGAAGCACTTCGTGGCGCTGTCCACGAACGCCGGGAAGGTCACCGAGTTCGGTATCGACCCCGACAACATGTTCGAGTTCTGGGACTGGGTCGGCGGCCGCTACTCCTACGACTCGGCGATCGGGCTTTCCCTGATGATCGCCATCGGCCCGGACCGCTTCCGGGAGATGCTCGACGGTTTCCGTCTCGTGGACGAGCACTTCAAGAACGCTCCCGCCGAGGCCAACGCGCCGCTGCTGCTGGGCCTGCTGGGTGTCTGGTACAACAACTTCTTCGACGCCCAGACCCACGCGGTGCTGCCGTACAGCCACTACCTGTCCAAGTTCACCGCCTATCTCCAGCAGTTGGACATGGAGTCCGACGGCAAGTCGGTGGACCGCGACGGGCACCCGGTGGAGTGGCAGACCGGCCCGGTGGTGTGGGGCACCCCCGGCACCAACGGCCAGCACGCCTACTACCAGCTCATCCACCAGGGCACCAAGCTCATCCCGGCGGACTTCATCGGCTTCGCCCGGCCCGTCGACGAGCTGAGCGGTGACCTCGAGGCCCAGCACGACCTGCTGATGGCGAACTTCTTCGCGCAGACGCAGGCGCTGGCCTTCGGCAAGACCCCGGACGAGGTGCGCGCCGAGGGTGTCCCGGAGGAGCTGGTGCCGCACAGGACGTTCAAGGGCAATCGCCCCACCACCACGATCCTCGCCACCGAGCTGACCCCCTCGGCGCTGGGCCAGCTCATCGCCCTCTATGAGCACAAGGTGTTCGTCCAGGGCGCGATCTGGAACATCGACTCCTTCGACCAGTGGGGTGTCGAGCTGGGCAAGGTCCTCGCCAAGCGCGTCGAACCGGCTCTCACCCAGGGCGCCGAGGTGCCCGGCCTCGACCCCTCCACCACTGCTCTCGTGGCCGCATACCGTACGCTCAGGAAGAAGTGAACTGACATGCAGATCGGACTCATCGGCCTCGGCAAGATGGGCGGCAACATGCGCGAGCGGATCCGCCGCGCGGGCCACACCGTCGTCGGCTACGACCGCACCCCGGACGTCTCCGATGTCAAGCACCTGCCCGAACTGGTCGAGAAGCTCGAAGCCCCGCGCGTGATCTGGGTGATGGTCCCGGCCGGCTCCCCCACCCAGTCCGTCATCGACGAGCTCAAGGACCTGCTGTCGCCCGGCGACGTCGTGGTCGACGGCGGCAACTCCCGCTGGACCGACGACGAGAAGCACGCCACCGAACTCGGCATCAAGGGCATCGGTTTCGTCGACGCGGGCGTCTCCGGCGGTGTCTGGGGCCTGGAGAACGGCTACGCCCTGATGGTCGGCGGCGACAAGGAGCACGTCGAGCGCCTCCAGCCGATCTTCGAGGCACTCAAGCCCGAGGGCCCGTACGGGTACGTCCACGCCGGCCGGGTCGGCGCCGGGCACTTCTCCAAGATGGTCCACAACGGCATCGAGTACGCGATGATGCAGGCGTACGCCGAGGGCTGGGAGCTGCTGGAGAAGGTCAAGTCGGTGGAGAACGTCCGCGAGGTCTTCCGCTCCTGGCAGGAGGGCACGGTCATCCGCTCCTGGCTGCTGGACCTCGCGGTCAACGCCCTCGACGAGGACGAGCACCTGGACAAGCTGCGCGGCTACGCCGAGGACTCCGGCGAGGGCCGCTGGACCGTGGAGGCCGCCATCGACAACGCGGTGCCGCTGCCGGCCATCACCGCCTCGCTGTTCGCGCGGTTCAGCTCCCGTCAGGACGACTCCCCGCAGATGAAGATGATCGCGGCGCTGCGCAACCAGTTCGGCGGCCACGCGGTCGAGTCGGCGAAGGAGTAACCAGCCATGGGCGACCTCCTGTTGGTCCGCCACGGCGAAACCGAGTGGAGCAGATCGGGACAGCACACCAGCTGGACCGATCTGCCCCTCACCCAGCGGGGCGAGGAACAGGCCAAGTCCCTCGCCCCGTTGCTCGCCGGACGCACCTTCGCCCTCACCCTCACCAGCCCGCTCGCCCGGGCGGTCCGCACGGCGGAACTGGCCGGACTGTTCGGCGCCGTACCGGACCCCGATCTGCACGAGTGGGACTACGGCGGCTACGAGGGCGTCACCACGGTCGAGATACACCGCACGCGGCCGGAGTGGTGTCTGTGGACCGACGGCACGCCGCCCGGCCCGGACGGACATCCGGGCGAGTCGCCCGACGAGGTGGCGGCGCGCGCGGATCGGGTGCTGGCCCGTGTCGCGCCCGCGCTCGCCCAGGGTGATGTGATGCTCGTGGCCCACGGTCACTTCCTGCGTGTCCTGGCCGCCCGATATCTGGGCCTGTCGGCCGCCGAGGGGCGGCTGCTGCGGCTGGAGACGGCGACGGTCAGCCGGCTCTCCACCGAGCACGACTGGCCAGTGATCGCGGAGTGGAACGCACGCGGAACTTCTGCGGCATCCCATCAGTTTCCTCCTACGTCGCCGTAGAAACGAGAGGTCACGGCCCGTCCACCGGGACGGGCCGGCCTCGACGACGTAGGGAGTTCTCCATGGCCCTGTGGGACCGCATCAAGGAATCCGCCTCGACGATGCAGACCCAGCTCGTGGCAAAGAAGAACGATCTGAAGAGCGGTGCGTTCCGCGACGCGAGCATGGCCATGTGCGCTCTCGTCGCCGCGGCGGACGGGACCGTGGACCCCTCCGAGCGCCAGCGCGTCGCCCAGCTCATCGCCACGAACGAGGTGTTGCAGAACTTCCCGGCCGACGACCTGCGCCGTCGCTTCGAGGACAATCTGAACAAGCTGACCACCGACTTCGACTTCGGCAAGGTCAGCGTGCTGCAGGAGATCGGCAAGGCGAAGAAGAAGCCCGCCGAGGCCCGCGCCGTGATCCAGATCGGCATCGTCATCGGGGGTGCCGACGGTAACTTCGACAAGGACGAGCAGGCGGTGGTCCGGGAGGCGTGCTTCGCGCTCGACCTGCCGCCGCACGAGTTCGACCTCTAGGTCGTACGCGGGTACCGGCAGGCACTGCCGGACCACTGGGGCCCGGGTCACACCGTGTCGCGGCGATCGCCGCGTGCGCGCACGGTGTGACCCGGGCCTTCTCGTCGAAGCGGAACCAGTCCGTTCTCGGCCAACGTCGCCAGGGCCGTTGTGGTTGCCGGGAGCCAAGGATGGCTCCAGGCCCACCATGTGGAGGACGAGTACTACGAGCGGTACTTCCGCCACGGCTGACGGACGCGCACCGACGGCACGCGGAGCTGTGGGACGCGGCGGGCGCGGAGTGAACGGACGGGGCGGGCGCGGAGTGAACGGACGGGGCGGGCGCGGAGTGAACCGGGGGGGGCGGGCGCGGAGTGAACCGGGGGGGCGGGCGCGGAGTGAGCGGGACGGGACGAAGTGACCCACCGGCCCGATGAGTTGTGGTCTAGACCTTGCAACCTGCCCGCCCCGCCGTCACCATGACCGATCATGAGCGTGTCCTTCTTCGCGCCCACCCGCCTGTGGACCCGTAACTTCACCCTCTACTTCACCGCCCGCATCGTGTCGATGCTCGGCGACACGATGATCCCGGTCGCGATGGCCGTGGCCATGCTCTCGCTCGGGTACGGAGTGAGTGCGGTCGGGTTCGCGCTCGGAGCCTGGATGGGGGCGTTCGCTCTCTTCGTCGTGTTCGGCGGGGTGTTCGCGGACCGGTTCCACCCCAGGCCCATGATGATCGGCGCGGACGTGGTGCGATGTCTGATCCAGGGGTCGCTCGCGGTCGGCCTCGGCCTCGGGCATCCGCCGCTGTGGTTCGTCATCGCCGGGTCACTGCTCGGCGGGACGGCGACGGCGATGTTCCAGCCGGGCCTCACCAGTCTGGTGCCGCAGGTCGCCGCCGATCCTCGGCAGGCCAACGGAGTGCTGCGGGTGAGCCAGGGCATCGCCACGATGGCCGGGCCCACGCTCGCCGGGCTGCTCGTCGCCTCCGCCTCGGCCGCCTGGGTGTTCGCGGTCGACGCCGCCACCTTCGCGGTCAGCGGGATCTGTCTCATGGCCCTGCGGCTCCCACCGTTCACGGTGGACCGGTCGGCCTCCACGCTGGGCAATCTGCGCGCGGGCTGGGAGGAGTTCCGCTCCCGGTCCTGGCTGTGGGGCGTCATTCTGATCTGGTGGGTGCTCGGCATCTTCGTCTGGGGGCCGCTCACCCCGCTCGGCGCGGCCTCCGTCATCGCCGCGCACGGAAAGGCCGCGTTCGGCTACGCCGAGGGCGCGTTCGGGGCCGGCTGTGTCCTCGGCGGGCTGGTCGCGCTGCGGATCCGTCCGTCCCGTCCGCTGTTCGGCGGCGGGCTCGCGATGTTCCTGTTCCCGCTCATGCCGCTCGCCGCGGCGCTGGTCCCCGCGCTGCCGCTGCTCATGCTGGGCTACGGGGTGAGCGGGATCGGCTGGGCCTTCTGGGGCGTCCAGTGGGCCACCGCGGTGCAGACCCAGATCCCGGAGGACCGGCTGGGCCGGGTGGCCGCCTACGAGGTCGCCGGTTCCATCCTCGCCGTCCCCCTCGGTCAGACCCTGTCCGGGCCCGTCGGCACCGCGTTCGGCGTGCGCCCTCCGTTGCTGGTCGCCGCGGTGGTCGGCCTGGGCTGTGCCGCCGCCCTCATCGCCGTCGCGCCGATCCGCCGGCTGCGTCTGTCTCCCGGCGCTGGCATCACCGGCCGATTCCAGGGACAGCCGGAACGCCGGGGCGCGGCGGAGGAGTGCTCCTGACCCGGGGCCTTCGGACAACGCGGGGCGCAGCGGCCTGACAGTACGGACAGTCCCACAACGCGACCGCGCACCGGCCGCACCCGTCGCCTCAGCAACGGTCAGTTGCCGCCAACGCCCGGCAAGTGTCGCCGCGTTCACCGTGATGAGGGGGGTGAGGGCGGTGGGCCCCGCCCGTCTACCAGTTCCGCCACCAGGCACCGCGCCACCACCTCAGCACGGCGAGCGGAGTCGGCCCGTCCCCGGTCCCGGAAGAACCTGTGGTCAGCGGCCGTGCGCCCGCGGATGGAGGGGTTGGTAGAGGCCGATGTCTCCGCCGCCGGGCAGCCGGAAGGCGGTGACCCTGCCCCAGCGCGCCTCGGTGACCGGCTGAGTGAACCGGACTCCCTTCGCGGTGAGTTCGGCCATCGTGGCATCGAGGTCGTCGCACATCAGCATCAGCTCGTGCGTGGGCCCGCCCTCGGTCGGATGGAAGGCCAGTTCGGCGGGCGGTGCCTCGAAGACGAGCCAGCCATGGCCCGCGTCGACGTGCGGCCAGCCGAGGACGTCCCGGAAGAAGCCGCGGTCCGCCTCGGCGTCGCGGGAGTACAGCACGATGTGCGCCCCATTGATCACGGCCGGAGGGTAACGGCAGAACGGGGTCCCGCCTGGCGCGGCGCGCCGTACCTATGCGTTGGACCAGCTACGTCGGCAGAGCACCAGCCGGTAGCCGTCGGGGTCCTCGATCGTGACGCCCCACTCGTTCCAGTACGGGTTGGGCGAGAGCACCCGCCTGCCGCCCTGCGCCTCCAGCCGGGCGACGAGTTCGTCGGGGACCGGCTCGTCGAGGTAGAGGACGAGAAGGTCCTCCTCGGTGGGACGGGGCTCGACCGGCCGGCCTGCCTCCTGGACGAGTTCCAGATGCCAGCCCGCCTCGGGCAGGCCGAGCATGAGCAGGTCGTGCTCACCCCGCTCCGGGCCCGCCTCGGCCCGGTACACCACCGACAGCCCGAGCCCTTCGGCCCAGAACCGCTCGGCCGCGGCCAGGTCCCGGGAGGGACGGGCGATCCTGAGGTGACTGCGGGCGTCGAAGGGCATGACGGTTCCTTACGGGGATGCGAACGGCGGGTCGCCGGGGGTGCGCACGGCGAGCGGGCCCCTTCGGCAGCCTAGGGCCTGCCGTCAAACTCCCGCCTGCCCCGCGACGCCAGGCACGCTCCCCCACGCTCGGCTTCGCTCGCGCGGGCGGTGCCCCCACCGCCGC
The DNA here is from genome assembly GCF_042896945.1 of Streptomyces sp. NPDC001222. Taxonomy (NCBI): domain Bacteria; kingdom Bacillati; phylum Actinomycetota; class Actinomycetes; order Kitasatosporales; family Streptomycetaceae; genus Streptomyces; species Streptomyces sp. NPDC001222. Next base: position 132,319 of record NZ_JBIAXT010000016.1, read on the forward strand.
ACCGGGCGAAACCCCACGCACCCCCAGTACGGGCTTCCACCCGGCACTCCCCCGAGCTCTTCGAGCAGGGGGTACCCCCAGAGCACGCACCTGACGCCGCAGGGCCGCCCTCCGGGCGACGACGCGAGTTCGACGACAGGCCCTGGGAGCGCGGTGATCGCCGGGCCATCGGCCATGCGTCCTGCGTCGCAGGGCATAGGACCGCGTCAGCCGGACGATGCCGTCGGTAGGACGCTCGCGTCGAGCAGGGGCCCCAGTTCCCGTGCGACGGTCGTCAGGGCGCGTACGTCCCGCTCGGTGCGGGCGATCAGGAGAGCCCCCTCCAGCGCGCTGATCATGAGCGTGGCGAGCGGCTCGGTCCGGTCCGCCGGGACGCCCATGTCCGCGAGGGCGTCGGCCACCGGCCGGATCCAGCGGGCGAACGCCGCCGCGGCCGCCGTCCGGGTGGAGTCGGCGGTCTGGGCACAGTCCACGGTCGCCGCGGCGACCGGGCAGCCCCCGGCGAACCCCGACGAGTCGTACTCGTCCGTCCACTGCCGCACCATCGCGGCGAACAGGCCGCTCGGCGTCGGCTCGGGCAGCTGGGCGAGGAAGCGCCCGACACGCCGGGCCGCGTACCGGCCGGCCCAGTCCACTGCCTCGTTGACGAGCTGCTCCTTGCCACCGGGGAAGTAGTGCTGGAGCGAGCCGCGCGGAGCCCCCGCATGGGCGGCGACATCGCGCATACCGGTCGCCGTGACGCCGTCGCGCCGGATCAGCTGGGCCGCGCTGAAGACCATCCGCTCCCGCGGCCCGCGCTCGGACGCCGCCATCGTCGACCTCCCGGGCTGGACACCGTGTTTCCCACTCACCCTATGACCGGCGTCATAAACCTGGCTACTATGACCGCTGTCATAGGCCGGGGGTCCGGAGCGGAAGGCGGTCCATCGTGTACATCGGCTTCATCGGTCTCGGGGTCATGGGGCAGCCCATGGCACTGCGCCTGGCCCGGTCCGGCACTCCCCTGGTGGTGTGGAACCGCACCCCGGCGCGCACCGAACCGCTGCGCGCGGCCGGCGCCGAGGTGGCGGCGGATCCCGCCGAGGTGTTCGCGCGGGCGGAGATCGTGATCCTCATGCTCGCCGACGATCTCGCGATCGACGCCACGCTGGGCCGCGGCACCCCGGACTTCGCCGCGCGCGTCGCCGGACGCGTCGTCGTGCACATGGGCACGACCTCGCCCGGATACTCCCGGGATCTGGACGCCGAGGTGCGGGCCGCGGGCGGGCGCTATGTGGAGGCGCCCGTCTCGGGATCACGCGTCCCGGCGGAGAACGGGCAGCTGGTGGCGATGCTGGCCGGGGACGCGGCGGCGGTGGACGTCGTACGGCCACTGCTCGCGCCCCTGTGCCGCGAGACGTTCGTCTGCGGCGCGGCGCCGAACGCCCTGGTGATGAAGCTGTCGGTGAATCTGTTCCTGATCACCCTGGTGACAGGGCTGTCGGAGGCCTACCACTTCGCCGACCGGCACGGTCTGGATCGCAAGCTCTTCCTGGACGTCCTGGACGCGGGGCCCATGGCCAGCGGGGTCTCCCGGATGAAGGCGCCCAAGCTGCTGGAGCGCGACTTCGCCGTGCAGGCGGCGGCCCATGACGTCCTGAAGAACAACCGGCTGGTCGCCGAGGCCGCCCGTGCGGCGGGACTCGCCTCACCGCTCCTCGACGTCTGCCACGTCCTCTTCGACGAGACCGTGACGCTGGGGCACGGGTCCGAGGACATGGTGGCCGTCCTACGGGCGATCGAGGCCCGCACCGAGAACGCGCCCCTCGGATCCGGGCCTGTGGGCGGCGGCCTGGAGAGTTCCGTCTAGTGCTGTGGCCGGGAAGGTCTGCCGGAAAGCTCGCGGCGTCCGGTGCCGGGGGTGCCCCCACGCCTTTTAGGCAACGGGGGAGCCTCGCAGAGCGGTGCATCGCCCGCGCACCGGATGTACTCGGGCGATGCGACAACGCTGCGGGGTGCCGTACCCGGAGGCACCTGCCGGCCGCCAGGCTGGGGGAGTCGCGAGCCGGTGAGCCTTTCCGGTCGCAGCACTAGCCCCGGGGGATGCCGTAGGCACGATCGACGCGCAGGCGCAGGACCAGGCGGCGGTCGCGGACCATGGCGGCGCGGTAGTCGTCCCAGTCGGGGTGCTCGCCGGTGATGTCGCGGTAGAGCCGCACCAGCTCCTCCACCGTGGGGTCGTACGGGTCCAGCGCGACAGGCGACAGCTCGGCGGTGCCCTCGGCGACCGTGTACGCCCACCGGTCGGGGCTGGTCACGTGGTACGAGGCCCGAGGGTCCCGGCGCAGATTGCGGGTCTTGGCGCGGTCGTCCGTGAGCGAGACCCGGATGATGTGTTCCTCGGGATCGTAGGCGTGGCTGACGTTCGACAGCTGGGGCCGGCCGTCGCGCTTGAGGGTGACCAGCACCCCGCCGTGACCCTCGGAGAGCAGTGCGAGCAGCGCGTTCTGCGTGGCGTCCTGAGTCATACCCGGGTCAACTTCCCCGGCCGACCCGCGCATTCCCCGGTGCGCCCTCCGTCGTGATCCGGATCGCAGCGGCCCGGGGATCGGCCCGGATCCGTGGGGGGCCGTGACATGTTGGAGCCGGAAACCCGGGACGACACCGGGACAGACCGGAGGAGAACGATGGGACAGCTGCGTCAAGAGGTGGAGCCGGGAGAGGTCGGTCTCGACCCGCAGGCGCTGGCCCGCCTCGACCAGCACTTCGCGCACCAGGTCGACGCCGGGAGGCTGCCCGGCTTCCTGGTGGCCGTCTCACGACACGGCCGCACCGCGCACCTCACCCTGTACGGACACCGCGATGTGCGGAAAGGGCTGCCGGTCGAGACCGGCACGCTGTGGCGGATGTACTCGATGACCAAGCCGGTCACCTCGGTCGCCGCGCTGATCCTCATGGAGGAGGGCCGCTTCGGGCTCGACACGCCCGTCGCGGACTTCCTGCCGGCCTTCGCCGAGCCGCGCGTCCACGTCGACGGCTCCGGCCCGGATCTGCGGACGCGCCCCGCCGAGGGGCCCATCCTGGTCCGTCATCTGCTCACCCATACGGCAGGGCTGACGTTCGGCTTCTACCACGCGCATCCCGTGGACGCCCTGTACCGGGAGGCGGGCATCGAGTCGTCCGTGGTGCCCGGGACGGATCTCGCCGAGACCTGTGAGGCTTACGCGCGGCTGCCGCTGCAGTTCGAGCCGGGCACCCAGTGGAACTACTCGGTGGCGACCAACGTGCTCGGCCGGCTCGTGGAGGTGGCCTCGGGCCAGGACCTGGCCGCCTTCCTCGCCGAACGGATCTTCACCCCGCTGGGCATGGTGGACGCGGGCCTGTGGGTCACCGAGGATCAGGTGGCACGGCTCGCGGAGCTGTACGGCGAGACGCAGGAGGGCGGGATCACCCCGGTGCCGGGGCTGCCCGTGCGCGGCCGGCCGCAGCTGCTCTCCGGCAGCGGTGGCATGGTCGCGTCGGCACACGACTACCACCGCTTCATGGAGTTCCTCCGCCGCCGCGGTGAACTGGACGGCACCCGGCTGCTGAGCGCCGACACGGTCGCCGCCATGACCTCCAACCATCTCCCCGACGGCACCGACCTGCACTCCTACGGCAGCCCGGTGCATCGCGAACCCGGCAAGGCGGGCCTCGGGTTCGGGCTCGGCGTCTCCGTCGTCACGGATCCCGCGGTCACCCGGTCGCCCACGGTCCGGGGCTCGTTCGGCTGGAGCGGAGTGGCCACCACCACCTTCTGGATCGACCCGGAGCACGACCTGACGGTCCAGTTCCTGACCCAGCTGCGGCCGACGGGCTCGCACACGGTCTACCCGGAGCTGAAGCGGCTGGTGCACGAGGCGTTGACGGGCTGACCGCGCCCGGCGCCCGACCGGCCGGGGCGAGGGGCGGCGAGCCGGCCGCCCCTCCACCGGCCGCTCAAGCGCCGACCGTCAAGCTGAACTCCAGCCCTTCCCCGGCCAGTTCCGCGAGCCACTCCTCGGACCGCGGGGCCGTCTCGGCCGCCCGGTTGAGCCCCGCGGGCAGGGCGTCGGCGAGGATCCGGCGTACGCCCAGGGCCAGCGGGCGGGAGACACAGCGGGCCATCGCGCTCTCCTCCTTCGTTCCCTCGAGGTCCAGGAGGTAGCGGCCCGACCAGGTCTCACCCGAGCCGGCCCGTACCTCCAGGGACACGGCGAGGACCACCCGGTCGCGGTCCTCGTCCGTGGTGGGGTACGCGGCCGCGAGTTCGCCGGCCAGGGCCGCGATCGTCGCGTCGTCGCCCGCCTTCAGCTCCTCGAACACCCGGTCCCAGGCGCGCAGCCAGCCGTCCAGGCGCAGGGTGCCGCGGACGAAGGTCATCGGCTTCCAGGCGGCCGGCAGTCCGTACTGGGCGACGAAGGGCACGCTGTCGCGGTTCGGGTAGACCTCGAAGGTCTCGCCGTCGATGACATGGGGGCGGGTCGCCTCCCAGGGCCGGGCCGCGGTGGTCTCGGTGCCGTCCTCGATGTAACGCGCCGGTGAGCGCAGCGCGTTGAGGACGCCGAGGGGTGCCCAGCTGAAGCGGTACCGGAAGTCGTTCGGGACCGCCGGGATGCCGCCGCAGTACGAGGTGAGGCGCACCTCCGCGGGGGTGCCGGTGCCGATCTCCTCCTCGGCGTGGGCGATCAGGCTGTGCGCGAAGAGGTGGTCGATGCCGGGGTCCAGGCCCGCCTCGGTCAGCACCACGAGTCCGGCCGAGGCGGCCTCGGGCACCAGGCCGAGGACCGCGTCGGAGACATAGCTGGAGCAGGCGAAGTGGGCCCGCCGCTCGACGCAGACGCGCAGCAGGGCCACGTGTTCGGGGGCCGGGAGCATGGAGACGACCACATCGCCCGGCGACACCTCCGCCGCCAGCGCGGGCAGGGTGAACGCACGCGGCTCGGCACGTCCCGCGAGCCCCAGCCCGGCCAGGGCCTCCGCGGCGCGCTCCTCGGTCCGGTGCCACAGCCGGACCCGTGCGGCGGTGTCGCAGACCGTCGCGAGCCCGCTGCCCGTGGACAGGCCCGCGCCGATCCAGTGCACCGTGCCGCTCGCCGGGACCGGCGCCTTGGTGGGCTCAGACATCGCTCGACTCCCCTTCCCCGGACCGGAGTTCCCGGACCGCCGTATCGAATCGTTCCCGGCAGCGCCCCCAGGCACCGCCCACCTCGAAGTCCGCCAGCAGCGGGGTCAGCCCCGCGGAGAAGTCCGTGCTCGCCTCCAGCGGCAGCAGGGACGGCAGGTTGTCGATCGCGATGAGGTCGAGGCCGGGCCCCTCGCGCAGCCTGCGGACCGGGTGTTCCCAGTCGGTCGGGGTGTCGTAGACGGGCAGGAGGTTCAGCGGCGACCCCACGTCGGCCGTCACGTCGCACACGGTGCGCAGCCGTCGGCCGGGGTCGTCGAGATCCTTGTCCGTCAGGAACGGCGGCACCGGCCTGGTGGTGAGCACGGTGTTGACCATCAGCTCGTGGTCCAGCAGGGCCGGGCGGTCCAGATCCCGGGTCTCGGCCAGATCCCAGCAGGTGGGATCGACCCCGGCCACCATGAGCGCGGTCCGCGCGCCGCGCCCGCTGCGTCCCAGCGCGCCGATCACCAGGGCCCGCGCCTCGCCCGCGACCGCGCGCAGCCGCTCGTCCAGCTCCTCCTTCGCGGTGGGCCGCAGCGGGGCGGCCAGCCGGTCGCGGTGGTGCAGCAGGGCGAGGGCGGCACCCACGTACCCGGCCCAGAACCCGAACGCGACGAGCCGGCGCCCGGTGTCGTCCACCAGGTACTCCAGGTCGAGCAGTGTTCCGCCGCCCGCGCGGAAGCGGCGCAGCAGGGCCGCGGCACCCGGCTGGCCCTTGTAGGCGTGCCCGAAGAAGACATGCCGATGGATCAGTTCCGGCGGCTGGTCCGGAAGTTCCTTGAGGCCGAGGATCACGGCGTCCCGCGGTGCCGTCACCCAGGACCCGGGCTCGGCGAGACGGCAGCCCACCGCCTCGTACTCCTTGGCCGGGAACACCCGCTGCGGTGAGTCCTCGACCGTGACGGTCACTCCCGCGTCGACGAGCCGTCGGGCGTCGGACGGCACGAGGGGGGTGCGTCGCTCGGTGGGACGGGTCTCGTGGCGGAGCCACAGATGGAGTGCGGTCATACGAGGTTGACCTCCGGACGCGGAGCGTCGGCGGCGAACCGTTCGACGCTCAGGGGACTGACGTCGACGAAGGGTACGCGGCCGAGGTAGAGATCCCGTAGGACCTCGCCGACCGCGGGCCCTTGGAGGAAACCATGGCCGGAGAACCCGGTGGCGTACAGAAAGCGGGAGGGCGAACTCGCCTCGCCGATCAGCGCGTTGTGGTCGGGAGTGATCTCGTACAGGCCCGCCCAGCCGCCGGTGCGGCGCAGGTCGAGCAGTGCGGGCGCCCGCTGCTCCATCGCCGCGTACAGCCGTGGGATCCAGCGGTCGTGGGTCTCGGTGGCGAATCCGGGCCGCTCGTCGGGGTCGGACATGCCGACGAGGAGTCCCGGGCCCTCCGTGTGGAAGTAGAAGCTGGTGGTGAAGTCGATGGTCATGGGCAGTCCGGGCGGCAGGGCCGGGACCGCCTCGGTGACGGCGATCTGGCGGCGCAGCGGCTCCACCGGCAGGTCGACCCCCACCATGGCGGCCACAGCCCGTGACCAGGCGCCCGCGGCGCAGATCACGGTGTCGGTCTCGATACGGCCTTGCTCGGTGACGACGGCGGTGATGGTGTCGCCGTGCAGTTCGATGCCGGTGGCCGCGCAGTGCCGCAGGATCCGCGCGCCGTGCCGGCGGGCCCCCGCCGCGTAGCCCCGCACCACCGACTCGGGGGTGCAGTGCCCGTCGTCGGGAGAGTACGCGGCGGCCAGCAGCCCGTCCGTGGTGATGAGCGGCGACAGCTGCCGCGCCTCGGCCGGGTCGATCATGCGGCTCGGCACACCGAGCGAGTTCTGCAGCCGCACCCCGGCCTCGAAGGAGGCGACCTCCTCGGGGGTGGAGAGCAGGAACAGATAGCCCACCCGGTGCAGCCCGATGTCCTGCCCCGGCTCCTCGGCGAACCGGGCGAACGCTTCCAGACTGCGCGCCCCGAGCCGGATGTTGAGTTCGTCGGAGAACTGCGCCCGTACGCCGCCGGCGGCCCGTGAGGTGGAACCGGCGGCGAGTTCGTCGCGCTCGACCAGGACGACGTCGGGGACGCCCGCGTGGGCCAGATGGTAGGCGGCGCTGGTGCCCATCACCCCGCCGCCGATGACGACGACACTCGCACGCAGGGTCATCGGGGGGACTCCTTTCCGCGGGCGGCGTCGATCACGGCCCAGGCCGCCGCCGCGTCCTGGACTCCGACCCCGACGCTGAGGTGGAGCACGATGTCGTCGGTGCTTCTGCGCGCCTCCCGCCGGCCGGTGACCACACCGCCCAGCGGGATCAGGTCCTCCGGGACGAGCAGCCGGTCGCGCAGCGCGGACACGACCGGGCCCGCGTGGACCCGGGCCGTGTCCGGGTCGTCCACGAGGACGGCAGCGGCCCGGCGTACCGTCTCGGGGTCGACCTCGCTGCGGGTGGGCTCGAAGGACCCGACGCTGACGACCGTGCATCCGGGGGTGAGCCAGGCACCGCGCAGGACGGGAGTGCGGCTGAGGGTGCAGACGGCGACCATCGGCAGCCCGGTCGCGGCCTCGTGCGCCGTGTCCACCGCCTTGACGGGGATGCCGAGTTCGGCGGCGAGGGTGCGGGCAGCCCGTGCGCGCCGGTCGGGCGTGGGGCTCCAGACGCGCACGGAGCGCAGGGGGCGCACCCGGGCGACGGCCCGTGCGTGGGCGAGCGCCTGGGTGCCGGCGCCGAGCAGGCCGGGTTCCGTGCTGTCGGGGGTGGCGAGGACATCGAAGGCCACGGCGCCGGCGGCGGTGCGCAGGGTGGTCACCGCGGTGCCGTCCAGGACGGCGACCAGTTGTCCCGTCACCGGGTCGAGGGCGTTGATCAGCGCGTGGATCGTCGGCAGCCCGGCGGCCGCGTTGCCCGGGTTCACGCTGCCGAACTTGGCGACCGGTCCGATGTCCGCGGAGAGGCGGGCGACATAGGAGAAGACGACGCTGTCGTCGTGGCGGCTGGGGTGCATGATCTTGCCGGGGAGTTCGGCGGTGCCGTCCCCGAGGGCGGTGAAGGCCGCGCGCTGGGAGCGGATCGCCCGGTCGGTGTCCAGCAGGTGATGGATCCGCTCGCCGCTCAGGCGTAAGACGTCGTCGGTCATTCCTTGATTGTTTCCGGGATCCGCGCCGACGTCACCAGGGCGTCAGGGACGGTGGCCCAGCGGGTGCCGAGGGGTGCCACCGCGGTGCGGGCTGTGCCACCCCGCGTGCGGGCGCGGCGGCCGGCGCCGGGCGGCCGCCGCGCACCCGCTCACGAGGAGTGCACCACCGCGTCGAGGTGCGGCAGGTAGTGGTCGAGCCGTTCCCGCTTGGTGCGCAGATACGTGATGTTGTTCTCGCACGGCGGTATCAGCAGCGAGACCTGCTCGTCGATCTTGATGCCGTGTTTGAGGAGCGCCTCCCGCTTGCGCGGGTTGTTGGAGAGCAGCCGCACGGACCGGACACCGAGGTCGTGCAGGATCTCCGCCGCGACCCGGTAGTCGCGCGCGTCCACCGGCAGACCGAGTGCGAGGTTCGCCTCCACCGTGTCCAGGCCCTCCGACTGCAGCTTCATCGCACGCAGCTTGGCGAGCAGGCCGATCCCGCGGCCCTCATGGCCGCGCAGATAGACGAGGATGCCGCGTCCCGCAGCCACGATCTCGCGCAGCGCGGTGGAGAGTTGGGGCCCGCACTCGCAGTGCGTCGAGCCGAAGGCGTCCCCCGTCAGGCACTCGGAATGGAGGCGGACGAGCATGCCCTCTCCCTCGATGTCGCCGTACACCAGGGCGACTTGTTCGTCACCGCGGTCGTGGTCGAGGTAGCCGACGGCCTGGAAATCACCGTACTTGGTCGGCAGGGGGGCATTCACGACCCGGGTGACTCCGGAGGACGGACCATTCACCACTCGGGGGACTCCCGAGAGGTGGGCATTGCCGCCGAGCACCCCATCGATGTCTGTCATGATCTATTCCTATCTGTAAGCGCAGGCGGTACGAGACGAAAGGCCGTGGAACCATGAGCGGTTCGGGAAATACGGAAACTTCTGGGACGCGGTCGGCGGATGACACGGTTGTCCCCGGGCGGACGCCGGGGCGCGGCGCGGATGTGCTGCCGTCGGACACCTCGAGAGACGTACGGGTCCGGGCGGAAGGGGTGAGCCGCCAGGTCGCCGTGCTTCCCGTGGGCAGTTTCGAACAGCACGGTCCCTACCTGCCGCTGGCGACGGACACGCTGGTCGCGTGTGCGATCGCGCGCGAGGTCGCCGCCGCGTATCCGGTTCACCTCCTCCCTCCGGTGACGATCTCCTGTTCGCACGAGCACGCGGACTGGCCGGGAACCGTGAGCATTTCCTCGGTCACTCTCCACGCGGTGGTACGGGACATCGCCGCATCCCTGCGCCGCTCGGGCGTCGAGGCCCTGGTTCTGGTGAACGGCCACGGCGGGAATTACGTCCTCGGCAATGTAGTCCAGGAATCCGCGGGCAGCGGTGTCCGGATGGCGCTTTTCCCGGCCCCGGAGGACTGGGAGGCGGCCCGGGAACGGGCCGGTGTGCGCACCTCGTTGCTCAGCGACATGCATGCCGGGGAAATCGAGACCTCCATTCTTCTGCACTGCCATCCCGAATTGGTCAGGCCCGGTTACGAGACGACGGACTTCATCGCCGACGACCGCAGGCATCTCCTCACCCTCGGCATGTCGGCCTATACGGAGTCCGGTGTCATCGGGCGTCCTTCGCTGGGTTCCGCGGAGAAGGGGAAGCACTTGCTCGCGGCGCTCGCCGACTCCTTCGCGCCGTACTTCTCCTTGCTCGCCTCGGAGGAGCCCGCTGCGAGCGGCCTGCCCGGAGCCGCGACTCCCGAGGGCAGACAGCGGCTCTGACGCCGCGTCAGCAGCGAACGACGCGACCCGGGGGGCGAGCGCGGATAGGGAGCGTAGGGCACCAGGGCACGGAGTGCGTGGGGGGAACGCTCCGGGCCCTGTGCCGAGGACTCCTGCAACGCCTCCCGACAGCCCGGCACATCGGCGAACTCGGCCGGCTCCACCGACTCGACGAGATCGACCGATCCGGCGCTGCCGGCGGGCTCCGCGTCCGTCGTCGCACGCGGGCTGCGCAGTCCCGTGTACCACCGGGCGAGGAGTACGACCATCCCGGGCAGGCTCGCGACGAAGCTGAGGACGCCGTACACGACCGCGACGCCGAGCCCCATGTCCGCGCCGAGGCCCGCAGCGCCGAACGCCCAGGCGGTGACGCCCTCGCGGGGGCCCCAGCCGCCGACGTTCAGCGGCAGTCCCATGGCGATGAGGGCGAGCAGGGCCAGGGGCAGCAGGGTGGCCGGGGAGGCGTGCGACCCGGCGGCGCGCGCGGCCACCAGGAACATCAGCAGATGCCCGGCGAGCACGACGACCGACGAGAGCAGCACCGCGGGCCAACTACCCCGGGCCAGCAGCGCGTTCCGCGCCTCGACGAGCGTGGCCCGTAGCGCGCGGGACCGCCCCGAGGGCCGGGCCGCCCGGCCCATCCGCAACGCCGCCACGACGGCGAGCACACCGAGGGTCGCGAGCGCCGACAGCGCGACCCCATGGCGAGCCTGCGTGAGCACCGGCGAGGGGAACGTGAGCAGAACCGGCACGCCGACGGCCACGAGGGCCACCTGGCCGGCGGTGCGCTCCAGGACCACGGCGCGCACACCGCGTCCGACGTCCCCGGCGCTCTGCCCGTGCCGCACCGCGCGGTGCACGTCGCCGAGCACACCCCCGGGGAGCGCCGCGTTGAGGAACAGCGCGCGGTAGTAGTCGGCGACGGCGGCGCCGAGCGGCAGCCGGATGTCCAGGGCGCGGGCGACACGGCACCAGCGCCAGGCGCTGAACACGGTGGTCAGCACGCCGATCCCGAGCCCCGCGAGCAGGGTCGGGACGTCGATCCGGCGCAGCCCGTCGAGGAACACCCCGGTGCCGAGCCGCCACAGGAGCACGCCGAGGATGGCGGCTCCGGCGACCGTGCCGAGATGCGTGCGCAGGGCGCGCGGCAAGAAGCGGCGACGCGCCGACGGCTTCTCGTCCGCGCCCGCCGCGCCGTCACTCGGCGCGGCGGGCGCGGTGTCCGGGGTGAGGACCGCGGCGGCCGAGGCCACGCGTACCCCCTCCCCCGGCTGCCCCGGGGCGAGCGTCCGCGCCGTCATCCCGCCCCTCCCGCCGGTCGCGGCAGGACCAGGATGTCGCTGTGGTGCACGACCACAGTCACCCGGCCCGCCGCGCAGTCGGCCAGCCGGTCCTGGAGATACGTCTCCGCACGTTCCGCGAGTTCCGGCCGGTGCTCCACGGCCGCACCGACCCAGCCGCGCAGCCATTCGCCGGTCAGTTCCGCCTGCTCGGCGCCGAGCCGCCACGGGCTCGGATGCACGCGTACGCTCGCGCCCAGCCTTCCGAAGACCTCGCCGGCCTCACGGACCGCGTCCGGGCCGAGGAGGCCACCGCGGCGCTGGTGGGCGTTGAAGGCGTCGGCGATCTCCTGGTCCATGGGGTGCGCGGGGGTCAGTTCCACGCGTCCGACGACGGACAGGGTGAGCAGCGCGGGGCAGCCGGCGCCGACGCAGGCCGCGGCGAACGTCTCCATCTCGTCGGCGGTGAGGACGTCGAGCAGCGCCGAGGCGGTCACCAGCGAGGCTCCCGCCAGGGCGTCCGGGGTGAGCCGGCCGATGTCGCCGCGCTGGGTGGTGACGGTGACCCGGCTGCCGTCGGCGGCCGCCTTGGGGGCGCCGACCGTGGCGAAGTGCAGCAGATACGGGTCCCGGTCGTGCAGGATCCAGTGCTGGGCGCCGTCGAGGAGCGGGGCGAGCCAGCGGCCCATCGAACCGGTGCCGCAGCCCAGGTCGTGCACCACCAGGTCGGTGCTGCGCCCGGGCCGGTTGGCGAGCCGGATCCGCAGCGGGTCGAGCAGTTCGTGCGCCCGGGCCGCCGCGTCCGCGGGTTCGCGCAGTTGCAGCCACTGCGGGGCGTACCGGGGGACCTCGGGCTCGGTGCCGCCGGGTGACGGTATCGCGGGGAGAGTGGCGGGCTCGGCGGGCTCGGGGTGCGCCTGGGGTCCGGGGGGAGTCGTACTCGTGCTCATGCCGCCCTCCGGGGTTCGTGGTGCAGCTTGGCCAGGACACCTGCCAGGCTGCGGGCCGTGGTGGCCCATCCGTCCAGTGCGGCCCGGCGGCCGCGCGCGGCGGCCTTCAGCCGGCGCCGTACATCCGCCTCGCCGAACCAGCCGCGCAGCTCGGCGGCCAGCGCGGCGGGGTCCTCCGGCGGTACGAGGATGCCGGGCACCCCGCCGTCCGGTGCGCGCCCGACCGCCTCCGGCAGCCCGCCGACGTCGGTGGCGAGGACCGGGATGCCGCGGGCGAGCGCCTCGGTGACGGCCATGCCGTACGTCTCCGCGTACGAGGTCAGGACCATGAGGTCGGCGGCGGCGTAGCTGGCGTCGAGCGCGGCGCCGGACTGCGGTCCGACGAGGTGCAGCCGGTCGCCGAGGCCGTGGGCGCCGATGAGGCCGCGCAGGCGGGCCACGTACTCGGGGTCGTTGCCGAGACCGCCGACGCAGTGGCAGCTCCACGGCAGGTCCTTGACGGTGGCGAGGGCCTCGATCAGCCGGTGCTGGCCCTTGCGCGGGGTGACCGCGGCGACGCACAGCAGCCGTGAGACGCCGTCGGTGCCGGGGGCCAGGGGCGCGATGTCGGCACCGGGCGCGGCGGCGTGCACGCGCTCGGGGGCGAGTCCGTGGTGGGAGACGAGCCGGCGCACGGCCCAGTCGCTGGTGGCGACGACGGCGGAAACGGCCCGCAGGGTGGCGCGCTCCTTGGCGTCGAGTTCGGCCGCGGTCGCCGCGTCGAGGCCCGTCTCGTCCCCGAGCGGCAGATGCACGAGGACGGCGAGGCAGAGGCGTTCCGCCTCGGGGGTGACGATCTCGGGGACGCCGCAGGCGACCAGGCCGTCCAGCAGGACGACCGTGCCGTCGGGCAGTTCCCGCAGCGTACGGGCGAGTTCGGCGCGCGCGGCGCCCTCGGGCCGGGGCCAGGTGCCGTCGACGGTGTGCTGCCGGACCTGCCAGCCGAAGCCGGGCAGGTCGAGACAGATACGGCGGTCGTAGGCGTTGCCGCCGCTGGGGGTGGCCGGGTCGTCGACACCGCCCGGCATGACGAAGTGCACGGTGCGCAGGGACATGGGGACGATGGCGGCGTTCTTCAGGGCCGTGTTCTGCACGGGCACGTAGTTCAGCCGGCTGTGGGACGCCCGGCCGCGGGAGTCCGGGGACGCGTGGTCGATGGTCGTGTCCGTCACAGGGCACGCTCGTAACTCGCCCAGGCGATGTGCGACTCGTGCAGCGTGACGGTGAGGGCGGCGATGCCCCGTGCGTTCTCGCCCAGCGCTCCCTTGTGGATCCGCTCGGCGAGGCGGTCCGCGATCACCTTGGCCAGGAACTCCGTCGAGGTGTTGGTGTTCGCGAAGTCGGGCTCGTTGTCGAGGTTGCGATAGTTGAGCTCGCTCACCACGGCGCCCAGCTCCTGCGTGGCCAGTCCGATGTCGACGACGATGTTGTCGTCGTCCAGCTCGGCGCGGCGGAAGGTCGCGTCCACGAGGAACGTCGCCCCGTGCAGGCGCTGCGCGGGTCCGAAGACCTCGCCACGGAAGCTGTGGGCGATCATCAGGTGATCGCGGACGGTGATGCTGAACAACGGACGACCCTCCAGGTGCGGTGCGTCTGGCCCCCTGCCGGGGCATGTTGTGTAGTACGGCCGACTCCGGCGCGTTGTTCAGCTGCCCGTTCTCCTTGTTGCGAGGTTTTCTGCGAATTCCCAGAGGGTTTCCCAGGAGTCCGGACAACTCGGGCCGCGGGGTCGTGACCAGTGTGTGTCGGGCCGGCTCAGCCGGCGGCGTAGCGGATGCGGTGGCACAGCCCCTTGAGATCGCCGTGCGCGAGGCGCGGCAGCACGTCGGGGAGCTCGTCGAAGGCGGACTCTCCCGTGATGAGCGCGTCGAAGGCGGGGTCGGCGAGCAGTCGCAGGGCGAGGGCCAACCGGTCGCCGTAGGTGCGTCCGGAGCGGGCGCGCGGCGAGACGGTGCCGACCTGGCTGCTGCGCAGGGTGAGACGGCGCGAGTGGAACGCCTCGCCGAGCGGCAGGGTGATCCGCCGGTCGCCGTACCAGCTGAGTTCGACGACGGTGCCTTCCGGGGCGAGCAGTTCCAGGGACCGTAGGAGCCCCTGTTCGGTCGCGCTCGCGTGGACGACGAGGTCGCACTCCCCGAGCGCGTCCTCGGGCAGCGCGAAGTCCACACCGAGCGCGCGGGCGGTCTCGGCGCGGGCGGGATCGGCGTCTACGAGCTGGACACGGACCCCGGGGTGGCGTACGAGGAGGGCGGCGACGGAACAGCCGACCATGCCGCCGCCGACCACGGCGATCCGGTCCCCGACGAGGGGACCGGCGTCCCAGACCGCGTTGACGGCGGTCTCCACGGTGCCGGCGAGGACGGCCCGGTGGGCGGGCACGGCGTCCGGTACGACGGTGACCGCCGAGGCCGGGACCACATACCGGCTCTGGTGCGGATACAGGCAGAAGACGGTCCGTCCGACCAGGTCGGCGGGCCCGTACTCCACCTGCCCGACATTCAGATAGCCGTACTTCACAGGGGCCGGGAAGTCGCCCTCCTGGAACGGGGCACGCATGGCGGCATGCTGGCTCTCCGGCACACCACCGCGGAAGACGAGGGTCTCGGTGCCGCGGCTGACGCCCGAGTACAGCGTGCGCACGAGCACATCGCCGTCACCGGGCTCCGGAAGCTCGACGTCGCGCACCTCGCCGTGGCCCGGCGAACGCAGCCAGAAGGCCCGAGCTGTGAGATCCATATGCGTCCTCCTGAACGATCGGCCGACTCTTCACGTACCGCAACTACGAGGAGTCGCGCACAACGTACGCGGCGAAGATCGAATCTGTCACTTGGCCGGAGGGTGAGCGGTGGCCCTGAACCACATGTACGACGCGAGGCTGTTGCAGCAGGAGACGACCGTAGGGGCGGGCGTGCAGGTGCTGCTGCTGACCTTGCTGGGCACGGCGATCGGGATGGGCCCGGCCGGCTGGCTGACGGGCCTTGCGTTCGCACTCGCCACCTGGGCCGTCCTCACCCGTGCCGTGCTCCGCTCCCGGTTGCGCTCCTTCGGTCCGGCCAACCGGGTGACGCTCGGCCGGGCCACACTGGTCGGCGGCGTCACGGCGCTGGTGGCGGACTCGTTCGAGAGCTCACCGCCGGTGACCGTGCTCGTGGCGCTGACCGCGGTGGCGCTGATCCTGGACGGCGTGGACGGCAAGGTGGCCCGCCGCACCGGCACGTCCACCGCGCTGGGCGCGCGCTTCGACATGGAGGTCGACGCGTTCCTGATCCTGGTGCTGAGCGTCTATGTGTCGATGTCTCTGGGCCCGTGGGTGCTGCTGATCGGCGGGATGCGGTACGTGTTCGTGGCGGCGGCCCGGGTGCTGCCGTGGCTGAACGGCGAGTTGCCGCCGAGCATGGCGCGCAAGACGGTGGCGGCCCTGCAGGGCGTCGCGCTGCTGGTCGCCGGGTCCGGGTATCTGCCGTACGCCGCGACGGCGGCCGTCGTCGCGGGTGCGCTGGCGTCCCTGCTGTGGTCGTTCGGGCGGGATGTGCTGTGGCTGTGGAGCGTTCGGGACCGGGGGCAGGACCAGGCGGACGCGGCGGCGGACGACACGGTGCTGCAGCCGGTGCCGGAGCTGGTGGCGGGCGGCTGAGCGAAGGCGGGGCCGATGTGTGGGCCGACGCCCGGTGCGGCGGCGCGCCCGGCCGCGCGTGAGGGGATGCGGAATACGCCGGATGCCCCCTCACGCCCCTGTTGCGGGAGTTCACCCGAAGTGCGTGTGCGGGCAGTGATGCGGAGGTAGTCACTGAACCGTTCACGAGAGGAACGACCGCCATGAACCGACACCTGGGCCGCCCCGCCGCCCTCGCCGCCTCCGCCGTCCTGCTGGCCGGCGGACTGCTCGCGGCCACCGCGCCGACCGTCACCGCCGCGCCCGCGAAGTACACCCAGGCGGCCGCCGCTCAGCAGTTACGGCAGGCGGGCATCCGCTGGACCTCGTCGGGCGGATGCAGCGACCGGAACAACTCCCGGTGCACGTCCTTCGAGCAGATCAACCGGACCACCGTCGCCGGTGTGATCGCCTTCAAGCGGGCGAGCGGATGCGCGGTGACCATCACCGGCGGCACGGAGCGGGGGCACGCCTCGGGCGCATACAGCCACTGGAACGGGTACAAGGTCGACATCCAGGTGACGTCGTGCGTGGACCGGTACGTCACCACCAAGTTCCGCGACGTCGGCCCGCGCCCCGGCGACCACGCGAAGCAGTACAGGTCACCCGCGGGGAACGTCTACGCCCGTGAGGGCACGCACTGGGACGTGACCTACCTCAACGGCAATCTGTGATCGGGGCGGTGGTGGGAGCCGACCACCGTCGCCCCACCACCGCCGGACCGGCACCGGTCCGCTACGGCGTCGGCCTGCCGCCGTCGAGCCGCTCGATCCGGGCCACGTTCGCGCGGTCGTCCGCGTCCGCGCTCGCCTCGGCCGCGAACCAGGCGTCGAGGATCTCCTTGAGCAGCGGCACGGACGTCAGCCGCAGGCTGAGCGCCAGCACATTGGCGTCGTTCCAGCGGCGCGCCCCGTCGGCTGTGTAGGCGTCCGTGCACAGCGCCGCCCGTACGCCCGGCACCTTGTTCGCGGCGATCGAGGCCCCGGTGCCGGTCCAGCAGCACACGACGGCCTGGTCCGCCGTCCCGTCGGCGACCTCTCGGGCCGCCGCCTCCGAACACGCCGCCCACTGGGTGTCGTCATCGGGTCGCAGGGCACCGTGGACCAGCACCTCGTGGCCGCGACCGCGCAGTTCCCCGACGAGGCTGCGGGCGACCGGTTCGTCCATGTCCGAGGAGACGGAGATCCGCATACCCCGGAGACTACCGCGCGCGGCGGTGACGGTCCGGCGCCCCGGCGGGCCGCTCAGGCGGCCGTCATGTCGCGCACCAGGGGCGCGACTTCGGTGCCGAACAGCTCGATGCAGGCCATCAGGGACGCGTGCGGCATGCCGTGCATCCCGTACTTCAGGTCGAAGCGGGACGCGCCCAGGGTGCGGAGCGTGTCGGCGATCTTCCGCGCGACGGTTTCGGGCGATCCCACGTACAGGGCCCCGTCCGGGCCGGCATCGTGCCGGAACTGCTCGAAGGTGGGCGCCCGGAATCCCCGCTGCGCGGCGACTTTCCGGATCGTGCGCTCGTAGTACGGCCAGAACTCCGCCACGGCCTGTTCGTCCGTCGCCGCGACATGCCCCGGGGAGTGCACACCCACCGGCCGCTCCGGCTGCCCGAACCTGTCGAGGGCCTCGCGGAAGAGGGCGGAGAAGGGGGCGAACCGTGCCGTCGGGCCGCCGATGATCGCGAGCATCAGCGAGAAGCCGTACCGCGCGGTGCGGATCACCGACTCGGGGCTGCCGCCGACGCCGATCCAGGTGGGTATCGCCCCGGACTCGCTGTGCGGGTAGACGGACAGACCGTCCAGACTCGCCCGGGTGCGGCCGGACCAGTGTACGGGCTTCTCCTTGAGGAGTTCGGCGAACAGGTTGACCTTCTCCTCGAAGAGCAGGTCGTAGTCGGCGAGGTCGTAGCCGAAGAGCGGGAAGGACTCGGTGCTCGACCCTCGGCCGAGGATGATCTCGGCCCGGCCGTGGGAGAGGGCGTCCAGCGTGGCATAGCGCTGGTAGACGCGTACGGGATCGTCCGAGCTGATGACCGTGACACCCGATCCGAGCCGGATGCGCGAGGTGCGTGCGGCGATGGCTCCCAGGACCACGTCGGCGGCCGAGAGCGGCATCCAGTCGGTGTGGTGCTCCCCGATGGCGAAGTGGTCGAGTCCGACCTGATCGGCGAGGACTCCCTCCTCGACCAGCTTGCGGATCGTCTCGCCGTGCGACAGCGAGTGGCCCTCGGCGTCGTCGGTGACATCGCCGAAGGTGTCCAGTCCGAGCGTGACCATGTGTTCCTCCCCCGCGCGGGCAGCGGGACGCTTCGTCATTGCAGGCTCCGGTTTCGGTAGGGCCCGCTGACGGCGAGCCGCGGTGCCCGGACCCGGGTCCGGGCACCGCTCGGGGCTTCTGGGTCAGTTCTCCGTGCGCAGCTGCGCGAGGGCGTCGCTCCAGGCGACGACCTGGTCGATCGTGGCCGTGAGGGCGTCGAGCTGGGCCTCGATGGGCTTGAAGACGCTGAAGTTCTCGAAGTCGGTGAACAGGGACAGCGCCACCTGGGACCGCACATCGGCCATGTGCAGCTCACCGGCGATCAGACGCAGATGCTCCACGGCGCGGGTGCCCCCGGTCGAGCCGTAGGCCACGAACCCGACCGCCTTGTGGTTCCACTCGGCGTAGAGGTAGTCGATGGCGTTCTTCAGGGCGCCGGGCACCGAGCGGTTGTACTCGGGCGTGACGATGATGAAGCCGTCGAAGGAGGCGATCTTCTCGGACCAGGCCTTGGTGTGCGGCTGCGTGTACTGCCCGAGCGACGGCGGGTAGGGCTCGTCCAGCAGCGGAAGGTTGTGGTCCGCCAGGTCGACGAGCTCGAACTCCGCGTCGTTGCGCCGGCTCGCGTTCTCCAGCACCCAGCGGGCGACGGCCTCTCCGTTCCTGCCGGGGCGCGTGCTTCCGAGAATGATGCCGATCTTGGTCATGGTCTTTCCCCTGCGCTTCCTGAATCCGAACATTCGCTTGCCTCGTCAAGGACATACTTGCGTGAGCAAGTAGATGCGCGGAATCCTTGACTTGTCAAGCAGCTACAATCGACGCCATGCCGTCCGCCGAACGCCCCCCGTCACCCCTCACGCCCCTCAGTGCGAGCGAGGAAGGCTTCGTGCGCGCGCTGGGCCGGGTGATGATGGTGCTGCCGCGGGCGGTGGACACCGACATGCTCCGCGACGCGCAGCTGCCGCTGTCCGAGTACACGGCCCTCATGCACCTGTCCGAGGCCCCCGGCGGTCATCTGCGCATGAGCGAACTCGCCACCGTCTGCAATCTGTCGCTCAGCGGGATGACCAGGGTGGTGAACCGCCTGGAGAAGCAGGGCTTCGTCCAGCGCGCCAAGTGCGACGAGGACGGGCGCGGCTGGAACGCCGTCGTGACCGACGAGGGCCTCGCGCGCCTGGAGCAGGCCTGGCCGACGCATCTGGCCAGCGTGCGCCGGCATGTCCTGGACCACCTCGACCCCCAGGATCTCCCCCGGCTCACCGACGCCCTGCGGCACATCGTCCCGGGGGTCGGATCGGGCGGCCGGGACGCCTGACCCGGGGGACGGTCCACACCGGGGGGACGGTCCACACCGCGGCGAGGACGCCCGAACGACGAGACGGTCCGCGGGCGCCGTGGCGCCCGCGGACCGGGGTGGTCGAGCAGCGGACCGGATCAGTAGGAGAACTGCTGGATCTGACTGCCGTCGCCCGCGTACGTCCAGCCGGTCCGGGTGGCCGGGTCGAGCTGAACGGCGTGCTCATGATGGGTTTCGAGACGGCCGTTGTAGGAGCCGAACTGCGGGTACTCGACGCCGGTCACGGTGCCCACCGTCCTGCCCGTCCTCAGGTCGACGACGGCGATGCGGCCCGTGGCGTTGTTGTCGGCGAAGCCGTACTGCTGGAAACCACCCGTCGGCTGCAGGTCCGGGAACCGGAAGGCGAGCAGCGCCAGTTGGTGCTCCCCGTCGACGGCGAGCGCGACGGGCGCCTGTGCCACTCCGAGACTCACCGGGTCACCGCTGGGCAACTGCGCGAAGTACCCGGTACCGGCGAAGTTGACGCTGAGCGAGTGGTACCACGTCTCGTAGAGGCCGCCCTTCCGGTCGGAGGCGAGGGTCTGGGCGCAAGGCGTTCCTCCCTGGCTGTGGGTGACCGTTCCGCTGTCCAGGTCGACCGCGGCCATGGTGCCGGACCCCATCGAGGCCAGGCAGTTGACGGAGTTCCCGGTTCGCTGCGCGGAGAAGACGCCGGTCGACTCGTCCACGTCCAGCAGACCGTACGCGGAGAAGCCGTCCGGGGTGGGGTCGAGCGGGATCGGCGTCCCCTGAGCGCCGGACGCCGTGTCCACGGGGAGCACGAAGCCCGCGTGGTCACTCGAACGGTAGGCGAGCACCGCCGCGCGGTGGCGCCGGGCGTCCACCCGCCCGCCCGTCACCACGTACTGGCCGTCGACCCGGACCGGGCCCCCGACCGCGGTGCCGGTGCCGGTGTCGTAGGTCTCGAGCCACTGCTCGCCGGTGGTGGTCTGCTTGTGCAGGACCAGGGCGTGGTGGGCGGAGTCGACGCCGAACACCTCGTAGACGGAACCGTACGCCGGGTCGCTCGTCAGCTTGCGCCCATAGGTTCCGGTGGTGGCGTCGTAGTCGTACACCGAGCCTTCACCGGTGGGACTCTCGACGGCCGCGACGGACGTACCGCCGGGGACGATCGCGAAGTTGGTCAGGTTGGTGCCGTCGGGGGTCAGTCCGTCGTCGTACGCCAGCAGCGACGTCGGCGAAGCCTGCCCCACCGTCCTGCCCTGCCCGTCGACGGCGAACACCCGCAGGTCGTAGGCGGTCGACGCGAGCAACCTGAGTGCGCTGGCGTCGAGTTCCGCCGTACCCCGCGTGCCCTTCAGCGAACGGTCCAGCGCCGCCGGGCTGTCCACCCCGTCGTGGTCGCGGGTGGTGCCGTTCTGGTTGCTGACCAGGTTGTACGAGTTGTACATGTTCGGTCCGGGCGCGGAGAGCTCCAGCAGGGTGCCCGTGGCGCCCTTGATCCGCGACACGTCGTAGTGCACCGAGAACCGCGGTGCGGCCCGGTCGATCTCCAGCAGATGACCGAACTCTCCGGATGCCTTCGCGGCCAGCGTCGGCGCCGGCGGGCGTTGCGAGGGGTTACCGCCGTCGACCCGGACCGAGGCGAACTCGCCGTACACCGGGCCGCGCCGGGAGCTGCCCGTGGGGTTCTGGACGACGCCGATCCCGTAGATGCCGCCGCCGGCGGAGAAGGCACGGGCCGGGACGGTCACCGTGCCGCGAAGTCCCGTCAGCGGGGCGGTGTAGGAGGCGGAGAAGATGGGCGCCAGCGCGGGGTTCCAGTGGCCGACTCCCGACACGACGAGCTGGGGCGAGCTGACCTTCCGCACCCCGGTGAGGTCATAGCTCACCTGCACGGAGTGCCCCGTCTCGACCACGGGCCGGACCACCGGGGCGAGCGCCTCGGCGTAGCCACCGTCGGTGGGACCGAAGATCAGCTCGTGGGTGGCGGAGGCCAGCACCTGGTGGCCGTGGCGCACCTCGAAGGTGAGCGAGAGCCGACGGTCCGTCGTGGCGACGACCGGCAGTCCGGCCGCCGTCAGCATCTGTGTGGGGGTCAGCCGGATCGCCGGCACATCGGAGGTGAACGTGTGACGCCCGATGCGCAGGGCATAGCTGACGCCCTGCCGGTCGGGCAGGCCGGTCACGTCGGCGCCGATGGTCACCGGTCCGACCAGGCCTTCCCCGGTGGCGGCTGAGCCCGTGCCCGGTCCGGCCAGGTCGATCCGTCCGGGGTCGGTGGCCTCCAGGTACGAGGCACCGAGCCCGCCCGTGGTCTGACGGTGCGCCACCGAGAGCCGGACGATCCGGGGCGAGCCTGTGCCGGCCCGGCTGCCGTGTGCCTTGGCCAGCACCGCCTGTACCGCGGCCGTGACATCGAGCTGGGGCCCCACGTGCAGCGGCCGGTCGATCTGCGGCGGCGTGGGCACGGCCCGGCCGGTGCGCTCCAGCAGCGAACGGACGTCGGCGGGCGACGGATGCTGCCCGGTCAGCCGGGACGTCTGCAGCACGACCGCGGCGGCGGCCGCGATCTCGGGCGCCGACGCCGAGGTGCCTCCGTTGAGGACCTCCGTCACCGACTGCGCGGTCTGGCCCTGGTGCTCGAAGGCCGGGATGCCGTCACTGGGCGCCGAGACGTCCACGCGCGTACCGAATCCCGAGGAGAAGTTCCCGGAACCGTTGAGCCTGGTGGTCGCCCAGGTTCCGTTGTCCGACGCGGCTCCGCCGTTCTGCGGCGGCACCGACAGCGTGTCGTCGGTCGTGGTGCCGCCCGCGGCGATCGCTCCGGAGTCCAGCACCTTGCTGGGCGTGGTCGAGAGCTGGTCGTCGTCGATCCGGGTGGTGTCGGCGGCCTTGCGCGTCACGTCGGTCGGAGTGCTGCCGCCGTCGGGCCCGACGGCCGCGTTGGTGTACAGCCGGGTGCCGTCGTTCGACGAGACCACCACGGTGATGCCGTACTGCTGCACGATCGACGCGATCACGGCCTGCTGGACCGGGTCGTCCTCCAGATAGCGGCCGGGGAGCCCCGCGGCGTCGGTGCCGTAACCGAGGCTGGCGGTGATCACGTCAGGTCGCGGTTGCTGCCTCGCCGCGGCCAGCAGGGACACCGCGATCTGGCTGAACGTCGGCTGCTGCGGGACGACGAGCCGGTAGTTCGCGCCCGGGGCGATGCCCAGCAGGTCGGAGTTGCCGCTGCCCTGCATACCCGGACGTTGCAGGTCGTGCGGGAGCGGCGCCATCACGGAGAAGTCCAGCAGCACCTCACCCAGCGCGGGGTCCTCCCCCTGGGCCGAGCCCGTCGGGTCGAGTGCGCCGGTCGCGTCCGCGGTGTAGGTGGGGATCAAGGGCATCGTGGGGATGTCCAGATACCGCCGGCCGTTCCGGACGACGGTCGTCGGACCCGACGGGCCCAGGTTCGGCGTCGACGCGTCCGTGAGGTCGCCGACCGAGACGTTGGTGATGGTCTCACCGGTGCCGGGCAGCTGATGGAACTTCTGCTTCAGCACGCTGTAGGCGCCGGTCGCGTTCACCCCGCCCGCGTTGAGGAAGCTCTGCAGCGAGGTGCCGAGCGCCGCGTTGCCGGGCACACCGTCGGAGCCGGTCGCGCCGCTGTCCCGCCCCTTCGCCGACGGGCCGGACTTCCCCGCCGCGGTATCCGCCGAGGAGGGCAGCGGCACGGAGCCGGTGTTCATGGGGGAGACGGTCTGGTCGGGCTCGGCGTAGACGACACCGGGAGTGGCGGCCAGCGTCCGGGCCGCCGCCGAGGCGTCGCCGCCGGCGAGCTGGACGATCTGGACCTTGGACAGGTCGATCGCGCCGGAGCCCAGCTTGAGCCGGGCGGCCGAGTGCAACTGCCGGGCCTGGGCGGCCGTGAGTCCCGGCACCAGCGGCCGCATGGAGACCGCATGGGCCCGGTGGAGCGCGGTGTTGACCGTGGTGTTCGAGGTCAGCGGGGTACGGGCCCGCAGATTGCGTTGCCTGCCCAGTGAGGTGCCGGTCACCTGGGTGGTCGAGCCGAGCACCACGAGGACCTGGTGAGGGTTGTTCTTCGCCGACTGCGCGGGCGTGGGCTTCAGGAACGAGCGCCACGGACCGAGCGCTGAGGATCCGGGGGTGGAGGGCAGCGAGACCCCCGCGGACTTGCCTTTCGCGCCGGAGTCAGGCGTAGCGGTCTGCCTTTCGGTGGCCGCCGCGTACTGCACGGGTGCGCCGAGCAAGAGGGCCGCGCTGGCTATGGTGGCGACGCCGCGAGCGATCGCTCGTCTCCGCCTTGTCATGGGAACTCCACTTCCTGCCAAAGGACTCGGGGAAGGACAGAGCAGGCGCCGGCCCCCCGAACAGCGCCGACGGTGTGGGGAATCTGTCAATCCGCAAAAGGCCGGCACAAGACGAGGAGAGTGGCGGGGTTCCGCCAACTGGCCAGAAGTCGCCAGCGAATCGGCGATAGCGCGCGGTATTTGACCCGCTCTCTATTGACGGCAGAAACAGAGGGCCCCTACGACGCGCTCGCCCGCCCTGCCATGCGACGCCGCAACAGGCACCAGCCGGAGGGCACCGCCTCGACGGAAGGGAAGATCTCGATCACGACTCGGGTTGCACAGGGCTACAGAGGTGACCGGCTTCCGCCGGCCGACGGGATCCGCCACGGAGACGGTGAGAACGCATGGCATTCAACGTGCTGGGGCTGACGGTCGAGACGGAGCGTGTGTACGCCGAGTTGGTCGGCCTGCCGCGGGCCACCGCCCGCGAAGTGGCGGACACCTGCGGCCTGTCCACCCCTGCGGTGGCGCGGCTGCTCGCCGCGCTGGTCAAGGACGGCCTCGCGACACGGGCGACCGGGCGCCCGCCCCGGTTCACCGCGGTGGCACCCGATGTCGCGGTCGCCGCCCTCATCCGTCGGCAGGAGGAGCAACTCGACGAGGCCCGGCTGCTGGTGCACCGGTTGACGGACGCCCACCGCGAGGCGTCCCGGATCAGCCACCCCGACATGCCGGTGGAACTGCTCACCGACCGCGCCGACATCAGCGCCGCGGTACGGCGGCTGACCGCAGAGGCGTGCAGCGAAGTACGGATCCTCGACCGGCCGCCGTACGTCGACCGCCCCGGCAGCAACCTGGAGGGACAGCTCCAGCGGCAGCGTGAAGGCGTGGCGTACCGGGTGGTCTACGCCCGCGCGGCGGTGGCCTGGCCGGGCCGTCTGGAGGGCGACATCCTGCCCAGCGTCCGGGCCGGCGAACAGGCGAGGGTCCGCGCCGAGTTGCCGCTCAAGCTCGTCATCTGCGACAGCCGCGACGCCCTCATCCCCTTCAGTCTCGCGCCGGGCGGTCTGTCCGCCGCCTATCTGGTGCACAGCTCACCGCTGCTGGCGGCCCTGGAGTCGCTCTTCGAGGCGGAGTGGGAGCGAGCCCTTCCGCTGTGCGTGACGGGCCAGGCGCCGCGCACCGGCGCCACGGAGGAGCCCCCGGACGACGGACCCGACGTGGAGACCCGCCATCTGCTCACGCTGCTTGCCGCCGGGCTCACGGACGCCGCCATCGCCCGGGCCCAGGGCTGGAGCGAGCGCACCACACAACGGCGCATCCAGCGTCTGATGGCCGAGCTCGGGGCCCCCACCCGCTTCCAGGCCGGCCTCCTCGCGGCTCGCCGCGGCTGGCTGTGACCGGGACCGCCGCACGGTCATGTGGGCAGGGCGGCCTACGGGGTACTCGGGCGCCGCAGACGTCACGGCCCGGTCGGCCGGCCCGGGTCGGCCGACCGGGCCGTCGGGCGGAGAGGAGCCGGACGTGGGTGGCGGCGATCGGCTGCGGGACTACCGCGGCAAACGGGACTTCGAGCGGACCGGTGAGCCCCGGGGCAGTGACGCGTCCTCCGGCGCGGAGCCCCGGTTCGTGGTGCAGATCCATGACGCGAGCACGCTGCACTTCGACTTCCGGCTCCAGGTCGGCGACGTGCTGCGGTCCTGGTCCGTCCCCAAGGGCCCCTCGACCGATCCCGTCGACAAGCGGCTCGCCGTCCCCACCGAGGACCATCCCCTGGAGTACGAGGACTTCGAGGGTGTCATCCCGCAGGGCGAGTACGGCGGCGGCACCGTGATCGTCTGGGACCACGGCACCTACCGGCCGACCAGCCACGACCGCCGCGGGCGACCCGTCCCCTTCGCCGAGGCGCTGGAACACGGGCACGCCACGTTCCGGCTGCACGGGGCGAAGCTCCACGGCGAGTACGCCCTCACCCGGTTCCGTGGCGGCCAAGGGAAGGACGAGGACGACGCCTGGCTGCTGGTGCGGACGGGGCACGCCGGGTCCGGCGGGCACGGCACGCCGGATCCCCGCCGTGCCCGCTCGGTGTGCACCGGTCGTACGCTCGCCCAGGTCGCCGCGGGCGGCCGCGGCAGGTGAACGGCGACGAGCGGCCGGCCCGGGGCTACGGCCGAAAAGGTTCACCGGCTCGCGACGCCCGGCGAACCTTCCCGGCCACAGCACTAACGGCGGCCGAGCATCCTGTTCATCTCGGTGATCTCGGCCGACTGCGAGGTGACGATCGACCGCGCCATCGCCTCGGCCGGGCCGTAGGCGCCCTTGGCCTGTTCGGCCTTGGCCATCGTGAGGGCGCCTTGGTGGTGTCCGACCATCATCCGCAGAAACGCCGTGTCGAAGGCGTCACCGGACAGCTTCGCCAGCTTGTCCATGTCCGCGCCCGACATCATGCCGGGCATCGACGAGCCGGAGTGGTCCATCCCCGGCATGCCCTCCATGGCGGACGCGGCGTCGGACGGGACCTTCTCGCCCCAGGCCTTCAGCCAGCCCGACATGGTCTCGATCTCCGGGTCCTGGGCCTTCTCGATCTTCGCGGCCAGGTCCTTCACCTGCGGGGACTTCGCCCGGGAGGGGGCCAGTGCCGCCATGGCCACGGCCTGACGGTGGTGCGGGATCATCAGCTGCGCGAACGTCACGTCCTGCGCGTTGTGGCCGCCGTGTGCCGCGGGAACGGAGGCCGACGGACTGGCGGAGGACATCGGCCCCGTGCCGGATCCCATGTCGTGGCCGGAGTGCCCCGACGAGGCGGAACCGGAGGAGGAGGGCGAGGCGGAGTCGCCGGTGCCGCCGCAGGCGGCGAGCGTGAGCGCGGCGGTCGCGGCCGCGGCCAGCGCGGCGGTCCTGCGGACGAGGGAACGACGAATTGCCATGGGCAGTACAGCTCCTTGAAGGTGCCCGCGCTCGTACGCATGCGTCGGCACGTGCGCGCGGGAAGGTACGGATCATGAGACGGACCGGAACACGCCACCCCGGGCCGGGGATGACGTGCGGGTGCCTCTAGATCCGCAGCAGCTGCAGCTCGGACAGATCGGGTGGAGCCCGCCCGTCGGTCGCTCCCGCGAGACGGTGGCCGGGTGCGACGGAGGCGGGATCGATGGGGGCGATGGGCGCGGGCGCCAGTGCGGGAGGCACGTAGGAAGCGGCCGTGCCCCTGGCCGCGCAGGTTCCGCCGGCGTGGTCCATGACCATGCCGCCTTGTCCCGTGCCCGAGACCATGCGGCACGGTCCCGCGTCGGAGGCGTGCGCGGCGGTGGTCTCGGCGTGGTGTGCTGCGATGGTCTCGGCGTGGTGTGCTGCGACGCCCGGCCCGGTCGCCATGATGTGCGCACCCGCCGACGGATTCCCCGACGGCGACAGCGCGTGCATGGCCAGCACTCCGGCCACCACCGTCAGCACGAGCGGCATCCAGCGCGCACGACGCGCCGCGAGGCGGATGCGCGGGCCGGATGTCATGGGCTCATCTTAGGGACGCTGCCCGCCCTGTCCGTGCGACAGGGTTCCGTTTGCGCCACACGGCCGACGGTCTCGGTCACCGCGGCCGGGCCGGGGACCCGCCTCATACCGGGACCGCCGTCGGCCTGGGACCGACGGCGGTCGGAGCGGTGGTCCGTCGCGGACGTCAGCCGCGCGCACTCGGCACGGCGGCCGCCGGCTCGGTGCGGGCCGGTTCCTCGGACGCGCGCGGCACTCCGCTGACCCGGGCGGCGTGCCGGACCGGCACCAGCAGCGCGGCCAGGGCGGCGGCGAGGCAGAGCAGGGCCAGCAGGCCGAAGCCGTGGGTGTATCCGGAGGCGTAGGGCAGACCCGAGGGCTGGAGGTGACCGGTCACCAGGACGCTCGTGACGGCCGCGCCTATGGAACCGCCGATCGTCCGGATGTTGGCGTTCATACCGGTCGCGGCGCCGGTCTGCTCGGCCGGCACGCTGCCGACGATCAGGTTGGCCATCGAGGCGAAGGCCAGTCCGATGCCGAAGCCGAACACGCCCGCCACGAGGGCCACCTGCCACTGCTCGTCGTGCCAGAGGGTCAGGATGCCGCAGGCGACCGCGTCCAGGGTGGCACCGGCCGTGAGCAGGGTCTTGGCTCCGAGGACCGGCTCCAGGCGACCGCTCAGCATGCCCGACAGGAACATGGCGATCAGCATGGGCAGCATGAGCAGTCCGGACCCGGTGACGGATGCGCCGAAGCCGTATCCGGCGACAGGGGGCGTCTGCACGAAGCCCGGGAGGAAGGACCAGATGGAGTACATGCCCGCACCGAACAGCAGGGCGGCGGTGTTGGTGGTCCACACGGCGGGCAGCCGCATGACGCGCAGGTCGATCAGCGGGCTGCGGGAGTGCGCCTCGGAGGTCAGCCACAGCGCGAAGAGCACCGCCGCGGCGACGAAGAGGCCGATCACGCGGGCCGATCCCCAACCCCACTGGCCCGCCTGGCTGAGCGGCAGCAGCAGGGCCACCAGCCATGCCGAGAGCAGTACGGCACCGGACCAGTTGACGCGGCCCTCGGCACGCCGCGGCGACTCGGGCACATAGCGCAGGGCGATCAGGGTGGTCGCGGCGACGACGGCGACCGGGATCCAGAACAGCCAGCGGTAGTCGAGCGCGGACACGATGGGGCCCGCCGCCACCATGCCGACGCCACCGCCGGCGGCGATCACGGCCGACAGGTTGCTGATGCTTCCGCTGACCTCGGACGGGGCGAACTCGTCGCGGATGATGCCGAAGGACAGCGGGAAGAGGGCGCCGCCCGCGCCCTGGATCACCCGGGCGACGATCAGTGTGCCGATGCCCGGCGCGAGCGCGGCGAGCAGACATCCGGCCAGCACGGTCAGCAGCACGGCGACGAGCGTGCGCTTCCTGCCGACGAGGTCGCCGATCCGGCCGAGGATCGGGGTGAACACCGAGGCGGACAGCAGATACGCCGTCATCACCCAGGTGGCGGTGGACTGCGAGGTGTGCAGCGCGTGCTGGACGGTCGGCAGAGCCGGCGCGATCAGCGACTGCAGCATGGAGAACACGCCCGCACCGGTCGCCAGGACGGCGAAGGTGAGACGGGTGGACTTCCGTGGCATCAAAAAGCCTCTCCGGACAGGGCGGGGCCCAGGTCGTCGGGTCGGGTCGTACGGGGCCGTACATGGATGTTCGGGTGGTACGCGGGTGTTCGAGGTCGCACAGCGTCGTACGGGCTCGTATGTGGCCGTACGCGCTGTGCGTGGTCGTACGTGGTCGTACGTGGTCGTACCTGGTCTACGGGCTCGGTCGCGTCGCGGGCGGCGCACAGTACGCCGACGGCCGCGAGGAGCGGTCGCGAGCGGATGGGGCGGCCGGGCGGCGCGGTGCGCGCGGGCCCGGCGTCGGGTCGGAGGAAGGTCGGGAGGTGTCGAGCGGTGTGGGGGCGTCGGCGACGCGTGTGGCCGCACGCGTCCCGGGCCGAACACACACCGACTGCTAAAGTGGAGGTACACCTCCACTGTAACGGAGGCTAACCTCCGCTTCAACCCGGTTCCGCCCAGGGAGGCAGCAGTGACGGCTCAGCCGTTCCCCGTCAGCGAGATCGTGGCCGCCCAGCGGCCGCACCGGAAGGACGCCGCCCGCAACTACGACGCCCTGATCGCGGCCGCCCGCGAGGCCTTCGCGGAGAACGGAGCGGAGGCGTCCCTGGAGGACATCGCCCGCCGCGCCGGCGTCGGCATCGGCACGCTCTACCGCAACTTCCCCACCCGCCGCCACCTCTTCGAGAGCGTGTACGCGGGCGAGGTGAACGACCTGTGCCGGGTGGCCAGGGAGGTGGCGGACCGCGAGCCGTGGGAGGCGCTCACCTCGTGGCTGCGCCGGTTCGTGGACTACACGGTGACCAAGCGCGCCATCCGCGAGGCGATGGACGACGAGTCCGACATCTTCCTCGCCTGCCGGGAATCCATGTACCAGGCGGGCGGCCCCTTGTTCGAGCGGGCCCAGAAGGCGGGCGAGGCCCGCACGGACATGCGCTTCGACGACCTGCTCCGGATGGTCGCCGGGATCACCGCGACCAACTTCCTCGACGACGCCCAGCGGGACCTGGTCCTGACGGTGGCGCTGGACGGGGTGCGGACCCGCACCGTCTGAACCGGCCGGCCACAGCCGGACTCAGCCGGCCTTCGTGCGGCTGCTCACCGGCGATCGGCGCGCCCGGCTCCTGCCACGGGCGCGCCGTCGGCCGGTCACATCACTGGTTCCAGCTCTCGTCGTAGGGGTCCTTGGGCGTCGGGACCGGCTTGGCCTCCACGACGTCGAGGAACGGGATGCGGCCGCCGTTGACGGGGTCCTTGGCCTGCCGGGCGCTGTAGGTGCCGGTGACCTGGAGCCAGGAGTCGGGCTGCAGCACGGGCGGCAGTTTGCCGGAGAGTCCGACCTTGACCGGCTGGGCGTCGGCGGCGCAGCAGTTGAGGGCCATACGGACGAGATACGGGGTGCCCCCGTGGTCCAGCGCGACGAACCCGGTGATCTCCACCTTGCGGTTGCCGAAGGAGTGCCCGTGGCCGTACGCCGCACGGCCCGCGTAGTCCACCAGGCTGAGCGGGACCGGGTCGCCGGACGGCAGCGCCGGGTAGGCCAGCGGCGGCTGCAGGGCCGTACCGGCGCGCACGGCACTGTAGGAGCCGAGCGCGGGCGGGGCGACCAGGATCAGGGCGAACAGCGGCAGCAGAAGCAGCCAGGAGATCCGCGGCTCGCGGTGGCCGTGACCATGGCCGTCGTCCTCCCCGTGCTCGTCGTCGTGACCGTCATCGGGGGCGGTGTGTGGCTCTCCCCCGCCCTTGTGCTGCCGGGCCGCGCGGTACCGGCGCAGGTCGTACCAGACGGTCGCGAGCGCGGCCATGATCAGCACGGCTCCGGCGGCGAGCAGCAGCGGCTGGAGCCCGGCCTTGACGTAGCGCAGATACAGAGAGGTGGTGCCGGCGTGCAGCATCGCCCCGCCGACCAGGAACAGAACGGCCGCCTGTGCCTGACGGTTCACAGCAGCACCGCCCCACCCAGGACCGACACCACGATCGCCAGCACGAACGTGGTGGGTGCGAACCGCAGGGCGAAGGAGCGCCCGAACGTGCCCGCCTGCATCGCGAACAGCTTCAGGTCGATCATCGGCCCGACCACGAGGAACGCCAGCCGGGCGGTGAGCGAGAACTGGGACAGCGACGCCGCCACGAACGCGTCCGCCTCGGAACAGATCGACAACAGCACCGCGAGGACCGAGAGCGCGAGGATCGCCACCACCGGATTGCCCGCCGCCGTACGCAGCCAGCTGGCCGGGGCCACGGCCTTGAGGGTGGCCGCGGCCATCGCGCCGACGACCAGGAACCCGCCCGCGTGCATCACGTCATGCCGCACGGACCCCCAGAACGCGGCACCCTTGCTCTGTCCCTCGTAGGACGCGCGGGCCGGGGGCTTCAGCCAGTCGGTGCGGCCCAGCCGCTGCCACAGCCAGCCCATCGCGCACGCCACCAGCAGGCTCGCCGCGAACCGGGCGAGGACCATCTCGGGGTTGCGGGGGAACGCGACGGCCGTGGCGGTCAGCACGATCGGGTTGATCGCGGGAGCCGACAGCAGGAAGGCCAGCGCCGCCGCGGGCGGGACCCCGCGGCGCACCAGCGCTCCCGCGACCGGCACGGAGGCGCATTCGCAGCCGGGCAGCACCGCCCCGGCCACGCCCGCGACCGGCACCGCGAGGGCGGGCCGCTTCGGCAGGGCGCGGGCGAAGAACGACGGCGGGACGAACACCGCGAGGGCGGCGGACAGCAGCACGCCGAGGACGAGGAAGGGCAGGGCCTGGACGACCACCGCGAGGAACACGGTCATCCAGCTCTGCATCACGGGCGCGCCCAGCGCCCGCCGGATGGGGCCCTGCCCGACGACCAGCAGGAGCACCAGCAGGACCAGGCCGTGGGAGGAGGTGAACTGCCAGCCCTGTGAAGGCTCCTCGTCATGGCGCCGGTCGACCGGTGCCGGGGGTGCTTTGACGATCGTCACGGGCGGGGTACCTCCGGGAGGAGCGGACGGCGCGGGAGGGGCTCGGCCCCACTACTGCTGTACGTCCTCCCGCTCGCCCCGTCTCACCCGGGGCCCGGAACTTTGCCGCTCAATGACCCTTGTCATGCCCCTTGTCGTGCGCGAGCGGGAGCTGCCCCTGTCCCCCGGCCGCGGCGTGCCGCCGCCGGAAGAGGGACGGCAGGCTCGGCGGGGTGAGGAATCCCTCGGCGCGGGCGCTGGCGATACCGATGCGCGGGATGTCGCTGCTCTTCTCGAACAGCAGGAAGCGCGGCTCCCACACGGGCCGGTACTTGGCGTTGGCCCGGTAGAGGGACTCGATCTGCCACCAGCGGGAGAAGAAGGTCAGCACGGAGCGCCAGAGCCGCAGAACGGGTCCGGCCCCGAGCCGGGAGCCGCGTTCGAAGACGGCGCGGAACATGGCGAAGTTCAGCGACACCCGCTTGATGCCGAGATCAGGCGCGCGCAGCAGCAGCTCGATCACCATGAACTCCATCAGGCCGTTCTCACAGCCGCGGTCGCGCCGCATCAGGTCCAGCGACAGACCGTGCTCACCCCAGGGCACAAAGCTCAGCAGGGCCCGGGGCTCGCCCAGGTCGTCACGGCACTCCAGCATCACGCAGTTCGCGTCGGCCGGGTCGCCGAGACGGCCCAGGGCCATGGAGAAGCCACGCTCACCGCCGCCGTCACGCCACCGGTCGGCCTTCTCGATCAGGCTCGCCATGTCGGACTCGGGGATGTCGCCGTGGCGGCGGATGTGCACGGTGTAGCCGCACCGGCGAACACGGTTGTGCGCCTGTCGTACGACGCGCATCGCGCGTCCTTCGAGGCTGAAGTCGGCGACCTCCACGATCGCCTCGTCGCCCAGTTCGAGGGCGTCGAGACCGTGCCGGGCGTAGATCGTTCCGGCCTCCTCGCTCGCGCCCATGACGGCGGGCGTCCAGGCGTGCCGACGGGCCTCCTCCAGCCATGCGTCGATGGCGCCGGGCCATGCCTCGGGGTCGCCGATCGGGTCACCTGAGGCCAGGGTGACTCCGCTGAGCACCCGGTAGGTGATGGCCGCCTTGCCGCTCGGGGACCAGATCACGGCCTTGTCCCGGCGCAGCGCGAAGTAGCCGAGGGAGTCGCGCTCACCGTGCTTGGCGAGCAGGGCGCGCAGGCGCTGCTCGTCCGCCTCGCCGAGGAGCTCCCGGCCGCGGGGCGCGCGGAAGCAGGCGTACAGGACGAGCAGGAAGGTGGCCGCGATCAGGCCGTTGATGGTGATGTCCACCCAGCGCGGGGCCTGCACGGCGTCGATACGGTCGGCGAGCGGACCCACGCTGACGCCGCGCAGCAGCGTGTACGCGATCTTGTCCGTCAGGGTGGCGCCGGCCAGCTTGTTGGTGGCGTCCACCAGCAGGGTGCCGATGCCGCCGCTGACCAGGATTCCGCCGGCGCCCACGACCAGTGCGAGTCGGGGGTTGGAGCGGTCGCCCACGGCCTGGAACTCCCTGCGGCCGATCAGCAGCGCGGCCACGAAGAGGCCGGTGAGCACGGCGGAGACCCAGTTGAAGACATGGCGGCCGAAGTCGTCCTGGGTGAGGGCGAGCACGTAGAGCGCGAAGAGCGGGCCGGCCAGCAGCATGTTGAAGATCCATGCGGCTCGCTTGCGGCGCCTCATCACCACCGCGAGGAACAGGGCCAGGGCCGCCGAGACCAGACCGGCGGTGGCCAGGTAGGGGGTGAAGAACTCACCGACGTTGTGCTCCTGGACCTCCTTGCGGAAGGGCAGGGAGACGACCGCCGCGATGTTCAGCAGCGCCTGCAGCCGCAGGTACCAGACCGTGGCGGCGGCCGCTCCCGGGCGCAGACGTGCGAGGAGCGACGGCCGCTCCTCCGGCGCGCCCTGCGGATGCCGGACGCGCTGCTGGGGGATCACTGCTTGCTGCTGTGCGGGCACCGCGATGACTCACCTTGACGAAAGGCCGGTACGACCGGCGTGGACGGAAGCGGACACTGGGGGCGGGACTGCCTGCCCTTGGCTCTCCCGGGCACTCCCATCGACCCTACATTCCGTAGGGGAACAGGGCGCCCTGCCGAGGGTAGGAGTCAGGCAAGGATGGTGACAGCGACGGCGCAGTGCGCCTGGTGTCGCGACCGGAAAGGTTCGCCGGCAAACCTCCCTGGACTGGACAACTAGCGTGCCCCGTCGTCCGCGCCCACGGCATGCCCCTCGGACGCGTACGCGGGGTCGGCCCCCGCCGACTCCGCGCGCTGCCGGAGGAACGGCACCAGCCCCCGTTCCAGGACGGCGTTCTCCCAGCTCTCGCGGGCCCGGCACACCTCGGGATCACGGTCGGCGGGATGGCCCGGACGGCAGCCGGAGCGGCTCCGCGCGCCCGTCACCAGGATCCAGGCCAGGTCACCGAGAGCCGCCCCCGCCGTCACGGCGGCGGCGATCACCCCGGCCATCACGAGCCCGTCGCCGATGTGGGGACGGACAGCTAAGGCACGCAGCCCGAACCCGCACAGCAGAAAGACACCGGTGGCCACGGCCCCGAGGCTCGGCACGAGGACCGCGAGGACGGGGAGGATCACCTTCTTCGTGTGGCCGTCGACGGCCGAGGCATCATCTGGCGTAGCGGGCTCGTCACCCGACGGGTCGCTGTGGGCAACTTCACCAGGCGCCCGGATGTCGCCGCCCGCGGGATCACCGGGCGTACGGTCGCCATCGCCTGCGGGATCACCCGGCGCACGGTCGTCGTCACCCGCGGAAGCACCCGTCGTACGGACGCCGCCACCCACAGCGCCGCCCGACGCACGGACGTCATCATCCGCAGGACCGTCCGACACACGACCGCCGTCCGCCGCCGGACCGTCCGACACCCGATCACCGTCGTCCGGGGACCCGTAGCGGTCGACCGCGGCGGCCCGGAGCGCGAGATAGCGGCTGTACTCGGCGGCGGCGACACCGACGAGGCGGGCGCGCTCCTCCAGGGCCTCGGCGCGCAGCTCCTCCCGGGACGCGCCCGTACCCGCGGCACCGAGCGCGGCCGCGATCTCCGGGGCGTCCAGCGCCCGGTCGACCATCCCCTCGAAGGTCGCGCCGACCACTGGCGACGGCTCGTCGGACTCCTGCACGCGGATCCCCCGATCGGCGACAACGGGCCGGTCGATACCGACCGGCCGGGCGGACGAGCCAAACCCTACAACATGTAGGACATCCGCCAGGAGCGGAGCGTTGACACGTCACACCCCCCGCACCGGCCCCCGGGCCGATCATCCGCTCAGCGTCCGCCCCCGCGTTCGGCATCGAGGCCGGTGCACGCCACCTTGCCGTCCACCTCAGCACATGCCTCCACGCCTTCGGGTGAACTCACGGCAAGCATCGGACTGCTCGAGCCCGCGGTGCCGTCTCCCGGGTACGACGCGGAGAGCACGTCCCGTCCCGATCGTACGTAGATGACGCGGGCGTCCGCGGCCCGCGCCTGGACCTCGGCCCAGGCGGCGCCGCAGGACGGCGAGTACTGAAGCCGTACCGCATAGGAGGCGTCCCGGACCGAACTCTTGGTCTGTGCGTCCCGGTCGCAGGCGGAGACGTCCGGCAGCTGCCCCTGACAGGACGCGCCCCGGCAACGGGGCGAGGGCGCGGCCGGACGGCCGGACGGCGCGCCCGAGCGATGTGCCGCGACAAGGGTCAGGGTCACCGCGGTCACCGCGACGACCAGGGCGAGGGCCGACCGTGGCAGCCGCCGGCGCCGGACGGACTCCGGCGGGAGTACGTCGTACGACGGCTGGGCCGGGCCCTGCTGGTGCTCGGCCGCATCCCACAGTGCCAGTACGGGGCCCGGATCGACGCCCGCGAGACCGGCGAGCGCCTCCACGGCCGAACGGGGCGGCCGCTGCGCGCCGTTGAGATAGCGATGCCAGGCGGACTTGCTGTACGGGGTACGCGTGGCGAGGGCCGCGAGACTGAGACCGGTGCGCTCCTTCAGGCCGCGCAGCTCCGTCATGAACGGTCCGTCCGGCTCGGCCGGCGGGGCCGCCGCCGTCCGCCAGGGCGCCGCCGTCCGTGCTGCGCCGGCCTTCACGGTCTGGATCCTTGGGGCTGTCGCGTACTGGACCCTTGAGGTTGTCGCATGACCTGTCCCTCAACGCCGATTCCACTTTGGGCGGTTCGCCCTTGGTTGTCAGGATGTGTTCCCGGGATTGTGGTGCCGCCACACATGGAAACCGGTATGAACAACGTGAGTTGCCGGGTGCCGGGCACGCCGAAGGCCTGCCCGGCACCCACAGGTGACCGGGCAGGCCTGTCCCTTCGGGGGGAGAGAGAAGGGACGTCTCAGCACCAGGGCACGGTGCTCCGCGTGCGGACGTAGTGCGCGGACACATAGCCCCTGTTGCCGGCGAGGCGGTACCAGTGCCGGTTCCCGTGGACGTACGAGCCGTGCCTCTTGCAGACCAGCAGCAGCCGGCCGTTGACGTGGCGGTGTCCCACCACGCGGTAGCCGGTACCCGGACCGGAGCGGATGTTCAGCGGGACATAGCGGGTGGCTACACGGCCGACGGCACGGTACGTGTGGTGCCGATACGCCACGCCCGAAACATACCCGGTGCGGTGGCGGTACGCCGTCCCCGTCACGTAGCCGACGCCGTGGCGGTACGCCGTGTGGGCGCCGTAGCCGACGCGGTGGTGCGCCGTGCGCGGGATGTGGCGCAGGTGGCAGGTGTAGCCGACGTGGCGGATATGACGGACGTAGCGCCGGCAGAGTGCGGAGCGGTGGGTGCGCTGCCGGACCGGCACGTGCCGGGTTGCGGCGGGGAGCGTGTGCGGGCGGTACTGGACCGTCGCGACGACCGGCGCCGGGGCGGCCCGGTCGCCCTCCACGGCGACCGCGGCCGTGGGCACGAGCGCGAGCATCGCGACCGCGGCGAGCAGGCCCCCCTGCAGTGTCCGACGAATCATGGAAACCTCCGTGCTGACGTTGCCGATCACGAGGCGTGATCTCACGTCGCCCAGCGTTTCCGTGCCGAGGGCCCGGAATTCCGTTTCGCCGTTCCGGGGATGGGCGGAACGTCCCGTGGGACGATCGGGGTCGGCCCGCGCCTGGTGGCCAGCGCCGTGCGCGGCGCTCGCCACCAGGCAGGTTGTCGGCGGATCGCTGTTAGACGGCGCCCGAGGCGAGCTTCCACTCCCGGTGGAACATGCCCAGCGGAATCGAGCGCTGAAGGACGGGCGTACCGAAGACGGACAGCTGCAGTTGCAGCGCACCGCTCAGATCGACACCGCCGTACAGGGCCCACGCCCCGGCCGCACCCGCCGTCGGCGGCGCGCCCGGGCTCGCGGCCGCGCTCGCCGCTGCCGACGCCTCGCCCCGCAGATACGGTGCCAGGTCGGCGCTGACGCCCACCGCGCCGTACAGGCCGACGGCGGCCTGCGCGCCGAGCGCTGCCTTGACGTTCCCCGCGGCCGTCAGGGAGGCGCGCACCGGCGTGCTCGTCATCGTGGACTCGTTCACGGGCGTCCAGCCCTTGCCCGGGCCGTAGGTGCCCCCGGCCCTGAAGTCACCCTTGAGGTCCTGTTCCACCGCGACGGTCACGCTTCCGTCGCCGGTGATCTCGAAGTAGCAGGTCAGATCGAGGTTGACGACGACGGGGATCGAGCCGACCTGGAGCACGGGGTCGGCGTGGAGCTTCGCGAAGGGCACCCGAACCGGCTTGGCGGTGGCGCCGACACGCCCCTTCAGGGACCACTGTGAGGTCCAGTCGCCCGACACGCCGAGGTAGGCCGAGGCGGGCCCGGCCTGGCCGGCCTGGGCGGACGCGTCACCGGTGCCGCCGCCGTAGGAGAAGTCGACCTCGGGAGCGACCTGTACGTACCCGGCCACGGCGGCGTCCGCCGACACCGCGGTGCCCGCGGGGGTGGGCACATCGGCCTTGAGGTCGACGCGCAGACTGCCCAGCGGTAGCTTCGCGCCCTCGGGCCCCGCGTGGATGTCGCCCGTCTTGGCCCAGGAGACCTTCACATCGGGCAGCAGCCGCTCGACGCCGAAGGACGAGGGGTCGACGGGAACCGTGCCCTTCGCCTTGTCGTCACCGAGCAGGGTGTCGAGGGTGGTCGGCGCGGTCTGCACCTCGGTGCCGTCACCGGTCTCCCCGATCACCTTGGTGACCTTGGCGAGGAGACCGTCCGGGGCGCCGGGCGCGGGCGCGCTGGCGATGACGTCACCGACGGCGATCCGCCCCGGCTCGGCGGAGCGGCTCGGGGTACCGGACGGGGTCGCCGAGGGCGATGCGGCCCCCGTGGACGACCCCGATGCCGTGGGCGATCCCGACGGGGTGGGCGTCGTCCTGACCGCCTGTGAGATGACGGCCCGTCGGGTGTGACGGTCGTACGAACTCACCTTGAGTGTGCTGCGGTGCGCCCGTGTGCCGGTCGCACCCGGCCGGGCGAGTGCGGTGGACGTGGCGGCGGGCGCCGCCTTGACCGCGAGAGCGCCGTCGGCGTCCCCGGCCGCGGCGGCGGACGCCTCGGACTGTCCGGCGGGCGACGCGCCGGAGGCGGAGGAGGAACCGGACCCCGACGCGCAGCCGGACGCGAGCAACAGCACGGATGCGGTGAGTGCGGGCATGAGGGCACGCAGGTGCCCCTTGCGAATACGCAAGATCTGTCCTGTGGTGGTGGGGGGTTGCAGAATGGCCCGGCGGTGCGTTCATACCGACGGGTAACAAGGCGTGAGCATGCCATGAAGATGTGAAGCCGCGCTCCACATTCCGACCCCGGACACCCGTGATGTGAGCAACGCAACGAACGCCGACCGGACGCGGGCGTCTCGTCGAAACCGCTTGCTGTCAGCGGGAGTTGAGGCACGAACGGCGGCGGCTGCCCCTCATCCGGCCGACGGCCGTGCGGGCAGACCGAAGACGTGCCCCGGCGTGACGATCTTCGTGATGGCTTCACCGAAGATGCTGCTGGGCTGCTGCCCGTCCTGACGGACGTCGGTGTTCAGCAGCACCACGAGGGTCGTCCGCGCCGACGGCAGATAGACGGCCAGGGACTCATAGCCCGGCAGCGAACCGTTGTGCCCGATCCAGCCCTGCACATCGAAGATGCCGAGCCCGTATGCGACACCGGGGCCGGCGGCCGGGGACGCGATGAGCCGCTGCCGCTGCAGGGCCGGGCTGATCAGGGCGGTGCCGTCGGGCAGGGTGCCGGTGGCCACCGTGCGCGCCCACGCCCGTAGATCCTGCAGATCGGAGATCATCGCGCCGGCCGCCCAGGCCCAGGAGGGGTTCCAGTCGGTCGCGTCCTCGGTCTTCCCGCTCGCGGTCTGGTCCGTGTACCCGCGGGCATGCGGGTCCGGGAAGGCGGCGTCGGTCGGGAAGTGCGTGCGGCCCAGACGGGCCGGCTGGAGGATGTTCTTCCGGATGAACTCCCCGAGCGGCTGCCCACCGGCCTTCTCCACGACCAGGCCGAGCAGAACAAGGTTGGTGTTGCTGTAGTCGAACTGCCGTCCTGGCGGAAACAGCACGGGATGCCTGAAGGAGTAGCCGAGCAGTTCCCGTGGCGTGAACGACCGCTTCGGATCGGACGTCAACGCCTTCAGAAACGTCTCGTCCTCGGAGTAGTTGAACAAGCCGCTGCGCATGCCGGCCAGCTGGCGCAGCGTGATGCCGGTTCCGCCCGGCACGCCGTCGACGTACTTCGCGATCGGGTCGTCCAGCCCCACCCGGCCCCGATCGGCCAACTGGAGCAACGCGGTCACCGTGAACGTCTTGGTCTCGCTGCCGATCCGCATGTACAGATCCGGCGCCATCGGGCGGCCTTTGCCCTTGTCGGCGACTCCGAACGAGCGTACGTAGCTGCCCTTGTCGGGCGTCCACAGCCCCACGGTCACACCGGGGACGTGCACCTCCCGCATGATCCCCTGAACAGCCGCGTCGAGCTGCCGCTGCACGGCGGGCCCGAGCGCCGGCGCCTCGTCCGCGGACAGCGACTGGGACGTGGGCATATGAGGTACGTCGACGGTGACGGTGACGGCGGCGGGCTCCCCCTCCTCCTCCCCCCGCACGGCTCCCCATACGGCTCCGGCCGCGATCGGCAGCCCGAGCACGCCCACCCCGGCGGTGATCGCCACACCTTTACGCAACCGTCCGCACACACGCGCCATGAGCCGACTCCCACCGTGAACAGACCCGCGACCACGCGGAGGACGCAGGCCACCGGTCCCGACGTCAGACTAAGAGCGCACGCGCGACCCCGCCCGTCGGCGCGTCACCCGCTCCCCGGCGGCCCGAAGCCGCAACACGCCGAAGCCACGGCCGATTCACCCGTTCGCCGAGCCCGCCCTCCGGGGCCGCGACCGGACCGCCCTCCTGCCGCATCCACCGGGAGTCCCACCGCCCGTCGACCGTCCGACCCCCCGGTTCGGACCACCCGTCACCCGACGGGTCCGCCACCCCCGCCGACCCACGCCGGACCGGCCGGTCGCCGTCCCCACACGCCCTCACGAACTGCTCTGAAATCAACGGAAGTAGACACCCGCCGAGAGGTGAAGACGGCGTCACCCCACACCCCCGCTCCCCCAGTTGAGACGGCCTCAGCCGGCCGCTCCGGGGCTCCGGAGGGGCCGACCGCCACCTTCGAACCGAGGCGGTCCAAGGGGCTCCGGCCCTGCATGACGAGGCGTCAGCGCCTCCACTACTCCAAACGGATTCTTCGTCATATTTTCAGCATGTCTGATATGACATACAAGAAGATGATCTGTACGTTCAATCTCGCATCGGCTCACAGCCGACGTCTCTCAGACAGGAGAAGCAACATGGCAACGCGTTCCACTGTGGTGACCGCCGCGCTGGCGGCCGGCGCGGCCCTGGTGGCCACCGGCATCACCTACGCCAACGCCGCCTCGGAGCCGGCTCAGGCGGCGGCCGCCGTCGCGGCCCCGGCTCCCGCCGCTGCTCCCGCTGCTCCGGCGGCGGGCGCCCCGGCCTACACCGACGGCAACAGCGGCAACGGCAACAACAACGGCAACAACAACAACTACGGCAACAACAACGACAACTCCAAGGGCCACGAGGGCGGCGAGGAGGAGAACGAGGAGGAGCAGGAGCACCACAAGGGCGAGGGCAAGATCTTCGTCAACGAGCGGGAGTACTCGCCCCACGAGGCCAGCTGCATCACGGTCGTCAGCGGCCTCGGTGCGAACAGCCTCAACGTCCGCAACGACAGCAAGAAGACCGTCGAGGTCTTCAGGGGTGCGACCTGCGACAACGGCGCTCCCATCGCCACTGTCGGTCCCCACAGCTCCAGCAACGGTCTCTTCCCCGGCCGCGTCCGCGGCGGTGTGAAGGTCAAGCACGGTGTGGTTGGCAGCATCCGGATCGTGCACCGTCACAAGGGCATCGACGACTGATAGAGGCACTTGTGCTGCCCACACAACGAGAACCCCGGCCCGCCGGAATCGGGCCGGGGTTCCGGTCTGTGAGGACCCCGAAGAGCTGTCCGCCTCCCACGCTAATCCTTTACCGAACCACCCGCGTGTCGATCACGTGAAATGCAAGATCTTGAGCTAAGGCCACAACGGGCGGCGCCGCCCCGCCGGTCCCCGCGGGGCGCCGCCGCCGTCCCCCCGAAGCCGCACGCGGAGGCACGACCGACCCCCGGCCGGGCATGACCTCCGGCTCCGGACGGGCAACGGCCCGTCAGACCGCCCCTTTCCGCCAGTCGGGTGAGGTCGTGTCGGAGAGTGCCCGTACGGGCGAAGGGACGCGGCGAGACCCTCCTCCGCCACCGCTCCGCCCGGCACGGCCACCGGCCGGAGGCGCGCGGTGCGGAGACCGAGCAGGCCGGGCTCGACACGCTGGTCGAGCGCGTGCGTGGCCGGCTCGACGATGGGGCAGCTCCCGGCGACATCGCACGACACCGCCGCCGTTCTCCACGGTTCTACCTTTGATCTTGGCCGGTACTCCGGCGTTTACGCCGGGGGTGAGGGCCATCTCAGAGCTGCTCTGACCTGCACGTGAGCACGGGTCGGCACTGTTCGGCTCAGCCCACGGCGCGCTTCTGGTTCTCGATGTACTGCTTGACAACGGTCAGGGGTGCCCCGCCACAGCTTCCGGCGAAGTAGGAGCCGGACCAGAAGTGACCGCCCCACAGGTGCTGGCGGACGTGCGCGTCGTCCTCCTTGCATAGAAGTCGGGCGGAGACGCCCTTGAGGGAATTGACCAGCTTAGAGAGCTGGACCTTCGGCGGGTAGTGCACGGGTAGGTGTACGTGATCCTCCTCGCCGTTGAACTGCTTCAGCTCGGCCTCGAAGTCCGTGCACACCTCCCGCATGATCTCTTCGCAGCGCGTCAGCATGGCGTCCGTCATCGCCTTACGCCGGTACTTCGTGACAAAAACCAAGTGGGCATGCAGGTTGTAGACGACGTACGGCCAGTACGTACATCGGGATTTGGATTCCAGCGTGGCGACATGAACCAAGTATGTATGGTGATCACCATGCAGCTCAGGTACGGGTTCCGTCTGTACCCAAGCGTCGGTCAGCGCCAGTCGCTAGCAAGGGCGTTCGGGTGTGCACGGGTGGTCTTCAACGACGCGTTGCGCGTCCGTGAGGACGCTCGTGCTGCCGGGCTGCCGTTCGTCACCTCGGCCGAGCTGTCCAAGCGGCTCACCACGTCGAAGAAGACACCAGCGCGGGCATGGCTCGGTGAGGTGTCGTCGGTGATCCTCCAGCAGTCCCTTCGGGACCTGGATACCGCGTACCGCAACTTCTTCGACGGCCTCAAGGGCAAGCGCCCGAAGACGGGGCCGCCCCGGTTCAAGTCCAAGCGGGACACCCGCCAGGCGATCCGCTTCACCGCGAATGCCGGATGGAAGATCACCCCCGGCGGGAGGCTGCGCCTGCCCAAAGTCGGCGACGTGAGCGTGAAGTGGTCGCGCACCCTGCCGTCCACCCCCACCACCGTGACCGTGATCAAGGACAGTGCGGGAAGGTACTTCGCGTCGTTCGTCGTGGAAACCGGCCCGGAAGAAGTCCTGACACCCCTCACACCCGAAGTCGGCATAGACCTCGGCCTGGGGCACTTCGCCGTCCTCTCCGACGGCACGAAGATCGACAGTCCCCGCTTCCTGCGCCGGGCCGAGAAGCACCTCAAGCGTGCACAGCAGTCCCTCTCGCGCAAGGAGAAGGGCAGCAGCAACCGGGACAAGGCCAGGCTTCGCGTCGCCCGTGCCCACGCACGGGTGACCGATGCGCGCCGCGAGTTCCACCACCAGCTCTCCACCAGGATGATCCGCGAGAACCAAGCCATCGCGGTGGAAGACCTAGCGGTCAAGGGACTCGCCCGCACACGCCTCGCCAAGTCCGTACACGACGCCGGATGGTCCCAGTTCGTGACCATGCTCGAATACAAGGCCAGCCGGTACGGGCGCATCTTCGTGCGCATC
This sequence comes from Streptomyces sp. NPDC001222, assembly GCF_042896945.1. Taxonomy (NCBI): domain Bacteria; kingdom Bacillati; phylum Actinomycetota; class Actinomycetes; order Kitasatosporales; family Streptomycetaceae; genus Streptomyces; species Streptomyces sp. NPDC001222. The sequence continues at coordinate 175,641 of NZ_JBIAXT010000016.1, forward strand.
GGCCGGTTCGAGCCCACTTCACAGGTCTGCTCGGCCTGCGGGATCAAGGACGGCCCCAAACCCCTCCACATCCGAGAGTGGACCTGCGGAGCGTGCGGGACCGTCCTGGACCGAGACATCAACGCGGCGGTCAACGTCGCCAAGGCGGCCGGACTGGCCGTCTCAGCCCGTGGAGCGCAGGTAAGACGGGGACCCGTCCCCGCGCAGCGCGATGAAGCAGGAACCCACCCGAAACCGCGCCCGACAACGGCACGGCAGGCGGGAATCGCCCTCCTTTAAGGTGGGCGAGGATGTCAAAGTCGGTCGAGCTCCTGACGGAGCCAGCCCCCTCCGGTGCGCCGGTAGGCATCGGCCATCCCCTCCCAGGCCGGATCGGTCCATACGACGGTGCGTGCGTCCTCGATGCTGTGACGGTCCGGACCGAGGAGCTCTCGGGTGATCACGATGGCCGCGACCACGGGTAGACCGGCCGTGTGCATGGTCTTCTGCACCGTGCGCATGCTCTTGCGGTGAAGCAGTTCCCGATACTCCTGGGTCCGGGGCTCAAGCCAGCGAGCGTGGCGCGCGTAATCCCCCTCCCCCTCTCCGGCGGATTCGACCGCTGCGAAGGTCGGTGCGAGGGCGGTGGCCAGACGGTCGACGAAGTCGCACTCGCTTCCGGGTGTGTCGGGGTACTCCGCGACGAAGTGCTCCCACTCGACGGTCCCTTTCAGACCGGCGATCTCGGCGGGCCCTGCCGGGCGGCACCCGTCGGTCGGTTCCGCGGCGAGAAAGACCTGCCGCAACACCTCGAAACGCAGCGGCGTGTGCTCGGCCAGCAGGACGGCGTCGTAGAGGTCCTTTCCCTGCGGATGCATGTCGCACAGCAGCCACATGAGTTTCCAGGCCAGTGACAGCTCGGCGGTGGCCGCGTTCAGCAGGATTTCCGGGCCGCCCGGCGACGAGGGAAGCAACACGGGCTCGGGGTCGACGGGGAGGTGCTCGTTGAAGACGAAGTCCAGTTGTACGACTCCGCCGGGCAGCCCCCCGGAGGTCCAGGGCAGGACCAGACGACGACCGGGCACCCGGTCGTAGGTCCAGATGTCGTCGCTGACCGCTTCCGCCGCGGCGATCCGGACCGTGCTGTCACCATGCAGCGCCGCCGCCTCGGCAGCCTGGGCCAGACCGGTGAGCATCGTGTCGGTCCGCGACTCCTCGATCCGCCACGACGGCGGGTTGACGACGAAGTCCAGGTCCCCCGGTTCTCGTGCGGCGTCCCCGAACCAGGCCCGGAGCAGCACACTTCCGCGTAGCACGAGCGAGTCCGCCCAGGGCGAGTCCGCGATCGCGGACAGAACCAGGGCGATCGCGGCGCGCCGAGCCGCGTGCCAGCACCGTTCGAGGTCCGTGTCGGCGAATCGGGGATCGGCGGCGCGGTAGGCGTTGCCGTACTGCTTGAGCGCGGGGTCGAAGACCGGACGTTGCACAAGGCGCTCGTCCGTCACGGGGCGCAGCGTCGAGGGCAGGTCGAGGCGAGCCCGAGCCTCGTCGTCCAGCGGGGCCCCGGGCACCGTAGCGCTGCGCCACCCGAAGTTCTCCCAGGAACCGGTCACTGCGCACCCGCCTCTCCTGGGCGACCGCTTCGATCGCCGTGCCGATCATTCCAAGCGATCGTCCAGCCGGAAAGCGAGTTGTTCCCTGCCCCACTGGCTATGGCACCGGAGACCACGGCGGCCCCGGCCTGTGGCGGACGGTTGCTCAGGTGGGCCGTCGGCTCGGCGCGATGCGCCCGGTGAGCCGCGCGGGCGGGGACTCCGCGAACATCGGCTCCAGGGCCCGGACGAGCCGACGGAGCCAGTCGTCCGCCGTCCCCGTCACACCGGGGTGTTCGTCCTGGAAACCCGCCCAGTCCACTTCCCACCGGACCACCGCGGCCGGGTGGAAGTCCTCCGCTCGCGAGTCCGTGGCGCGGCCCAGGACCGTCCGCAGCAGTTGCGGTGGGAGTCGCGCGCCGTCCGCCTCGGCGAGGAGGACCGCGTCGTACAGGTCCTTGCCTCGCGCCTGCCCACCGTCCCGGCTGTCGGTCCACAGCCACAGCAGCTTCCAGGCCAGCGACAGCTCACGGCTCGCCGTCCGTACCGCCGTGGGCCGCCCACCGTCGCCTCGCGGTACGAGTGTCCACACCGGGGGCTCGGGAAGACGCTCGTCTCGGGCGAAGTCCAGCCGTACCTCGCCTGTCGGCAGGCCTTCGGCGTGCCAGGGGATGATCAGGCGCACTCCCGGTGTGTCGTACTCCGCGTAGGTCCAAGTGCCGTCCACCCGCGCACCGTCAGCGGCCAGGAACACACCAGGACCGGCCTCCGGCGACTGTGCCACGCGGTCGAGCAGGTCCAGATACGGCGGGCCAGGCTCCACCGCTTCCTCGTCGTCCTCGCTTATGCGTTGGTGGACAGTGTCCGCACGCTCGGTGCGTCGTTGTCTCCTGTGTGGAGGGGAACGACGCCAAGTGGCGCATGAGTGTGACGAAAC